>JBFWXJ010000143.1:0-13669 GCA_050187535.1 Alphaproteobacteria bacterium | reverse complement strand
CTGCGCCTACCACTCTAGAGGAAGATCGGGTTGCCGTCTTTCAATTCTATGGCGAGGGGTGCCCCTACAGGACGTAGAGCAGAATGCTGCCATCCGATCCCAGCACCGTGTCGGTGTAGTGGGTGCCCGCCATGTCCTCGAACAGTAGGGTGCCGCCGCCGACCTTGGACAGGGAAAGTACGCCGTCGACGACCGCGAGACTGTCGAGGAACTTGCCGCTGGTCGCGGCGAGACCGGTGATCGCGATGAGGTCGCCGGCCTTGCCCGTCTCGAAGCCGACGATGATATCGCTGGTCAGGTTCGCGACGGTGCCGAAGACGCTGTCCTTGGCATCGTCGTCGCCGAGCATGATGAGATCGGTCGACGCGTCGCCGGAGACCCGGTCGGCCCCGGTGCCCGCCACGATCGTGTCCGTTCCGTCGCCGCCCGAAAGCGTGTCCGCCCCGGCGTCCCCCTGCACCAGGTCGGAGCCGCTGCCGCCTTCGATGCGATCGTCGCCATTGCCGCCGATGAGGACGTCGTCGCCGTTCTCGCCGTAGATCGTGTCCTTGCCGTTGCCGCCGAGCGCCGTGTCGCTGCCGGCACCACCCCACAGCGCGTCCTGGTCACCGCCGCCCGCGAGCCAGTCCGCGCCGTTGCCGCCCTTGACCGTGTCGTTGCCGGCCTCGCCGAAGATGGTGTCGTCGCCGTTCTTGCCGTCGATGCTGTTGTTCCCGGGACCGCCCGCCAGCACGTCCGCGCCATTGCCGGCCGTGCCCTTGCCGTCGGCGACGATCACCTCCAGAGCTTCGGAGAGATCGCTTTCATTGCCGTCGGAGTTCGTGGCGAAGGCGGTGTAGCGGTGGAGGCCGAAGGCCAGCGTCGACGGATCGTCGATGCTCCAGAGGCCGTCCTCGTCCGCGGTTGCCGTGCCGAACTCCTTGCCGTCGCGCAGCACGTGCACGGTATCGCCCGCATCGGCGGTGCCGCTCACCTCCAGCGTGCGGTCGGTGGTGACGCCGTCGCCCTCTTCGCACGTGTCGTCAGCGAAGTCGTCGACCGTCGGCACGCCGACGGTGCCGTCGTCGAGCGCCACGATCTCCCAGGGGTAGATCAGGACATCGCCGTCGCCGCGCAGCGGAGATGTGCCGGCGGAGGTTCCGTCCGAGCGCCAGAGCTCGAAGTCGGCCGTCGATTGGGCCTCGAAGAAGAGCAGGCTGCCGGCTGCGGTGATGAGCGTCGGATCGATGTCGTCGCCGGCCGCCGGCGGGTTCGCGACCGGCCTGGTGCCGGCCGAGGTGCCGTCGGACGCCCACAGCTCGCGGCCGGTCGCGCCGTCGTCGGCCATGAAGTAGAGCGTGCCGTCGATCTGGGCGAGCGGCGGCCCTTCCGCATAGGTCATCTCCACGAACGGCATGACGAGCTCGGTCCCGTCCGACGTGCCGTCCGAGCGCCACAGCCCGAAATCGATCCCGTCGCTGCCGGTGAAGAACAGCGTCCCGTCCATCACCGTCAGCGACCCGATCGCGCCGTCGCCTGCGGGGTCGAGGTCGGTCACCATGACGGTGCCATCGGACGTCCCGTCCGAACGCCACAGCTCCAGCCCGAAGGTATCGTGGTTGGCGAGGAAGAAGACGGTGCCGTCGATGTCGCGGAAGTAGCGCGGGTAGGCCGGGATGAAGCCGCCTTCGTTCAGCGTGCGCACCATCCGCGTGCCGAGCGAGGTGCCGTCGGAGACCCAGAGCGCGTTGCCGCTCGTGCCGTCGTCGGCGTTGAACCAGAGCGAGCCGGCCGCAGCGCCGAGGTCGTAGGGGAAGCTCCCCTCCGTGCCGGGCCAGATGTCCCGGACCAGGTAGGTCCCCTCGGTCGTGCCGTCGGAGCGCCAGAGCTCCTGGCCGTGGTCGTCGTCGCCCGACTGGAAGAAGAGCAGGCCGCCGGCCGCGGTCAGATCCTGCGCGAAGTTGCAGCCGCAACCGAGGTCCAGCTCGGCGACCTTGTAGGTGCCTTCTTCCGTGCCGTCCGAACGCCAGAGATCGTCGCCGTCGCCGTCGTCGGCGAGGAAGAACAGGGTGCCGTCGACGTCCGTCAGCTCGCCCGGGATGCCGTCGCCGCCGTCGTTGATGTCGAGCACCATGAAGGTGCCGTCCGACGTGCCGTCCGAGCGCCACAGCTCGGATCCGTGGACGCCGTCGTCGGCGCGGAAGAATGCGGTGCCGTCGATCGCCGTCAGCTCGGCCACCTGGATCGCATCGCCGCCGGGATTGATGTCGCGGACGAGCCGGGTTCCCGCTTCGGTGCCGTCCGAGCGCCATATCTCGCGCCCGAACGACGACGACTCCGCCACCATCAGCACGAGCGCCATGACTGCCTCCCCCCGGGGCTTCCGTCTTGCGTCGGAGTTTCGCACGGTTGGCTTGCTGCGTGAATCGGCGCGAGCGGCGGCCCGGCATGGCCGGCGGATCGCCACCCCGCTAGGATCGCCCTGCGGCGCGCGGCGCCGGCATCACCAGACGGAACACCGGCGCTGACCGCCCTCCCCGCCCCGGCCGCCCACCCCGCCCCGGCCACCCAGAGCATCCTGCGCGGCATCTTCTTCATGTGCCTGGCGGCGACCGTGCTGCCGGTGATGAACGCCTTCGTGAAGTACCTCGCGATCGACTACCACCCCATGGCGATCGTCTGGGCGCGCACGACCGGGCACTTCGTGTTCATGCTGGCGCTCTTCGCCGCCACGGTCGGCCCCGTCGTCTTCCGCACGGCCCGCCCGGGGCTGCAGGTCGCGCGCTCAGCCCTGCATCTCGGCTCGATGCTGTGCTTCTTCACCGCCATCGCCTACGTGCCGCTGGCCGAGGCGTCGGCGATCGGCTTCATCGCGCCCTTCCTGGTGACCGCGCTGTCGGGCCCGCTGCTGGGCGAGAAAGTCGGCATCCGGCGCTGGACGGCGGTCGTCGTCGGCTTTTCTGGCGCGCTCGTGGTGGCGCGGCCGGGGTCGGGCACGGTGCCGGTCGAGGGGCTGCTGCTGTTCGGCAGCGCGCTGTGCCACGCGCTCTACCAGATCCTGACCCGCCGGGTGGCGCCCTTCGACCGGCCGGAGACGTCGGCGCTCTACAGCGGCATGGTCGGCAGCCTGCTGATGAGCATGGTGGTGCCGTTCGTCTGGCTGTGGCCGACCGCGACCGTCGATGCGGCCGTGTTCCTGTCGCTGGGCGTGCTCGGCGGCCTCGGCCACTACTTCCTCGCACGCGCCTTCATGTGGGGGCCGGCCTCGGTGATCGCGCCCTTCAACTACGGCCAGATCATCGTCGCCACCACGCTGGGCTGGGCCATCTTCGGCCACCTGCCCGATGTCTGGACGTGGGTCGGCGTCGCCATCATCATCGCGAGCGGCCTCTACATCGCCTGGCGCGAGACACGTCGCCGCGCTCTACGCAACCGCCTCGCACCGGACGAGACACGATGACCCACGCGCCGATCCGCCGCGCCGACTACCGCCCGCCCGACCACCGCATCGACCGCGTCGAGCTTGCCTTCGACCTCGATCCCGACCGCACGCGCGTCGCGGCCCGCCTGGACGTGCATCGCACGGGCGCCCGCGGGTCGCCCCTGGTGCTGGACGGCGAGGAGCTGGAGCTGCTGGCGATCCGCCTCGACGGAAGGGCGCTGGCGCCGGGCGAGTATGTGCTGGGCGAGACGACGCTGACGCTGCCGGACCCGCCCGAGCGCTTCGTGCTGGAGACCGAGGCCGCGATCCGCCCGTCGGCCAACACGGCGCTGGAAGGCCTCTACATCTCCAAGGGCGTGTTCTGCACGCAGTGCGAGGCCGAGGGCTTCCGGCGCATCACCTGGTTCCTCGACCGGCCGGACGCGCTCTCGACCTTCCGCACGACCATCCGGGCCGAGAAGGCCCGTTTCCCGGTCATGCTGTCGAACGGCAACCTCGCCGCCGCGCACGACCTCGGCGACGGGCGCCACGAGGCGGTGTGGGAGGACCCCTACCGCAAGCCGACCTATCTCTTCGCGCTGGTGGCGGGCGACCTCGCGGTCGCCGAGGACAGCTTCACCACCCGCTCCGGCCGGCGGGTCGCGCTCAAGATCCTGGTCGAGCACGGCAAGGAGGGCCGCACCGGCTGGGCGATGGATTCGCTGAAGCGCTCCATGCGCTGGGACGAGGAGACGTTCGGCCTCGAATACGACCTGGACGTGTTCCACATCGTCGCCGTGTCCGACTACAACATGGGCGCGATGGAGAACAAGAGCCTAAACGTCTTCAACGACAAGTACATACTGGCCGACCAGGAGACCGCGACCGACTTCGACTACGCCGCCATCGAGTCCGTCGTGGCGCACGAGTATTTCCACAACTGGACCGGCAACCGCATCACCTGCCGCGACTGGTTCCAGCTCAGCCTCAAGGAAGGGCTGACGGTCTATCGCGACCAGGAGTTCTCCGCCGACGAGCGCTCACGCCCGGTCAAGCGCATCCAGGACGTGCGCTCGCTGCGCGCCCGCCAGTTCCCCGAGGATGCGGGGCCGCTCGCCCATCCCGTGCGGCCCGACCAGTATGTCGAGATCAACAACTTCTATACCGCCACCGTCTACGACAAGGGGGCGGAGGTCATCCGCATGCTGTCGGCGCTGCTCGGGCGCGACGGCTTCCGCAAGGGCATGGACCTCTATGTCCGCCGCCACGACGGCGAGGCGGCGACCTGCGATCAGTTCGTCGCCGCCATGGCCGACGCCAACGGCCGCGATCTGTCGCAATTCCTGCGCTGGTACGGCCAGGCCGGCACGCCGCGCCTCGCCGTCACCGCGCGTCACGACCCGGCTGCGGCGACGCTGACGCTCGACGTGGCGCAGCGCACGCCGCCGACGCCGGGCCAGCCGGACAAGCTGCCGCTGCACCTGCCGGTGCATCTGGGCCTGCTGGCGCCTGATGGCGCCGCGATGCCGCTGCGGCTCGAAGGCGAGAACGCCGCCCAGGGCGACGACCGGGTGCTGGAGCTGACCGAGGCGAGCCGGCGCTGGGTCTTCGCCGGCGTGGCCGAGCCGCCCGTCGTCTCGATCAACCGCGGCTTCGCGGCACCCGTCGTCGTCGAGATGGACGAGCCGCCGTCGGCGCGCGCGCTGCGCATGGCCGCCGACGGCGACCCCTTCAACCGCTGGGAGGCAGCCCAGAGCTTCGCCACGTCGCTGCTGCTGGAGAGCGTGGCGGCGATCAGGGCCGGCGGCAGCCCGCCTTCGTCCGATGCCTTCGTCGCCGCTCTCGGCCATGCCCTCGACGGCGCGGTGGACGATCCCGCCTTCGCGGCCGAGCTGCTGTCGCTGCCGAGCGAGAGCTATGTCGGCGAGCAGATGGCGACGATCGACCCGGACGCCGTCCACGAGGCGCGCCAGGGCCTGCGCCGCGCCGTCGCCCGGGGCCTGCGCGACCGGCTGGAACGGGCGCGGGCGCGCCCCGCCGGCGCCTACCGGCCGGACGCGGCCTCGGCCGGCCGTCGCGCGCTCGCCAACGGCGCGCTCGCCTACCTGGCGACGCTGGGCGAGGACGCGACGCGCGCCGCGCTGATGCGCCAGTACGAGACCGCCGACAACATGACCGACCGCTTCGCGGCACTCGCCATCCTGGTCGACATGGACGTGCCGGAGCGGGCGGCGGCACTGGCCGACTTCCACGACCGCTACCGCGACGACGCGCTGGTGCTGAACAAGTGGCTGGGCCTGCAGGCGACCTCGTCGGCGCCCGACACGGTCGCGACCGTGCGCCGGCTCCTCGGCCATCCCGCCTTCTCGATCGCCAACCCGAACAAGGTCTACTCCCTGCTCGGCGGGTTCGCCGCCAATCCGCTGCGCTTCCACGCGGCCGACGGTTCCGGCTACGACCTCTTCGCCGAGCAGATCCTGCGGCTCGACCCGCTCAACCCGCTGGTCGCCGCGCGCATGCTGAAGGCGCTTGGCCGCTGGCGGCGCTACGACGCGGGCCGGCAGGAGAAGATGCGGGCCGCACTCGCCCGCATCGCCGCCCTGCCCAGCCTGTCGCGCGACTGCCGCGAGATCGTCGACCTGGCGCTCGCCGCCTGATGCTGATCGCCCACATCTCCGACCCGCATGTCCGGCCCGAGGGCCTGCTCTACAAGGACGTCGCCCCCTCCAACCGGATGCTCGAGGCCGCACTGGCACGGATCGCCGCCCTCGATCCGGCGCCGGACCTCGTCCTGCTGACCGGCGACGTCGTCGACGAGGGCCGGCCGGAGGAGTATGCGGCCGCAGCACTCATCCTCGGCCGGCTGGCGATCCCGCTGCTGATGATCCCCGGCAACCACGACGAGGCCGGCGCCTTCCGCGCGGCCTTCCGCGACCACCATCCCTATCTGCCCGCGGCGGGGCCGATGCATTACGCGGCGGGCGGGCATGGTCCGGTGCGCGTCGTCGCGTTGGACGTGACGGTGCCGGGCGATCATCACGGGCTGGTCGACGACGCCGCCGCGGACTGGCTCGATGCGACGCTGGCGGCCGAGCCCTCGCGGCCGACGGTCGTGATGATGCACCACCCGCCCTTCGCCTGCGGCATCCCCTACATGGACGCCTACATGTGCCGGGAGGGCGAGCGGATGGCGGCGGTCGTCGCCCGGCATCCCCAGGTCGAGCGCGTGCTGTGCGGCCACGTCCACCGCCTGATGCAGCTCCGCTGGGGCGGCACGCTGCTGACGACCGCCCCCAGCACCGCCACCCAGATCGCGCTGGCGCTGCGTCCCGATGCGCCGCCGGCCTCCTGGCTGGAGCCGCCCGGGTTCCTCCTGCATCACTGGCGCGAGGGCACCGGCCTCGTCACCCATCTCTGCCCGATCGGCGACTTCGCGGGGCCGTTCCCGTTCGCGTGAGCCGCAGGAAAACGCACGCGCCGCCGTGACAGGACGGCCCGACAGGAGGAGAGCGAGAATGAGATACGGCACGCGACCCGGCGACATGCCCTCTGCGCCCTCGGGGGGGAGAGCGATAGGCAGCCTGCTCGTCGCCGCGCTACTCTTCGCCGCCGTCCCCGCGACCGCCGCGCCCGTCGCCGACCTTGCGGACGGACGCACCGGCGCCATCGAGTTCATGTCGCGCACGCCCTCCGCCCCGACGCCGCTGATGACGGGCCAGGCGCCGCAGACGCCCATTGCCGGCACGCTGACCTTGCCGGCGGGAGCGGGCGGGCGCGTGCCGGCCATGGTCATCTCGCACGGCAGCGGCGGCATCATCGCCAGCCGCGAGCTCGCCTGGGCGGGACGGCTGAACCGGATGGGGGTGGCGACCTTCGTCGTCGACAGCTTCGGCCCGCGCGGCATCCGGTCGACCGGCGACGACCAGAGCCAGCTGTCGACGGCGGCCAGCACCGCCGACGCGCTGTACGCGCTCGACCTGCTGGCGACGCATCCGCGCATCGACCCCGCGCGGATCGGCGTCATGGGCTTCTCCAAGGGCGGCCAGGTGGCGCTCTACACCGCGCTCGAGCCGTTCCGGCGCGCGGTCGCGGGGCCGGACCGGCGCTTCGCGCTGCACGTCGCCCTCTACGCCTCGTGCTCGATCCCCTACCTGTCGCAGACCGTGTCGCCGGCGCCGATCGTCATGCTGCTGGGCGGGGCCGACAACTACACGCCGGCCGACCATTGCGCGCGCTACGCCGAGTGGTTCCGCGCCCGCGGCGCGCCCGTCAGCGTAACGGTCTTCCCCGGCGCCCATCACGGCTTCGACGTCCCCGACGCTCCGCGTGACCTGCCGCGGGCGCAGACGGCGCGCGGCTGCGGCCTCGACATCATGCTGGAGCCGGCGGTGAGCGCGCGCCGCTGGGACGGGACGCCGGTCGCGGCCGACGCGATCGGCGGCTACCTGCGCGGCTGCATGCAGCGTGGGGCCACCTTCGGCGGCAACGCCGCAGCGCTGGAAGGCGCCGTGGCGGCGGTGGGCGAGGCCGTCCGCCGCCACCTGCTGCGCTGAAGGGTCAGGCCGCCTTCGTCA
The DNA here is from genome assembly GCA_050187535.1 of Alphaproteobacteria bacterium. Classification (GTDB taxonomy): domain Bacteria; phylum Pseudomonadota; class Alphaproteobacteria; order ATCC43930; family Allostellaceae; genus Allostella. The sequence goes on along the minus strand of JBFWXJ010000143.1, from coordinate 5,695 downwards.
CCTCGACCTCGACCCCGTGCAGGGCGGTGCTGTCGCCCATGTCCGACCGCAGGCCGGGGTTGAGCGCGTTGACCGTGGCGCCGCCGGCGAGCCAGCGCGACTTGTCGGTCAGCGCGACGCCCGGCGGCACCAGCGGCGCCACCGCGAGCGCCATGGCGACGCGGCCCGTCGCGTTCGCCAGCACGACGCGGTCGCCGGCCGCCAACCCGCGCGCCGCCGCGTCGTCGGGGTGCAGCACGACGGTCGCCTCGCCCAGCCGCCGGGCGATGCCGGCGTCGTTGCCGTAGCTGGAGTTCATCAGCCAGCGCGAGGCCGGCGACAGCAGCCGCAGCCGCCCGGAGGCCGGCCGCGCGTCGGCCATCGGCGACGGCAGGCGGCCGTGGCCCGCCGCCTCGGCGCGGGCGCAGGCGATCTCGATGCGGCCGCTCGGCGTCGGGAACTTCAGGTCGGCGTGGAGAATGCGCGGCGTGTCGCCGATCGGCATGGTGCCGGCGGCGGCCAGGTCCTCGAACGAGGTGCCCGGCAGGGCGAGCGAGAGCTGCCGGTCGATGATCGCGCGATCGGCTTCGTAGAGCTCCGGCTCGTCGAAGCCCATGGCGCGCGAGAGGCGGCGGAAGATCTCCTGGTTGGGCAAGCTCTCCCCCATCGGCTCGGCCGCCTTCGCCTGCGCACCGAGCGAGATGTGGAAGTAGGAGCCGACGAGGTCGTCGAACTCGAGGAAGGTCGCGGCCGGCAGCACCCAGTCGGCCATCGTCGCGGTGTCCGTCATGAAGGGGTCGACGACGACCGTCGTCAGGTCTTCCCGCGCGAGCGCCGCCAGCAGGCGCTTCTGGTTCGGCGCCGAGGCGGCGACGTTCATGTTCCAGCAGAAGAAGACGCGGGTCCGCCCGGGGTCCGCCAGATGCTCGGCCAGGTCCATGTGGCTGACCTTGCGCGCCGGCTCGCGGCGGAGCTGCGGCGCGGAGATCGAGCCCATGTCCATGCCGCGGGTGGCGCCCTTGCCGTTGAGGTAGTAGACGCCAGCACCGGGCTTGCCGATGTTGCCGGTGACGGCCGGCAGCAGTGCCGCCGCGCGCACCACGTTGCCGCCCTGTGGCTGGCGCTGCAGCCCCTGCCCCAGCCACAGCAGCGACGGCCCCTCGCCGTAGATGCGGGCGGCCGCGACGATGTCGGCCGCCGGCACGCCGGTCGCGGCCGCCCCCCATTCCGGGGTGCAGGCGTCGAGCGTCGGCTCCAGCTCGTCCCAGCCGAGCGTGTGGGCGGCGAGGAAGGCGCGGTCGATCAGCCCGTCCCGCCGCAGCACGTGCATCATCGCGAAGGCGAGTGCCGCGTCGCTGCCGGGGAACGGCTGCAGGTGCAGGTCGGCGGCGCGCGCGGTGTCATGGCGCACCGGGTCGACCACGATCTTCTTCCCCGGCGCCTCCGGCAGCCAGTGCTTGTGCGCGTGCGGCGCGGAGGCCGACGGGTTGCAGCCCCAGACCAGGATGCAGCGCGCATCCGCCGCCGTGCGCGGGTCGAACCCGGCGACCGCGGTGCCGTAGACGTATTCCAGCGCCACGTAGCCCGCGTTGTTGCACACCGTGTCGGGCTCGATCTCGGTCGCGCCGAGGCGGTTGAAGAAGCGGTTGGGGAAGCCGTTGGCGATGACCGAGCAGGTGCCGGTGTAGTGGGCGTGCGCCACCGCGGCCGGCCCCTGCGCGGCGACCGTGTCATGCAACGTGGCGGCGATCGCATCCAGCGCATCGGCCCACGACGCGCGCTCGAAGCGGCCGGAACCCTTGGGGCCGGTGCGGCGGAGGGGATGCAGCAGCCGCTGCCCCGGATCGCGCCACGCGCCGTTGTAGGCGACCGCGCATTTGCCGCAGAGGGCGCCGCGCGAGACGGGATGGTCGGGGTCGCCCAGGACCTTGGATATCGCGCCGTCGCGGCGCAGCACGACGATGCCGCAGCCGTCGTAGCAGTCGCGCGGGCAGGTGGTGCGGACGACGTCCTTGGCGGTGGCGGCTCTCGCGGTGGCGGGCATGGCAGGGCTCCCCGATCCGGTCACGGGCGACGTGGTAGCATGGACGCTTCCCACCCGGAGACAGTTCGATGACCGATCAACCGATCGCCGACCGCCTTTCGCTGCTGGAGCGCCGCGTCGGCCGCTGGCGCGCCGTATCGATCGCGGCCCTCGGGCTGGCCGCCGCGACCCTGGCCGCAGGCGCGGGCCGGGACGCCCGCGCCGACCGCAGCGTCGCCGAGGAGATCGCCGCGCGCCGCATCGTCGTGGTCGACGCCCAGGGCACGCCGCGGGTCCTCCTCGGCGTGGACGGCGGCGACGCCTTCATCGGCATGCGCGACGGCCGGGAGACGACCCGTGTGCTGCTGCAGGCGAGCGACGGCGGCGCGCGGCTGCTTCTGGCCGACGGCATCCCGCGCCTCGTCCTCGACACGCGCGGCGTCGGGGCGCTCGCCGCCGTGAACGGTCCCGACGGCCGGCCCCGCGCGGTCCTCGGCCTCGGCGCCGACGGGCGCGAGAGCCTGGTGCTGAGCGGCATCGACGGCCGCCCGACGGCGACCCTGCCGTGACCGCCGGCCCCGCCCGCTACGGCGCGGGCGGCCGCTTGTCCTTCTCCCGCCAGGCGGCCCAGAAGCGCTGGAAGCCCTCGCGCAGCTCCGATCCCTCGGGCATGTGTCCCTCGGTGGCGTGGAAGCGGCAGAGGAACTCGGTGAACCCGTAGCCGAGGCCGTAGGTGGCCGACGCCGCGATGCCGGCGTTGATCGCCCCGCCGGCGATGGTGCCTATGCCGGGAATGAGTTTCAGCACCTCGCCCGCGATCATGCGGCCGCCGGCGGCGGCGGCCAGCGCGCCCACCATCGAGGCGCCCAGCGTCAGCAGGTTCTCCTCGGTCGCCGGCACGCCCATGGCGGTCGCGATCTTGGCGATCATGCCGACATTGATCGCGAAAACGCCGGCCGCGTCGGCGACCGGGATCGGCACCGCCGCCGCGGCCGCCGCCGCGGTCGCCGCCGTGGCCGCGTAGGCGAGGCTGCGGGCACGCTTGCGCGCGATGTCGATCTGCTGCGCGGCGTCGAACGCGGCGCGGATGGCTTCGGGCAGGACGTCCTCGGTCGCGCGGACGAGATGGTCCAGGCCGAAGGCGGGCCGATCGTCCCAGGGCTCGGCCAGCACGCGAACGACATGGCGGGCGTCCGGCAGGAGGCGCCGCACCTCGGCCGCGAAGGCAGCGGGCCCGATCGCCTTGGTCAGCACGACGATGGCCGGAATGCCGTGCCGGGCGCACAGCCGCGCCACCTCCTCCTCGCCCGCCTGCACGCGGTTGCCGGGCTCGTCGATGCACAGCCACAGGATGTGGATGCGGTCTTCGGCGCGACCGCTGGCCGCGGCGCGCTCGACCTCCGCCTCGAGCGCCGCCAGCGTCTCGGCGAACGCCTGCATCTCCAGACCCTTGGTGTCGCAGAGACGCACGGGCAGCTCGGGCGGCTCGTACCAGGTGATGTCCCGGGTCACCGGCCGCCCCATGCCGGTCGCCGCCACCTCGCGGCCGAACACGGTGTTGACCAAGGTGCTCTTGCCGACGCCGGTCCGGCCGGCGACGAGGATGTTGACGCGTCCCATCCTGCGGCGCTCCTCGTCGATGCTCTGCCTCAGTTGCGCGATGAAGGGCGCGCGGCCGACCCCGCCTCGTATCCACCCGCGCGCCTCGGAGAACAGATCGGGCCAGGCGCGCTCCGCTTCCGCCGGCGCCCGCCGCGCCAGGACCGGCATGGCAGGCGGCAGGCGCATCGCGGCGGCGCGTGCGAGCTTCCCCGCCCGCGCGCGGGCGACCGCCAGCGCCAGCGCCTGGACCATATCGAGCCCTTCGCGCCGGCCGAGATCGCGGACGACCGCGGCTTCCAGCTCGGCGAGCGAAGCTTCGGCGGGGACTTCGACGCCGGCACGGGCGAGCGCCGCTGCCGCGAGATCGGCCTGCCGCTCCCCGAAGCGCCCCTCTTCGGCGAGCCCGGCCGCCACCGCGCCGACCCGCTCCGCCAGCGCCAACGGGTCGCCCGCCGCCGCGGGCTCGCCGAGCGCGGTGGCGACCGCAGTCAGCTCGGCCTTGCCCGACGCGACGAAGAGGCCCACCAAGTCGCCGAGGAATTCGCTCATGGCCGCAACATATGGGGCCGGCGCGCGCCGGACGGGAGGAGCGATGCTGGAAGGCGTGACGACGGGCGCGGCCGAGACGGCGGGTCGCATGGTCGGCGGCTGGGTCGCCGGGCGCTGGGGACCCGACATCCGCCGCCTCTTCGACGAGGGCAAGCGGTCGAGCGGCGCGCTCGCCGGAGCCCTGGTCGATACGCTGGTCCTGGAGGGTCTGTCGGGCGCCATCTGGCCCAGCGTCGCCGCCGTCATGGCGCTTCTCGCGCTGCACGCCGCGGCGGCCGTGGTCGCCGTGCCCGAGGCCGAGCGCATCCTGGTCGGGCTGGTGGCGCTGGCGACGATCCTGTGGTCCGCATGGGGCATCGCCTCGGCCGTCCGCTTCGCGCTGCCCCATGTGCGGCTGTGGGCGGTCACCTGCCTGCCGCCGGTGCGCCACGCCCGCCTCGTCCTCTTCACCGAGATCCGCGAGCGCCACCGCCGCCTGCTGGCCGACCTCGCGGACGGCAGCCTCGGATCGGCGGCGCTCCTGGCGGCGATCGAGACGGTGCAGGGCCGCCTCGGCCTGACGCCCGAGCGCGCCGCCTATGCGCTGGCCGACCATCTGGCCCCGGTCCTGATCCGCCATCTGGCCGAGCGCCTGCTGCTGCTGGTCGCGCCGGTCGCCGCCGCCCTCCTCTACTACCGCCTCGTCCTCTATCCCGACGTCATCGGCCGCAGCCTCGGCGTCGGCCCCTGGACCGTCGCCCTCTACCCCTTCGCCGCCCTCGCCGATCTGGCCCTCGGCACCGGGCTGCGCGAAGGCTTGCGCAGCATGTGACCCCGGGTGGCCGAAACGCTACGCGCCTGTCAGAATGAGCGAAGGCATCGGATCGAACGCATGACGCAGGACGCCACCTTGACCTTGCGCCTGACGCCCGCTGTGCGGAAGCGCCTCGCCGCGCTCGCAGAGAAGGCCGACCGCAGCGAGGCACAGCTCGCAGGCGACGCCATCGTCGACTTCGTCGCGCGAGAAACCGCCGTCGTCGAAGGGATTCGCCGCGGCCTCGCCGACGCGAAGGCCGGCCGCGTGACCGCGCATGCGGATGTTCAGGCGCGGATCGCCGCGACCATCGCGCGTGCCGCCAAGCGTCGGTGAGGCGGGTCGTCTGGTCGGACGCGGCCGTCGCGGACTACGATCGCACGATCGCCCATATCGCAGAGGACAGTCCCGCAGCCGCGCGGGTCGTCGCGGCGCGGATCGATGCAGCGCTCGACCGCCTTGCCCGCATGCCCGATCGGCCGTCCGGGTCGCGTTTCGGGGACGTTCGAGAAGTCGGTGCTGCGGACACCATTCATCATCGCCTACGCGCTTCAAGGTGAAAGCGACCTGATCGTAGTGCGGATCATTCACGGTGCGCGACACTGGCCTGCCGGTGCCTGGCCCGCCTGATAGCCGCCATGCCGCGCGATTCACCCGCGCGGCGAGCGACGTTCGGGGTGGATGGCCCAGGCGAGCGCCTGCTCCACGCGGTCGTTGCCCCAGAAGAGCTCGTCGTCCACGGCCACGGT
>JBFWXJ010000142.1:0-13693 GCA_050187535.1 Alphaproteobacteria bacterium | reverse complement strand
GTCGATTCCGGTGCGGATCGCGTCGATGGCGCGCGCCGGCGCCGCCTGACCGCGGGCGCGGCGCGCGATCCGCCGGCGCGCCTCGTCGAACGGCTCGGCATTGCCGCGATCGGCGGCGATGCGGTCGTCGCGGTCGCGGATGCGGCGGATCGGCCGGCCCTCGGCGACGAGGCGCCGCGCGAAGGCGATCGCCTCGGCCGCGAGGTCGCCCGCGACGATCGCATCGACGAGACCGAGTGCGGCCGCCTCTTCGGCGCCGATCATGTCGCCCGTGGTGATCATCTCCAGCGCCTTCGCCGCACCCACGACGCGCGGCAGCCGCTGCGTGCCACCCGCGCCGGGGATGATGCCGAGCTTGACCTCGGGCAGGCCGAAGCGAGCCGACGGCACGGCGACGCGCCAGTGGCAGGCGAGTGCCGTCTCCAGCCCGCCGCCCAGCGCCGTGCCGTGGATCGCGGCCACGATCGGCTTGGCCGTCGCCTCGACTTCCAGCAGCAGGTCGGTCAGGACCGGCGCCACCGGCGGCCGGTCGAACTCGGTGATGTCGGCCCCGGCGATGAAGGTGCGCCCGTCACAGCGCAGCACGATCGCGGCTACGGCCGGGTCGGCGGCCGCCGCCGCGATCTCCCGTCGCAGTCCGGCGCGCACCGCCTGCGACAGCGCGTTGACCGGCGGGTTGGCGACGGTCACCACCGCGACATTGCCGTCGCGGGTGCTGGTGACGGGTGCGTCGGCGGCCATGCTTCCTCCGGTGATCTTTGGAGGAAGAGACTACAGGGCGAGTCGGCCCCTCGTCCCGGCCCGCGCCATCCGGCCTATGCGGCCGCGACCTCCGGAGCCTGCCACGCGGTCAGCGAGAGGTCGTCGCGGATGCAGGCCTTGAAATGGCCGGGGCCGACCTCGCGGAGCGGCGGGGGCGTCTCGGCGCAGGCCGGCAGGGCATAGCGGCAGCGGGTGCGGAAGGCGCAGCCTGACGGCGGGTTGATCGGGCTCGGGATGTCGCCCGTCAGCACGATTCGCTCGCGCCGCAGCGTCGGGTCCGGCACCGGGGCGGCCGAGAAGAGCGCCTCGGTGTAGGGATGGCGCGGGTCGGCGAAGAGCGTGCGGGTGTCGGCGATCTCGACCAGCTTGCCCAGATACATGACCGCGACGCGGTCGGAGACGTGGCCGACGACCGCCAGGTCGTGGGCGATGAAGAGGATCGTCAGGCCGAGCTGCCGGCGGACGTCGAGCAGCAGCTTGACCACCTGCGCCTGGATCGAGACGTCGAGAGCCGAGACCGGCTCGTCGGCGACCAGCAGCTCCGGCCGCAGCATGAGGGCCCGCGCGATGCCGATGCGCTGGCGCTGGCCGCCCGAGAACTCGTGCGGGAAGCGCTCACCCGAGTTGCGCGGCAGGCCGACCATGGCGAGCGCGTCCTCGACGCGGCGCGAGCGCTCGGCCGCGCCGATGCCGGGCTCGTGGATGGCGAGCGGTGCCCCGATGATGCGGTCGACGCGCATGCGCGGGTTGAGCGAAGCGAAGGGGTCCTGGAAGACGAGCTGCATGTTGCGCCGGATCGGGCGAAGCTGCCGGCGCTTCAGGCGGGTGATGTCCTGGCCGAGGAAGCGGATGGTGCCGCCGGTCGGCGTGTCGAGGCGCAGGACCGTGCGGCCGACCGTCGTCTTGCCCGAGCCGGATTCACCGACGAGGCCCAGCACCTCGCCCTTGGCGATCGCGAAGGAGACGCCGTCGACGGCGCGCACCTTGTCGCGCGAGCGGCCGAAGAGGCCGCCGCCCAGCGGGAAGTGCTTGACGAGGCCGTCGACCTCCAGGACCGGTGTCGGCTTGGCGTTCATGCGGCGGCTCCCGCCTCGGCGACCTCGCGCCAGCGCAGGCAGCGCACGCCATGATCGGCCTCAGCCGGCTCCAGCGGCGGCACGGCCGTGTCGCAGGTGGTCGCGACGAAATGGGCGCAGCGCGGATGGAAGGCGCAGCCGGGCGGCATGGCGGTCGGGTCCGGGACGTTGCCGGGGATCGCCTGCAGCTCGTCGCGGGCGGCGAGCCGGGGATCGAGGCGCGGCACGGAGTTCAGCAGGCCGCGCGTGTAGGGCATCAGCGGCCGCTTGAAGAGCGGCACCGCCGGCGCCTCCTCGACGATGCGCCCCGCATACATGACCAGCACCCGGTCGGCGACCTCGGCGACGACGCCGAGGTTGTGGGTGATGAAGATGATCGACATGCCGGTCTGGCGCTGCAGCCGGCGCAGCAGGTCGAGGATCTGCGCCTGGATGGTGACGTCGAGCGCGGTCGTCGGCTCGTCGGCGATCAGCAGCTTCGGGCTGCACGAGAGCGCCATGGCGATCATCGCGCGCTGCCGCATGCCGCCGGAGAGCTGGTGCGGGTAGCTCGCCAGCCGGCGGCGCGGCTCGGGGATGCCGACGAGGTCGAGCAGCGACACCGCCTCGTCCAGCGCCGCACGGCGCGAGATGCGGCGATGGAAGACGATCGCCTCCGCCACCTGCGCCCCGATCGTGTGGACCGGGTTGAGCGAGGTCATCGGCTCCTGGAAGATCATCGCGATCTCGCTGCCGCGAATCTCGCGCATCTCGTCGTCCGGCACCTGGAGCAGGTCGGCGACGCGGCCGTCGCGCCGGCGCAGGTGGATGGCGCCGCCGATCCGCCTGGTCGAGGCCGAGCCGACGAGGCGCATGATGGCGAGGCTGGTGACGCTCTTGCCCGAGCCGGACTCACCGACCAGCGCCAGCGTCTCGCCCGCCCGGACATCGAAGGTCACGCCGTTGACCGCGGCGACGGTGCCGGTCTCGGCGCGGAACTCGACCGTCAGGTCCCGGACCTGGAGGAGCGGGGTCGCTTCCGTCACGTCAGGTCGCTCCTCGGGTCGAGCGCGTCGCGCAGGCCGTCGCCCACGAAGTTGAAGCTCGCGACGGCGAGCGTGATCATCATTCCCGGCAGCAGCGCCAGCCAGGGCGCGGTCGTCAGGTACTGCTGCGCCTTCTCCAGCATGTTGCCCCAGCTCGCGATCGGCGGCTGGATGCCGTAGCCGAGGAAGCTGACATAGGATTCGAGCAGGATGCCGCGGGCCACGATCAGCGTCGCGGCGACGACGATCGGCGCCACCGCGTTCGGCAGCAGCTCCTTGAACATGATCCAGTAGTCGGTCGCCCCCATCGCCTCGGCGGCGACCGCGAAGTCGCGCTCGCGCAGCGCCCGGATCTGGCCCTGGACGACGCGCGCGACCTCCATCCAGGCGGTCAGCGCGATGATGAGGGTGATGGTGGCGATGCTGGGGCTGACGAGGGCCGCCAGCGTCAGCAGCAGGAAGATCGACGGGAAGCACAGCACCGCATCGACGATGCGCATCAGGGTCGAGCCGATGGCGCCGCCGTAGAAGCCGGCGACCGTGCCGACCACGGTGCCGACGAGGACGGCGATCACCATGGCGGCGAAGCCGATGGTGAGCGAGATGCGCCCGGCCATCAGCAGGCGGGCGAGCTGGTCGCGGCCGAGCTCGTCGCTGCCCAGGACATGCGGGCCCCAGAAGGGCGGCTGGAAACGGCCGCGCATGTCGATCTGGAACTGGTCGTAGGGGACGAGCGAGGGTCCGATGGCGCAGGCGACGACCAGGAAGATGATGGCGAAGAAGCCGAACATCGCCAGCCGGTGGCGCATGAAACGGCGCAGCGTGCGCCAGCGCCGGTGCCGGCCCAGCGTCTGGTCGGGTGCCGCCGGGGCGGCCGCGTCCTGGATGGCGGTCATTGCAGGCGGATCCGCGGGTCCGCGACGACGTAGAGCATGTCGGCGATCAGGTTGCCGACGATCACCAGGATCGCGGTGAAGGTCAGCAGCCCCATCACGACGGGGTAGTCGCGGTAGCCGATGGAATCGAGGAAGAGCCGGCCCATGCCGGGCCAGGTGAAGACCGTCTCGGTGACCAGCGCCCCGCTCAGCAGCGTCGGCAGCTCGAGGCCGGCCAGCGTGATCATCGGCAGCAGCGCGTTGCGCAGAACGTGGCGCACCAGCACGATCCGCTCCGAGACGCCCTTGGCGCGCGCGGTGCGGACGTAGTCCTGGTTGATCACGTCGAGCATCGAGGAGCGCATGAAGCGGCTCCAGTGCGCCGTGGTCACCAGCCCCAGCACCAGCGACGGCCCGATCAGGTGGTGGACGTATTCGATCAGGGACTCGCTGCCGATCGGCGCCCGGTTGCCGGCCGGCAGCACGCCGAGCTTGACCGAGAACAGGTAGATGACGACGAGGCCGAACCAGAAGGTCGGGATCGAGAGCGCGACCATGGCGCCGACCGTCGCGAGCTGGTCGAAGATGGAATAGCGGCGCACCGCGCCCAGCACGCCGATCAGGCCGCCGACGAGGACGGCGATCAGCGTCGCCGTGATCATCAGCTCGAGCGTGGCGCCGAGGCGCGAGCCGATGACCAGCAGCACGGGCGTGCCGTCGCGGTAGGACTTGCCCCAGTCGCCGGTGAGCAGCCGGCCGAACCATTCGAGGTACTGCACCGGGAGCGGCCGATTCAGCCCCATCTGCTCGGCCAGCCGCTGCAGGTCCTCTTCGCTCATGCCGGGCGTGTTGGCGAACTGCGAGAGCGGGCCGCCCGGCGTCAGGTGCAGCAGGCCGAAGCCGATCATCGAGACGATGACCAGCAGCACGGCACTCTGGCCGAAGCGGCGCAGCAGGAACCCGCTCATGCGTGCGCCGCCCGGTGAAGGCTCATGTGGCCCAGTACCATTCGTTCACGTTCCAGAAGTTGATCCGGAGATTGACGTTGGCGGCGTAGCCCTGCAGGCCGGCCTTGACGCCCTCGATGGCGGTCGACTGGAAGATCGGCAGGATCGGCAGGTCCTGGCGCACGATCTCCTGCACCTTGCGGTAGATCCCCTTGCGCTTCTCGCGGTCGAGCTCGGACGTCCCCTGCTCCAGCAGCACGTCGACCTCCGCGTTCTCGTAGGCCGGCGTATTGAGGCCGGTCCCGGAACGGTTGGGGATCGCCTTGCTGCTGAGCCGGTCGCGCACGTCGGGGTCCGACGCCACCATGTACTGGGTCCCGGTCATCGTCGTGTCGTACTGGCTCTTGCGCCAGTAGTCGCCCCACATGACGGCTGGCGGGAAGTTCTTGATCGCCATCTGCGCGCCGATCTGCTGCCAGCCCTGCTGCAGGAACTGCTGCGTCTGCTCGCGCAGATGGTTGCCGGTCGTCGTCGAGTTGGAGAACGACAAGCGCACGCCGTTCTTCTCGCGGATTCCGCCCTGGCCCGGCTTCCATCCCGCATCGTCAAGCAGCTTGCGTGCCAGCGCCGGGTCGTGGACGTGCCTCGGCAGCTTGTCGTTGAACGCCCAGGAGCCCGCCGGCATGTAGGTTTCGGCCGGCTCCATGATGCCGTAGTAGATGTCCCGGATGATGGTCTGCTTGTCCATCGCGAGGTAGAGCGCGCGGCGGACGGCCGGGTCCTTGAACGGCTCGCGCTCGTGGTTGAGCGCGATGTTCTCGATGAAGCCGCGCGGCGCCTTGAAGATGCGCCGCCCCGGCATCGTCAGCGCTTCCTGGTAGTTGTCGGCGGAAATGCCCTGCAGGCCGATATAGTCGATGGCGCCGGTCTGGAACTGCGTCTTCAGCACGGTCAGGTCCGGGATGTACCGGATGACCAGCCGCTCCAAATAGGGCCCCTTGCCGAAGTAGCGGTCGTTGGCCTCCATCAGGATGTAGTCGCCGGGCCGCCGCTCGACGAAGCGGAAGGGGCCGGTGCCGACGGGCTTGCTGTTGAACGGCGAATCCTTCGGGTCGGCGACCGCACCCAGGACGTGCCTGGGCACGATGAAGGTGGTCGCCAGCACCGACATGTAAGGGACGAAGATGCGCTCCATCCGCCAGGTGAGCTCGGTCGGGCCGACGACCTGGATGTCGCGCACGAGGCTGTGGCCCGACCGGCTGGTGGCGCCGAAGTCCGGGCGGTTGATCAGCTCGATCGAGAACTTGACGTCCTCGGCCGTGAACGGCGTGCCGTCGTGCCAGACGACGCCGGGCCGCAGCTTGATCCGCCAGGTGAGGCCGTCGGCGGAGAGGCCGCCGTTCTCGACCGTCGGGATCTCGGCCGCGAGCTGGGGCACCAGCTGCCCTGCCGGGTCGATCGTCCAGAGCGGGCTGAAGATGCAGAAGTAGAGGCCGTCGTCGACCTCGATATGCGGTCGGAGCGGGTTGAGGACGGTCGGCTCCTGCGAGATGCCGATGACCACCTGCCCCTTGCGGGTCGCAGGCGGCGGCGGCACGCCCTGGGCCGTCGCGGCGCCGGGCGGAAGGGCCGCGGCGAGCGCGCTCGCGCCGGTCAGCGCGAGGAAGCGGCGGCGCGGAAGCTTGGGACCGGCTGAATCGATGTGGGACATGGCATCACCTCGCCAGACGCGGGATGCCCCCACTGTTCGCCGGGGCAATCGCCCATGTCCACAAAACAGACATCTGACGTCCATAACCATCGGATATGGGGCCGGGAGTGTCGCGGCGACGGGGCGCGGCGCCGGGCGCCCCGTCGCGGCCGCTCACGACCGGCGGCTCAGGTCGCCCAGTACCACTTGTGGACGTTCCAGCAGTTCGACCGGTAGTTCACGTTCGGGTCGTAGCCGTGGAGGTTCACTTTCGTGCCCTCCGTCTGGTTCGGCTGGTAGATCGGCAGCAGCGGCAGGTCCTCGCGGAACAGCGCCTGGATCTTCTGGTAGTTCGCCTTGCGCTTCTCGCGGTCGAGCAGCCCCACGCTCTCACGCAGCAGGGCGTCCACCTCGGCGTTGGCGTACTGCATGGTGTTGGCGCCGGTGCCGGTCTTCACCGGGATCGCCCAGCTCCCGAGGCGGTCGCTGGTGTCCGGGTCGGAGCCGACCGCGAAGGCCGAGCCGACGACGACCGTGTCCCATTCGCTCTTGCGCCAGTAGTCGCCCCACATGACGGCGGGCGGGAAGTTCTTGATGGTCATCTGGGCGCCGACCTGCTGGAAGTTCTGCTGGACCAGCTGCTGCAGCTGCTCGCGCAGGTGGTTCCCCGCGGTGGTCGAGTTGGAGAAGGCCAGCTTGACGCCGTTCTTCTCGCGCACGCCGCCCGCACCCGGCTTCCAGCCGGCGTCGTCCAGCATCTTGCGGGCCAGCGCCGGGTCGTACTTGTGCTGCGGCAGGTTGGGATTGTAGGCCCAGGACTGCATCGGCAGGTAGGTCTCGGTCGGCCGGTGCGCGCCGTAATAGATGTCCTTGATGATCGTCGCCTTGTCGAGCGCGTGGTAGAGCGCGTGGCGGACCGCCTTCTCGGCGAACTGCGGCCGCCCGTTGTTGAACGACAAGCTCTCGAGGAACGGCATCGGCGCGCGGTATAGCCGCACGCCCTGCACCTTGCTGACCTCCTCGTAGTTGTCGGCGGTGATGCCCTGGATGCCGACCGCGTCGACCGCGCCGGTGATGAACTGCGTCTTCAGCACGATCAGGTCGGGGATGTACTTGAAGATCAGCCGCTCGACATAGGGGCCGTCGCCGTAGAACTTCTCGTTGGCGTCGAGGCGCAGGAAGTCGCCCGGGCGCCGCTCGCCCCACTTGAACGGGCCGGTGCCGATCGGCTTGTTGTTGAACGGCGAATCCTTGGGGTCGGCGACCGCGCCCAGGATGTGCTTGGGCACGATCTGCGTCCACGCGATGATCGAGAAGAAGGGCGCGAAGAACTTCTCGAGCTTCCAGGTGATCTCGGTCGGGCTGGTGACCTGGATGTCGCGGACGAGGCTGATGCCGTTGCGGCTCATCGCCGGGAAATCGGGCCGCTGGATCAGCTCGAAGGTGAACTTGACGTCCTCGGCCGTGAAGGGCGCGCCGTCGTGCCAGGTGACGCCCGGCCGCAGCTTGATCTTCCAGACGAGACCGTCCTCGGACACGCCGCCGTTGGCGACGGTCGGGATCTCGGTCGCCAGCTGCGGCACCAGGGTGCCCTTGGTGTCGAGCGACCACAGCGGGCTGAAGAGGTTGAGGTGGACGCCGTCGTCGACCTCGATGCGGGCGCGCAGCGGATTGAAGACGGTCGGCTCCTGCGACAGGCCGATGACGATCTGGCCCTTGCGCGTGCCCTTGGGCGGAGGCGGCGGCGCGGCCCCCTGGGCGCGGGCCGCCTGCCCCGGCAGGGCGGCGGCCGCCGCACCCAGGGCGGCCAGCTCGAGGAAGCGTCGCCGCGGCAGGATCAGCCCGGTTGTCCGGTTGCGTTCGTTCATCTGCACCTCTCCCGTTCTTCGGCGACGTCAATCACCACTGATGGCGTGATCGCTGATGGATTCTGTCGTGATAGGCTAGTCCTCATTCCCGTTCGCGCCGACGGCGACCGCGGATGTCGGGCGCCGCTTCATTCCGCCGCGGGCGCGGGCTCGGGCCGCCAATCGGCGGCGCTGCGGTAGCGCATGGAAGGCGCCATCCGCGGCATCACCGTGTTGGCCGCCTTGCGCTGCTGCTGCTGGGCCATGAGCGTCGCCAGATACTCCGACGGCATGTCCATGTAGGGCGTGCGCCGCTTCACCCAGTGGCGGCAGTCCGCCTCCGTCATGAAGATCTGTTCCTCGATGCGCTCGGGCCATTCCGGCGCGCGCAGCCACAGGCGCAGCAGGTGGCGCCGCATGTCGACCGCGTCGTGGTCCTCGAAGTCGGTGCGACCGTGCATGATGGCGCGGTTGTTCAGGAACTGCATGTCGCCTTCCTCGAAGTTCATGTCGAGGAAGAACTCGTCCGAGCGGGCGATGCGCTGCAGCTCGTCGTAGGCGGCGATCTCCTGCTCGCTCAGCGTCACGCCGCCGTAGTGCACGGCGTAGCGCAGGCAGCCCGTGTCGATGACGCAGGTGATGCGCCCGTCGGTCTGGGTGAAGACGGGCACCTTGGCGGCGCTCTGCGGCGGGAACAGCGAGTGCGCGGCGTCCATCTCGTGATTGCGGTGGTAGTAGCCGCGGTAGAGGACGTCGAGCAGCTCGGGGCTGTGCTCGGCCATGTGGTTGTGGATCGCCGCCACGCTGACGATGCGGCTGGCGCCGCCCGACTTGGCGGCGCGCAGGCACATCAGCGAGACGATGTCGCAGGCCGAGCCGTCGATGTGGAAGTGCTGGCCGCCGCCGGCGTTGTAGCCGCGCACCTTTTCGACCACGTCGCTGATGTCGATGACGCTGCCCAGCAGCTGGCCCTGCCAGGACTGGGCGATCGGCTCGCCCAGATGCGACCCGATGCCGACATAGACGCGCGCCATCTCGTCGGCCGAGTAGCGCTGCCGCGGGAAGCCGCGCAGCAGCAGCACGCCGCGGCCGTCGAGAAGCTGCTCCCGTTTCAGCTGCCGCAGCAGCGGCCCCAACGTCGGCAGCGGGAAGTTCTCGGGCGTGATATCCGGGATGTCGAGCGTGCCACAGCGCTTCAGTGCGGCGTCGATCTCGGCGACCTCGGAATCGGAGAAGCGGTGCATCATCTCCGAGCGGTAGTCGACTTCCGACCCCTTCCAGGCGGAGAGGTTGGTGATTCTGGCGTGCTCCACGAGAGGATCCTCACGGGCTGCGACGGGTTGCAGGCCGACGTCCCGCCGTCGCGGCGGGCACGTGACATGCCATGACCGAACTGTCACCGATCAAATGATCCAATGCAACAATCGGCACCGGCGGGTATTGGACGAAATTGCCGCGCCGCAGCAGGCAAGGGCATCGCGACATCAGCGAAGAGAAAGAGATGAGGGCCGCCGCCACTCTTGCGCTGCGGTAGCGCGCGCGGCTATGGGGTCCATGGACCCGCACCGCCACGAAGGGATGGAATGGCCACCAGGGAACCTCTCGCGCTCGCACGCGGCCGGGCCCGGCAGGTCGCCGACGCCGCCGGCGCCGACGAGCGCCTGGCGGACCGCGCCTACAAGGAGCTCGAGCGGCTGATCGTCACCGCGGAGCTGGCGCCGGGCGAATGGGCCACCGAATCCGACCTGAGCGAGCGCCTCGGCCTCAGCCGCACGCCGATCCGCGAGGCATTGCAGCGGCTGGTGCGCGCAAGGCTGATCGAGGTCGTGCCCCGCCGCGGTCTGCAGATCACCGCCGTCCGTGTCGAGGACCAGCTCGCCCTGCTTTCCTTCCGCCGCGAGGTCGAGCGCTTCCTCGCCACCCGCTCGGCCGAGCGCGCGACCCCGGCCGACCGTCGCCGCCTGCGCGAGATGGCGGCCGGCATGGACGAATGCGCGCGCACCCGTGACGAGGCCGGCCACTACGTCCTCGACCTCGAATACAAGCTGCTGCTCGTGCGCGCCGCGGGCAACGAGCATGCGGGCGAGGCGATCGCGCCCTTGTGGGCCTCCTCGCGCCGGTTCGCCTGGGTCACGCGGGCCGTCCGCGACATCGTGCTGAGCTCGAACCTGAGTGCGGCGGTAATGCGCGCCATCGCCGACGGCGACGGACCGGGCGCGGCCCGCTGCACCGACGCCTACATGGACGCGCTGGAGCAGCTCGCCCGCAATTCGCTGGACGTGCTGCCTTAGTTCCTCGTCAGCCGGCCGGTTCCAGGGTCGCCCGCGCGAAGCGGTCGAGATGGTCCATGCGGTCGAGCGTCGCCCGCTCGGCCGCCGCCTCGTCGCCGTCGGCGATCGCCGCCATCAGCGTCCGCAACAGGCGGGCACCGACGGCCGGATCGTCGAGCGCCCGGTGAACCCACGCGAAGCGCCGCGACGCAGACCACAGGGGTGCGGCCGCCTCCGCCGCGAAGCGGTGGCGAGCGAGGCGCACCAGCGTCCGCTCCAGGGCACGCCCCGCGGCCTGTACCCGGGCGGCATCGACCGCGGCCTCCAGATCGGCTGCAATCGCGCGCAGCTCACGCCGGTCGGCCGTACCGGCATTGCGAAGCGCCCGGCGCACCAGAAGCAGCTCCACCTGACGTTGCAGTTCGACGATGAGGAGCTGCTCGCGCACGTCGATCTCGGCGACGCGGAGCTGGCGGCCGGTGGCGATCTCGACCAGGTGGTGACCGGCCAGACGCTGGATCGCCTCGCGCACGGGCGTGCGGCCGAGGCCGACACGCTCGGCCACCGCCGATTCCGCGATCCGTTGGCCCGGCGCCAGCTCGCCCGCCACGATCAGCGCCTCGATGGCGTCGTAGGCGCGGTCGGCCAGGCTCTGCCGCTGCTTCGTCACCCCTGCTCCCCTACGCCTTTGCGCTTGACCCCGCGCGATCGCATGGCGGATATCTCCAATATACTACAAGTATCCCACGGCCGGTCGCCTCGGAGGAACCGTTGATCGTCGACTTCCGCGTGCAGGTCCCCAAGCCCGACCGGATCGGGACCCGGCCCGGCTACATGATGCGCTATGCCGACGTCTTCGACCTTGGCGCCGTCTCCTACACGCTGGACGACCTGCTGCGCCTGCTGGACGAGGCCGGCATCGGCCGCGCGGTGATGCAGTCGGAATGGTCGTCGGGCGACTACCGCCTCGAGAACGACCGGGTGGCGGAGATCGTGGCCGCCCATGGCGACCGCTTCGTCGGCTTCGCCTCGGTCGATGCCGCCGACGGCATGAAGGCGGTCGACGAGCTGAAACGCTCGGTCGACACGCTCGGCCTGCGCGGCCTCAACGTGCAGCCCTTCGCCAGCCGCCTCTACGCCAACGACAAGAAGTACTATCCGCTCTACCTGAAGTGCCTGGAGTACGGCATCCCCGTCGCGATCCACACGGGCATCAACTACTCCGCCGACCGGACCATCGATTTCGGCCGGCCGATCCATGTCGACGAGGTCGCCTGCGACTTCCCGGGCCTCAAGATCATCCTCAACCACGGCGGCTGGCCGTGGACGCACGAGAGCGTAGCGATCGCCCGCAAGCACAAGACGGTCTTCATCGAGATCGGCGGCATCGCGCCCAAGTACCTCGCGGCCGAGAACGCGGGCTGGGACATCCTCATGCGGTTCGCCAACAGCCTGCTGCAGGACCAGGTGCTTTTCGCAACCGATTCGATGGTGCCGTTCCGGCGCGCCGTCGACGAGGCGCAGGCCTTGCCGTTGAAGCCGGAGGTCCTGGCCAAGCTCATGGGCGGCAACGCGCTCAGGTTGCTCGAATCCATCGCCTGACGGCTCGGCCGCGGCATCAGCACCACGGGAGTACGCCATGCTGGACGGCCCCGCGCCGATCGACGGGATCGACGCCATCCTCAACCCGCGCGCGGTCGCGCTGATCGGCGCGTCGGCCTCGCCCGAAAAGGCCGGCGGCCGGCGCTGGAAGACGCTGGCCGAGGGCGGGTTCCCGGGGCCGCTCTACCCGATCAACCCCCGCGCCAAGGCGATCCTCGGGCACACGGCGTATCCGACGGTCGGCGACATCCCCGGGCCGATCGACCTGGCGGTCATCATCGTGGGGCCGGGCGAGGTGCCGCGCGCGGTCGCCGACAGCCTCGCCAAGGGTGCGCGCGGCATCGTCGTCATCACGGCCGGCTTCGGCGAGATCGACGCGGCCGGCAAAGCGGTCGAGGCGGACCTCGCGCGCATGGTACGCGCGGCCGGTGCGCGCATGATCGGCCCCAACTGCGCCGGCCTCTTCAGTGGCCCCGGGCGCGTCAATGTCGTCGGCTGGGAGACGCGGCCCGGCAGGATCGGTCTCGTCTCGCAGAGTGGCAATATCGCGCTCGACTTCGCCGACTGCTCCCGGCGCAGCGGCATCGGCTTCAGCCGCTCCGTCACCATCGGCAACGCCGCCGACCTCAAGGCATTCGAGCTGGTCGAGTACTGCCTGGCCGATCCCGCGACCGAGGTGGTGCTGGCCTACCTGGAAGGCTTCGGCGCACTCGAAGGCCGCCGCCTTTGCGAGATCGTCGCGCGGTCGCCGGTGCGCAAGCCGGTCGTCATCCTCAAGCCCGGGCGCAGCGAGAGCGGCCGCCGGGCCGCGCTGTCGCACACGGGCTCGCTCGCGGGCGAGGATCGGCTGGTCGAAGCGGCCTTCCGCCAGTTCGGCATCCTGCGCGCCTACGAGGTCGACGAGGCCTGGCAGACCGCCGTCGCGCTGGCCGACCGCGTGCCGATGCGCGGCGACGGCGTCGCCGTGCTGACCGACGGCGGCGGCCACGCGACCCTCTTCTCCGACGCCGCCGGCCTCGCCGGCCTCACGACCCCGCCTCTTTCGGGAGCGACGCGCGCCGCGCTGGCGGCGTTCCTGCCGGACCGCTGCGCCTTCGGCAACCCGGTCGACTTCGCCGGCGTCGCCGAGGGCGAGCCGCACGTCATCGCCAAGGCGCTCGACATCGTGCTGGCCGACCCCGCGATCGCGGCCGCGGCCATGGTCGGCCATTTCGGCGGCTACGAGCGCCTGGGTGGCCCGACCATGCGGCCGCTGGAGGTCGCCGCGGCCGAGGACATGGCCACGGCCTTCCGCCGGCACGGCAAGCCCGTGCAGGTCCACACCGTCCACGCGGACTCCGCTCCACCCGCGGTCGAGGTCCTGCGCAAGGCCGGTATCCCGGTCTTCCGCGCGGTCGAGATGCCGGGCCGCGTGCTGGCACATCTTCGTCGCGCCACGCTCGAAGAGGCGGCGCCCCGCCCCGCCCCCGTCGCACCGCGCGGCGGACCGGCGGTGCCGACGGCATCGGCGGTCGGCGATCCGCCCTGGCTGCAGGAGCCGGAAGCCCGCGACCTGCTGCGCGGCTGGAACATCGGCGTGCCCGACTGGCGCGTCGCGAC
>JBFWXJ010000141.1:12089-13737 GCA_050187535.1 Alphaproteobacteria bacterium | reverse complement strand
CGCCGGGCGGCGCGTCTACCGCCGATCGGCCAGGTCGTAGACGCGCTTGATCATCGCGAAGATGTAGACGATCGCGGCGGCGGCGATGCCGAGGCCGAAGGCGTAGAAGCCCGGCTCGTGGACGGTGGCGGCGAGGAAGAGGCCGACGATGCCGACGATGCCCACGATGCCACCAAGGAACCACCTGCCGACCATCTGCCGCCTCTCGCGCGTGACCCGACGCCGGCCCGCATTCAAGAGCGCCGCGTCGCCGGGCGCAACCCCGACGTCCGTGCCGGTGCGCTTCCTTTTGGTGGCAGCACTCCCGTGTTGCCACCAAGTCGGGTTCTGATATTTTTGGGTACAAGAGGCGGGCGATGTGCGATCGGTGACGGTGCGGCCGGGTCGGACCTTGGTCCAGACCCATATCTTTGCGCGGAAATTTCCGACGCTCCTCGGCGAGGATGAGCTAGCCGCGCTCGAGCTTCTTCTCGCCGCTTCGCCGACCGCTGGGGAACTCGTTCCCGACACAGGCGGCGTGCGCAAGCTGCGGGTGGCCGCACGAAGCAAGGGTAAGCGGGGCGGGGCGAGGGTCCTCTACTTCGCGACCGACGATACGATGCCGATTTTTCTCCTGACCATTTACGGCAAGGATGAGAAAGATGATGTCTCCCCGGCGGAGAAGGCCGCGTTGCACCAGACCGCCAAGGCGATCCTCGCAGCCTACCGGCGGAGGCGTGGCAGCCAATGAAACGCGGCGTCTTCCTCGTGGCGACTGCCGAATGTTCAGTATATCGGTGAGGCCCTAGCAATGCCGCGCATCAGCAAGAGCCGTCGGGTCGCTTCAGAGCTTCTGGCCGCGATGGACGAGGTCCTGGCGTATGCCGAAGGGCAGCTCAACCTGCCGACGCGCCATGTCGAGGTGTCCGAGGTGACGGTCGCGCGACGGGCGCTCGATCTCACCCAGGAAGAATTCTCGACCCTCTTGGATATCCCTCTCTCGACGGTGCGCAAGTGGGAGCGTGGTGGTGCGCGCCCGTCGGGAGCGGCCGCAACGCTCTTGAAGATCATCCGCCGCAATCCGAAAGCGGTCCGCGAGGCGCTCGCAGGTTGACTGTCACGCCGCGCGGCGGGCCGGAACGCCGTTCAGCGGCATGACGAGGCGGAAGCTGGTCCCCTCGGCGTCGGTCTTGAGCAGGGTGGCGTCGCCGCCATGGGCGCGCATCAGCTCGCGCGCGATGGCGAGGCCGAGACCGGTGCCGCCCGCCCTGCCGGCGCCGGAGAAGGGCTGGAACAGGTTGGCGAGCGCCTTCGGCGGCAGGCCGGGGCCGTCGTCGGCGACGACGAGCGCCAGCCGGCCGTCCTCGTCCTCGGCGACGACCGTCAGGGTCGCCGCTCCGGCGGCGACGGCGTTGTGCCCGAGATTCGACAGCACGCGGAACACGAGGTCGCGGTCGGCCTCGATCTCGAGCCCGCGCGGCACCAGGTTGCGCACGGTGAAGCTGCGCCCGCCCGGCGCCGCCAGCACCTGGCCCAGCTCGTCGACCAGCGCCGCCAGCGCGAAGCGCGTGCGTTCCAGCCGCGGCCCGTCCTCGCGCACGTAGTCGAGGGTCCGCCGGCAGAGCTGCACCGCCCGGTCGATCGCGGCCATCAAGGTGGGGGCGACGCG
>JBFWXJ010000141.1:0-11989 GCA_050187535.1 Alphaproteobacteria bacterium | reverse complement strand
GTCGATGGCGACGTCCATGGCCGGCGGCATGTCGCGGAAGATGCCGCGGCGCACCGTGTCGGCGGTCGGCGGCACGACGATGGCGTGCGCGCCCACCTGGTCGAGCAGGCGGTTGGCGAGCTCGGTCGAGACCATGGCGTCGGGGGCGGCCTCCAATGCCACCACGGTCAACTGCGCCTCGCGCAGCCGCTGCTCCAGCCAGTCGACCCGGAAGCGCGCGACCGAAGGCATGTAGACGAAGACCTCCACCAGCATGGCGAAGCCGATCGTCATGACGAGGAGCCGGCCGGACAGGCCGCCGAATCGCGGGAGCCCGAAGGCCGCCATCAGGCGCGGCCTCCACACGAAATCCAACCTGTGTCGGATCTGTCGATCGCCATGTCCCCACCCGAATGCCGTTGCCGGTACCATCGGGCGCCGGCGCCGGCCAGTGAACTCATCGTCGAGCCGCCCGCCTTCGGCGCGGCGATCCCTCGCGTTGACTTGCGGGGGGCCGTCCCGTATAAGCGCGCACTCTCGAAAAACGTCGATCTTTCCTCGGAGTACGTGCCGTGAAGCGCACCTATCAGCCGAGCCGCCTCATCCGCAAGCGCCGCCACGGTTTCCGGGCACGCATGGCGACCGTGGGCGGCCGGAAAGTCATCAAGAACCGTCGCGCGCAGGGGCGCAAGCGCCTCTCGGCCTGATGGCCGCAGCCATCGGACGGCTGAAGCAACGGTCCGAGTTTCTGCGCGTCGCCGGGGCAAGGCGCAAATGGGCCGCCCCGGGGCTCGTCCTGCAGGGTTTCGAGCGCCCGGACGGTGCTGACGCACCGGGCCCGCCGCGGGTCGGCTTCACGGCCACCCGCAAGATCGGCGGGGCGGTGCAGCGCAACCGGGCTCGCCGCCGCCTCAGGGCGGCCGCGGCGGCCGTGATGCCCGATCACGCCTCGGCCGGCTGGGACTATGTGATCGTGGCGCGCGAGGGGACGCTGACGCGGCCCTTCGCCGGCTTGCTGGACGATCTGTCGCAGGCGCTCGTCAGGGTGTCGCGAGGCGGGCAGCCGGGACGGCCGTCCCCGCGGGCGGCATCGCCCGGTGGGCAGAAGGAGGGGGAGGGGCCGTGACGATCGCCAGCCGCTTCCTCATCCTGCTGGTGCGCGCCTATCAATGGGTGCTGGCGCCGCTCTTTCCGCCATCGTGCCGCTTCGAGCCGACCTGCTCGGCCTATGCGGTCGAGGCGCTCCGACGCCACGGCGCGCTCGCCGGCGGCTGGCTGACGGCCAGGCGTCTCGTCCGCTGCAATCCCTGGGGCGGGGCCGGGGCCGACCCCGTCCCGACCGTCCTTAGCCCGTGCTGCGCCGGTCATCGCCGGTGGCCGCTATCCTCCGAGACGCGCCGATGACCGACCAGAAGAACCTGATTATCGCGATCGCCATCTCGATCGCGATCCTGCTCGGCTTCCAGTTCTTCGTGCAGAAGCCGCACCACGAGGCCCAGCGGCAGGCGCAGGTCGAGCAGCAGGCCGCCCAGCCGTCTCCGGGCGCGGCGACGCCGCCGACTGTCCCGGGCGCCACCCCTGCGGCCGGTGCCGCGGCGCCCGGCGGTGCCGTGCCGCGTGCCGACGCGCTGGCCCGGGCACCGCGCGTGCCGATCGACACCGCGCGCGTGAAGGGCTCGGTATCGCTGCGCGGCGGCCGTGTCGATGATCTGACGCTGAAGGACTACCGCGAGACGGTGGCACCCGGCAGCCCGCTCATCGACCTGCTGTCGCCGTCGGATTCGGCGACACCGTACTTCGTCCAGTTCGGCTGGGTGGCCGGACCCGGCAGCGCCGACGTGGCGCTGCCGCGCGAAGACACCATGTGGCGCGCGGAGGGCGACGGCCTGACGCAGCAGTCGCCGCTGACGCTCGTCTGGGACAACGGCCAGGGCCTGATCTTCCGCCGCACCCTGGCGTTCGACGCCAACTTCCTGCTGACCGTCACCGACCGCGTCGAGAACCAGGGTGCCGGCCCGGTGACCCTGCTGCCCTACGCGCTGACCAAGCGCTGGCCGACACCGCACACGGCCGGCTTCTACATCCTCCACGAGGGGCTGATCGGCGTCACGGACGGCGTGCTGCGCGAGATCAGCTACTCCAGCATCAAGGACCAGAAGCGCGTCGAACAGAAGACGACCGGCGGCTGGGTCGGCTTCACGGACAAGTACTGGCTGGTCGCCCTCGTTCCCGACCAGGGCGAGGCGGTCGATACCCGCTTCACCTGGGAGGCGCGTGGCCGCGACGACGCCTATCAGGCGGACTATCTCGGTGCCGCCCGCCAGCTGGCACCCGGCCAGACGGCCGAGACGACGCACCGTGTCTTCGCCGGCGCCAAGGAGGTCCACCTCCTCGACGATTACCGCGACCGGCTCGGCATCCAGCGGCTCGATCGCGCCATCGATTTCGGCTGGTTCTACTTCCTGACCAAGCCGATCTTCTACGTCATCGACTATTTCTACCGCTGGCTCGGCAATTTCGGCCTGGCGATCCTGCTGCTGACGGTGCTGATCAAGCTCGCCTTCTTCCCGCTGGCGAACAAGTCGTACCGGGCGATGAGCAAGCTCAAGAAGCTCCAGCCGAAGATGATGGAGCTGCGTGAGAAGTACGGCGACGACCGCCAGCGCCTGAACCAGGAGATGATGCAGCTCTACCGCAAGGAGGGCGCCAACCCGGCCTCGGGCTGCCTGCCGATCGTCATCCAGATCCCGGTGTTCTTCGCGCTCTACAAGGTGCTGTTCGTCACCATCGAGATGCGGCATGCGCCGTTCTACGGCTGGATCAGGGACCTCTCCTCGCCCGATCCGACGACGATCTTCAACCTCTTCGGCCTCATCCCCTGGACGCCGCCGCACGTCCTGATGATCGGCGCCTGGCCGCTCATCATGGGTGTGACGATGTTCCTGCAGCAGAAGCTGAACCCGCAGCCGCCGGATCCCATCCAGGCCAAGGTGTTCATGGCGCTGCCGATCGTCTTCACCTACATGCTGGCGGGCTTCCCGGCCGGGCTCGTCATCTACTGGGCCTGGAACAACCTGCTGTCGATCATCCAGCAATGGGTGATCATGCGCCGTGCCGGCGCCGCCTGATCCGCCCGAGCTCGACGACGAGGCGATCGAGGCCGGAAGGCTGTTGTTCGCCCGGGGGTGCGACTTCTACTGGGCCTCGGCGACGGCGCGCGACCTGCCGCCGATCGAGCTGCCGGAGGTCGCGTTCCTCGGCCGGTCCAACGTCGGCAAGTCGAGCCTCGTCAACGCGCTCACCGGGCGCAACTCGCTCGCCCGCACCTCCAACACGCCCGGCCGCACGCGCCAGCTCATCTTCTTCCGGCTGGGCGGCCGCCTGGCGATCGTCGACATGCCGGGCTACGGCTTCGCCAAGGTGCCGAAGACCGAGGCGGCGGGCTGGGTCCGGATGATCGGCGACTACCTGAAGGGGCGGCCGACGCTTCGCCGGCTCTGCCTGCTGATCGATTCCCGCCACGGCATCAAGGACAGCGACCGCGACTGGATGCGGATGCTCGATGCCGCCGCCGTCTCCTACCAGATCGTCCTCACCAAGGCCGACGAGCCGGGCAAGGCGGCGCTGGCCGAGATGCAGGCCAAGGTCGCGGCCGAGGCGCGCAAGCACGTCGCCGCGCACCCCGTCGTGCTCGCCACGAGTGCGGAGGACAAGCGCGGCATCGCCGAGCTCCGGGCGATGCTGGCCGCGTTGGCGGCCCCCGCCTGATCGGATACAGTCCCGCCCCTTCCCACGCCCCGGACCCCCAGCCGATGACCGACGCCGATACTGCCCGCAACGAGTGGCTCGCCAAGGCCGCCACCCTGTCCGAGGCGCTGCCCTACATGCGCCGATACGCCGGCGAGACCTTCGTCGTGAAGTACGGCGGCCACGCCATGGGCGACGAGAAGGTGGCCGAGCTGTTCGCGCGCGACATCGTCCTGCTGCGCCAGGTCGGCATCAACCCGGTCGTCGTCCACGGCGGCGGCCCGCAGATCGGCGCCATGCTGTCGCGCCTCAAGATCAAGAGCGAGTTCATCGACGGTCTGCGCGTCACTGACAAGGAGACCGTGGAGATCGTCGAAATGGTGCTGTCGGGCGCCATCAACAAACAGCTGACGGCCCTCATCAGCGCGGCCGGCGGCACCGCCGTCGGCCTGTCGGGCAAGGACGGCGGCCTCATCCGCGCCGAGAAGCTGACCCGCACCAGGCGCGACCCCGAGAGCAACATCGAGAAGGTGCTGGACCTGGGCTTCGTCGGCGAGCCGCGGCACATCGACACCGGAATCATCCGCGCGCTGGAAGGCTCCGGGATCATCCCGGTGATTGCGCCCATCGGCCTCGGCGCCGACGGCGGCACCTTCTTCTTCTACGCCGAGACGGTGGCGGGCGCGGTCGCGGCCGCGCTGCAAGCCAAGCGGCTGCTGCTGCTGACCGACGTGTCGGGCGTCAAGGACAAGTCGGGCACGCTGATGCCCGAGCTGACGGATGCCGACGTCCGCCGCCTGATCGCCGACGGCACCATCACCGGCGGTATGATCCCCAAGGTCGAGACCTGCCTGGAGGCGGTCGACGGCGGCGTCGAGGCGGCCGTCATCCTCGACGGGCGCGTCCATCACTCCGTCCTGCTCGAGATCTTCACCGAGCACGGGGTCGGCACGCTGATCCGCCGCGCCGGCGCGTAGCCCTGTTGCGCCGGTGACGGGCCGCCGCGCCGTCCTTTTCGACGTCGGCGGCCCGATCGACCTGGAGACGAAGTACGAGCGGCGGGCGGACGCCTTCCTCGCTGCGGCTTTCGCCGCCGGCGAGGCCGAGTACGCCGCCGCCTGCCGCGCCGCCGTCGACGCCTTCGCGCCCGACGCCTATCTCGCGATCGCGTGGCATCTGGCCGCGGGCGATGCCGGCCGGGCGGAGGCCGTGGTCGCCGGGCTGCGGCGCCATCTCTCGATCGACCCGCCGCCGCTCGAGCTGCGGCCGGGGATCGCCGGCCTCCTCGCCGACCTCGACCGCCGCGGCATCCCGCTCGGCCTCGTCGCCAACCAGCCGGCGGCCGCGCTCGACCGGCTCGCCGCCGCGGGGCTCGCCGGCCATTTCCGGCATTTCGCCGTCAGCGCCACGACGGGCCTGAGGAAGCCCGATCCGCGCGCCTTCCTCGTGGCTGCCGCGGCCATGGGTGTCGAGCCGGCGGCGTGCGTCATGGTTGGCGACCGCATCGACAACGACGTGGCGCCCGCCCGCGCGCTGGGCATGGCGGCGGTCCGCGTCGTCCACGGCCGCCATGCCGCCCAATGTCCGCGCAGCGCTGACGAGGCGCCGGATCGCGAAGTCGCGGACGTCTCCGGGCTGGCGGCGGCGATCGAGGCGTTGCTCGGCTGAGGCCGCTCAGTCGCTGCTGCCGCGGCGCAGCATGAAGTCGCGGCCGACGAGGCGGTAGCCGACGACGACGATGACGATGGTAGCCGCCAGCAGCATCCAGCCGAGTGCCGCCAGCCGCTCGAAGTTGCCCTCCTCGGACAGGTCGAAGAGCATCACCGCCATGGTCCGCGTGTCCGGGCCGTAGAGGAAGATCGCGGCCGACAGCTCGCGCGTCGCCGGGATGAAGACCAGCAGCCAGGCGCCGACCAGGCCGCTCTTCAGCAGGGGGGCCACGACCTTGCGGATCGCCGTCACCCGGCCGCCGCCGAGGATGCGGACGGCATCCTCCATCTCGGGGTTGATAGCCCGGATCGAGGCCGAGGCGTTGGCGAAGGCGATCGGCAGGAAGCGCGTGGTGAAGGCGAGGATGAGGATCCAGGCGGTGCCGTAGAGCGAGAGCGGCGGCGGGGCGTAGGCGGCGTAGAAGCCGATCGCCAGCACGATGCCGGGGATCACGAAAGGGGCCATGCACAGGAAGGCCAGCACCTCGCCGAAGGGCACCAGCCGGCGCTGCACGATGTAGGCGATGAAGAGGGCGAGCCCGATGGCGATGCAGGCCGTCGCCGCAGCGTAGAGGAAGCTGTTGACGACCGACTGCTGCGCCGTCGCGTGCTGGAAGAGGAGGAAGTGGAAGTTGGCGAGCGTCAGGTTGTCGAACGAGAAGCCGCGGCCCCAGGCCTTGGCGAAGGCGGCCTGGCCCAGGATGAGGTAGGGCAGCACGACCGACAGGCCCAGTACGAACATCGCATAGCCCAACAGCAGCCAACGCCCTCGGCCGAGCACGATCGGCCGCCGTTCGCCGCCCTTGCCGGTGAGCGCCACGAAGCCGCGGCGGCGGACGATGCGCTGCTGCAGCCAGAACAGCGCCACCGTGACCAGCAGCAGCGGCATGGCGAAGGCGGCCGCCACCTCGACCCGGGCGGGGTGCGAGAAGAACTGCCAGAGCTGGGTCGTCACCACGTTGAAGCGCGCGGGGATGGCGATCAGCGCCGGCGAGCCGAAGAGGGCGATCGCCTCCAGGAAGATGATGATGAGGCCGCCCAGGATCGCCGGCAGCACCAGCGGCAGGGTGATGCGGAAGGTGGTGCGCCAGCGTCCGGCGCCGAGGATGCCCGCCGCGTCCTCCATCTCCGACGAGACGAGGTCGAGCGCGGCGGTGACGAAGATGAACAGATAGGGGAAGGAGTAGAGCGCGATGATGAGGGTGAGGCCGGGGAAGCTGTAGATGTCGAAGAACGGCTCCTCCGCCCCGGTCAGGCCGCGCCAGATGCGGTTGATCCAGCCGGCGTTGGGGCCGGCCAGCAGGATCCAGCCGATTGCGCCCAGATAGGGTGGGGTGATGAAGGTGCCCAGCACCAGCAGCCGCACCAACCCCTTGCCCGGCATGTCCGTGCGCGACACGCCCCAGGCGATCGGCAGCGCCAGCACGAGGCAGAGGCCCGACACGGCCGTGCCCAGCAGAACCGAGTTCCACAGGGCCTGGACGTAGCGCGGGCGGCCATAGGCTGCGGCGTAGTTGGCGAGTGTGAAGGCGCCCGTGTCCTTCTCCGCCAGGCTCGTCAGCAGCAGCCGCAGCAGCGGGTTGACGACGAGGAAGACGAGGACGAGGGCCAGCAGCAGCCACAGCAGGATGGTCGGGTCGAAATTGCGCAGCCGCGCCGCCCGGGAGGGTCGCTCCCAGGCGGCACCCGCCGTCTCGCTGCCCGGGACCATGACCGCGGCCCGCCGCTCGCCCGCCGTCAGGCGCGGCGCGTCAGCCGCCGAACAGGTCGCGCCATTTCTCGATCGCCTTGGGGATGCCGGCGGCGACCTCCGCGTCCGACGGGCGGATGATCTTGAACTCGGTGTAGGGCTTGGCGCCGGCCAGCGGCTTCACTTCGGGCCGCAGGCTCTCCTGGCGGTTCTTGACGGCGACCTGCGCGTTCTCGACGTCGAGCAGGAACTCCATGAACAGCTTGGCCGCCTCCAGCTTGCTCGTGCCCTTGATGATGCCGGACGGCGACATCATCAGCAGGGAGCCGTCGGTCGGATAGATGACGCCGACCGGATTGCCGCGGTCGGCACTCTCCAGCGTCGTCGCGGTCGGCCCGAAGGAGACGATGCGCTCGCCGGCGTTCAGCATCGTCACGGTGTCGTTGATCGAGCGGCCGATCTGCGGCCGGTTCTTCTCCAGCTTCTCGAAGAACTGCCAGCCATACAGCTTCTCCATGGTGACGACCCAGGTGCCGACATAGCCCGAGAAGCCGGGATGGCCGGTCGAGATCTTGTTGCGCCACTTCGGATCGAGCAGGTCGGTCCAGTTCTTCGGCAGCTCTTCCGGCTTCAGCTTGTCCGTGCGATAGCCGATGACGATGAGGCCGGCCGCCGTCGCGTGGTAGGTGCCGTCCGGGTCCATGCCGCGGAACGGCTCGCCGACCTTGCTCGCGTTCTCCGGCGTGTGCGCCAGCAGCGCATCCTTCTTCTTCAGCTCGATGTAGTGTCCGATGTCGGTCGAGCTGAAGACGTCGCACTTGACCACGCCAGCGGCCATGTCCTGGTTGAGCCGCTGATAGGCGACCTGCGCCGTGATGCGGACGACGTTGACCTTGATCCCGGGATACTTCTTCTCGAAGGCGCGGCCCGTCTCCTCGGCCTGCTGCGTCGTGAAATGGGCGGTGTACCAGGTGAGCTCGCCGTCCTTGCGGGCCGCCTCGTAGAGGGCGGAGAAGTCGGCGCGCGCGCCCGGTGCGGCGAACGCGACGGCGGCGGCGGCCGCCCAGCCGATGATGCTGCGGCGCATGTCGTTCCTCCCGATGATGCGGGCGGGCCTCGACATGGCCCACCTTCTGCCGGGAAAACTCTAGGGGCCATCGGCGTTCCTTGCCAAGATCGGCGCGGCCCGACGAGTCGCGGGCGCGCGGAGCCGGCATGCCGATCCTGGAGCGCGATCCCTGGCGCCTGCAGTATTTCGCGGGCGTCACCTGCCCCGACGACGTGGCGATCCCGACCGACGACGGCGACGCCTGGCTTCTCTTCCCGGAGCACCGCTGGGTCTACGACAAGCTCGCGATCTGCCGCACCCAGGGCATCGCCCACGCGCCGCACGGCGTGATGCCCGATGCGTTCCCCGTATTCAGCAAGCCGATCTGCAACCTGCGCGGCATGGGCACCGGCAGCCGCGTGATGCGCTCGGCCACGGACTATCTGCGCACGCAGCAGCCGGGCCACATGTGGATGACGCTGATGACCGGCGAGCATGTCTCGACCGACGCCGCCGTCGTCCGCGGCAAGGCGCACTGGTGGCGCCACGTCGTCGGCCATGCGGCGGGCGGCGGCACCTTCGACCGCTGGACGGTCGAAGCCGGCGCCCGGCCCGCGCTCGAGGCCTACTGCGCAGAATGGCTCGCCCGCCACCTCGCCGGCTACACGGGCATCGTCAACTTCGAGACGATCGGCGGGCGCATCATCGAGGCGCATCTGCGCTTCAGCGACCAGTGGCCGGACCTCTACGGCCCCGGCTGGGTCGAGGCGCTGGTGCGCCTCTATGCCGAGGGAACCTGGCGCTTCGCCGACCGCGACCGGGCGACCGGCCACAGCGTCGTCCTCTTCGCGCCGCACGGCCCGCGCTATCGCCCGCCGCCGGCCGCCTCGCTGGAAGCCATCCGGGCGCGCCCCGGCATCTCCTCGGTGCAGATCACCTTCCATCCGCGCCGCGCGCCTTCCCGCCATGCCATGCCGCCCGGCGGCTTCCGCCTCGCCATCGTCAACTGCACCGACCTCGCCGCCGGCCGCCGCGCGCGCCGCGATCTGGCCGCGACGTTCGGGCTCGGCGCTAGAGCGTCGGCGGGGTGATGCCGGCCTCGGACGCTGCCGCCATCAGAAGCGCCGTGACGTCGGCCTGACCCAGCCCTGCCATGCGTGCGCGGACCATTGCGTCGCGCGCCGCGGCGCCGACATGCGCCGGCGCCCCCGCTTCCGCCGCCGCAGCGACGCCGATCGACAGGTCCTTGAAGGCGAGGTCGAGCGCGAAGCCCGGCGCCGTGTCGCCCTTCAGCGCCTTGGTCGGCCAGTAGAGCCGGAGGTGCTCGTTGGACGCCAGCGAGCTGGTCGCGACGTCGAACAGGCTGCGCGCGTCGAGCCCCAGCTTCGCACCCAGCACGAATGCCTCAGCATTGAGCTGACACAGGCACATGGCGAGGTAGTTATTGACGATCTTGAGCGCGATACCGGTGCCGGGTGGGCCGGCATGGATGATCTTGTCGCCCATCGCGTCGAGCAGCGGCCGCACCCGCGCGAGGTCGTCCGGCTCCGCACCGACCATGAAGAGGCTCTCGCCGCGCGCCGCGTGGGCGGGCGAACGGCCGACGCCGGCGTCGACGAACGCGATGCCGCGCTCCCGCAGCCGTGCCGCCATCGCCCGGCTCGCCGCGGGGGCGATGGTGCTGCAGTCGAGATGCAGCATCCCCGCACGCCCGCGCCCGACCACGCCATCGGGGCCGAGCACGACCGATTCCACGTCCGGCGTGTCCGGCAGCATGGTCACCACGATGTCGGCGGCGTCGACGACCCCGGCGATGTCGGCGGCCGGGGCGGCACCCAGGGCTACGAGGCTGTCGACGCGCTCCGCCACGCGGTCGAGCACGGTCACGGGGAAGCCCTTGCGGACGAGGTTGGTCGCCATCGGCCCGCCCATGTTGCCGAGCCCGACGAAGCCGATGCGTTCACCCATGTGCCGTTCCCTTCTCGATTCGATCGACCGCGCGCCAAAGACTCTGGAGCTCGGGACAAGCGTAGTTGCGTTCCTCGACGATGCTCGGGATGAGGGACTACTGCTTCTGCCTTCAAAGGCTTTCCTCATCCCGAGACACCCGGGGCGCGGGCGCGCACCACGATGGTTGAAAGAGGCCGACTGGCGGCTTGGGCCCTCTCCCCCCTGAAGGGCGGAGAGGGAGTGCTTCCATCGCCGGCATGACCCGATCGACTTTCAAGGCAGCATCGTCGAGGGACGCAGGAGCCCCGGTGCAATCGGCACACGTTCCACCCGGCGAGATGCTGCCCTGAAACGCCGAAAGGTCGAAGTGTCGCGCGTCGCGGCTTGCGAGCCCTTCGTCGATCGGGCGTTGCATAGTGGTGATCTTGGCGGCCCGTTCCTGAATACGTGTCATCCGCGCCCACTGCACTGGAAGGAGACGATGCGGCAGCCTTGGCGGGCGATGGCGACGCAGCGCTTCATCGCCAACTCGCGCGCGACGTAGGGGACCTGAGCCGCGCCCGCACCCCAAAGGCCCTCGGGAGTCATGGCGAGCGCGGCGCAGCGGTTGCGGAAGACGAAGACGGTGCGGCAGCCGGCAGCACCCACACCCTGCCGGCAGCTCTCGACGGCACCGCGCCTGGCGCCGTCCTCGCGATCCCAGTTCTTCGCCTTGCCGATCGTCTGCCCGTCCACCGACAGCGCGAAGGCGCCCCAGCCGCCGGGCGGCTCGCGCATCTCCTGCGGGGTGAGGTTCCAGCCCGGCCCGGAAGGCCTCGGGGCGTTGCACTCGGAGACGCAGTTGTTGACCGCGCGGTTGCAGTCATTGCCGGGCGAGCAGACCGTCTGCGATCGGCACTGGCGCCAGCAGTCGGCCGCCGCCGGTGCGGCGAGAAGAGCCGCTGCGACGATGCCTGCGCCCCACGCGAGGAGGCCTCTGCCGACCATGCGCGAACCATCCCGCGCTGGCACGACGGGTGCAAGCGGAGACCACACGCGGGAGGGGTATTTACGGCGCGGCCCCGGTCGTCCTCTAATCCTTCCCGTCGAAGGCGTGCCCGACCGCCGACTGCCGGCGAGGGGGGCCTGCAAGGAAGGAAGATCGAAGATGAACGACCTCCTGCGTTCGAGCCTCAGCCGTCGCCGACTTCTTCGCACCGCCGCCGGCGCCGCGGCACTCGGTGCCGGCGCCGGCCTTCCGTGGGGGCCGGGGCCCCTCGCCCAGGGCTGGGCCGACCGGCCCAAGGCCAAGGTCGACAAGGTGAACTTCGTCGTGTGGACCTATGGCGACATCTACACGAAGATCGCGCAGAAGTTCGAGCAGGACTGGGGCGTCAAGGTCGAATCGACGATCTCGTCCTTCAACGACCACCCGACCAAGCTGGCCACGATGTTCGCGGGCGGCGAGACGATCGACGTCTCGCAGTCCTCGCCCTTCTCGTTCCCCGCCTTCGCCAAGCAGGGGATGGTCGAGCCGCTGACCGGCCTTCCCGGCATCGACGACTACGTGAAGGACTTCACGGGCTTCACCAAGGAAGTCGCGTTCATCGACGGCAAGCCCATGGGCCTGCCCTACTTCTCGGCGATCTGGGTGTGGAACTACTACGAGGACATGCTGGCGAAGCTGAAGGTCGACAAGCCGTTCGCCACCTACGAGGAGTTCATCGAGCACTGCGTCAAGGCGAAGAAGGACGGCATCTGCCGCTACCCCGTGCTGTGGGTTGCCGGCGTCGGGCTCGAGCAGCTTCCCGGCACCTGGTACTCGATCGTTGCCAACAAGGGCGGCCGCTTCTTCGACAAGGACGGCCGCCACATGCTGGGTCCGGG
>JBFWXJ010000140.1:0-13740 GCA_050187535.1 Alphaproteobacteria bacterium | reverse complement strand
AGCAGCCATTTCTTGCTGCGCGTGCCGCCGAGCACGCCGGCCGAGTACGAGCCGACGATGTTGAAGAGCCCGACCAGCGCCAGCGACCAGCCGCCCACCCAGGACGGGACCCCGATGTCCTTCAGGTAGGGCGGCAGGTGGGTCAGGATGAAGGCGACGTGGAAGCCGCAGACGAAGAAGCCGGCGACCAGGTACCAGTAGCTGGCGTGCCGGCCGGCCTCCGACAGCGCCTGCCCCAGCGTCTGCTGCTGTCCCTGGGCGACCGCCGGCCGGCCGCGCAGCACCCATGCGAGCGGCAGCATCAGCAGGGTGAGCGCGGCGACGGCCGTCAGCGCGTCGACCCAGCCCAGCAGGCCGAGCAGCACCTGCTCGATGGGGGCGATCAGGAACTGCCCGGCCGAGCCGGCTGCCGTGCCGAGCCCGAACGCCCAGCTCCGCCGCTCCGCCGAGACGACGCGGGCCATCGCCGCCAACACGATCGAGAAGGACGCGCAGGAGAGGCCGAAGCCGACCATCACGCCCAGCGTCGTCACCAGTGCCGATGGCTCGCCCGCGAAGGGAATGAGCGCGGTCCCGGCACCGTAGAGAACGGCGCCGAAGGCCAGCACCCGCCCCGAACCCCAGCGGTCGGCCGCCGCCGCCGCGAACGGCGCGCCCAGGCCCCACAGCAGGTTCTGCACCGCCATGGAGAACGAGAAGACCTCGCGGCCCCAGCCGCGCGCGGCACTCATCGGCTCGAGGAACAGTCCGAAGCCGGTGCGGATGCCGAAGGAGAGCAGGCTGAAGAGGCAGCCCGCGACGATGACGAGGACCATCGCGCGGGCGAGCGGCTTGGCGGGCATGGGTTTCTCCGGACGGGCGGGGCGGTCAGCCGGCGGCGCGCCGCGCGCGTTCGGCCGCGTAGGCGGGGTCGATGTCGATGGCGACGTCGGCCGCGCGGACCGGCTCGCCGCAGGCATCGCAGACCATGACGGGGCGCATGGGGCGGCCGCAGCCGCGATGGACATGGACGACCGGCGGCCGCTCCGGGTCGCCCATCCAGCGCTGGCCCCATTGGCTGACCGCCATCAGGACCGGATAGAGATCGCGCCCCTTGGCGGTCAGCCGGTACTCGTCGCGCGGCGGCCGCTCGCTGTAGGGCCGCCGTTCCAGGATGCCGTGGCCGACCAGCTTGCCGAGCCGGTCGGCGACGATCTTGGGCGACGCCCCGGTCTGGCGCTGGAAGTCCTCCCAGCGGCGCACGCCGAAGAAGGCCTCGCGCAGCAGCACCAGCGACCAGCGGTCGCCGATCGCCGAAAGAGCACGGGCGAGGGTGCAGGCGGAATCGCCGAGCTCGGACCAGCGCATCAGTCACTTCCCTTACGGAAGTGACTTTAGCGAGGTATGGTCCGCCGGGTCAACCGACCGGGCCCGGGCGTCTCGTGCCCGGCTTCGGCCGCTGCTATGGTCGCCGCCCTTCGCCAGCCCCCCGGAGCCAGCCATGAGCCTCGCCGTCGCCATCCAGATGGATCCGATCGAGAGCATCAACATCGATGCCGATTCGACCTTCGTCCTGGCGCTGGAGGCGCAGCGCCGCGGCCATGCGCTCTTCCACTACCTGCCGCAGCACCTGTCGCTGCGCGACGGCCGGGTCGTGGCGCGCTGCCGGGCCCTGGAGGTCAAGCGCGAGAAGGGCAACCACCACCGCTTCGGCGACTGGCAGTCGATCGACCTCGCCACCATGGACGTCGTCCTGATGCGCCAGGACCCGCCCTTCGACATGGCCTACATCACGGCCACCCACCTGCTCGAGCACATCCACCCGCAGACGCTGGTCGTCAACGACCCGGTGCGCGTCCGCAACGCGCCCGAGAAGCTCTACGTCACCCATTTCGCCGAGCTGATGCCGCCGACGCTGATCACCGCCGACCGCCAGGAGATCCTGGCCTTCCGCGCCGAGCACAAGGACATCATCGTGAAGCCGCTCTTCGGCAACGGCGGCTCCGGCGTCTTCCATATCGGCCCGGAGGACGAGAACCTGAGCGCGCTCCTGGAGATGTTCACCCAGCTCTACCGCGAGCCGATCATCATCCAGCGCTACCTGCCCGCGGTGCGCCAGGGCGACAAGCGCATCATCCTCGTCGACGGCGAGGCGAAGGGCGCCATCAACCGGGTGCCGGAAAAGGGCGAGGCGCGCGCCAACATGCATGCCGGCGCCAAGCCGACCAAGACGACGCTGACGCCGCGCGACCGCGACATCTGCGCCGCCATCGGCCCGGCATTGCGCGAAGCCGGCATGATCTTCGTCGGCATCGACGTGATCGGCGACTACCTGACGGAGATCAACGTGACCTCGCCCACCGGCATCCAGGAGATCGACCGCTTCGACGGCGTATCGCTGGAATCGGACGTGTGGGACGCGATCGAGGGCCGCCTCGGCGGCCGCCGCAAGCGCGCGGTGTGAGCCCCTAGCCCGGTCCCTCGGCGACCAGGAAGGCGATGGCCGAGCGGCCGTAGCGCCTGACGTCGAGGGTGCGGAAGCCGGGCGGCGGGTCGACCGGGTCGCGGGATCCCGTCTCCACCACCGCGACGGCGCCCGGCGCCACCCAGCCGGCGCGCGCCAGCGCCGCCAGCGCCTCGGCGGCGACGCCCGGCGCGTAGGGCGGGTCGAGGAAGAGGATGGAGGCGGGCCCGGCCGACGGCGGCGGCGGGCGGAGCGCATCGCCGGCGACGACGCGGGCGCGGGACCCCTCGCCCAGGCGGGCGATGTTGGCTTCGAGCAGCGAGACCGCCGCCCGATCCTTCTCGATGAAGGTCGCGAAGGCGGCCCCGCGCGACAGGGCCTCCAGCCCCATGGCGCCGCTGCCCGCGAAGGCGTCGAGGACGCGGGCTCCATCGAGGTCGCAGAGCGATGCAGGGGCGCCGTGGACGAGGATGTCGAAGGCGGCCTCGCGGACCCTGGCGCCGGTCGGGCGGACGGAGAGGCCGGGTGGCGCCTCCAGTGCGCGGCCGCGATGGCGGCCGGCGACGATGCGCAGGCTCATCGCCGCGGCGGCCGGGCCGGCTTGGCCTCCCGGGCCGGCTTGGCGGCCGCGGCGGCAGGTGCCGCGCCGAGCTGGTCGCGCAGCACACGCCCCGGCACCTCGGCAGCCATCCCGCGCTCCAGATCGCCGAGCTGAAATGGTCCATAGGCGACGCGGATCAGCCGCGAGGTTCGATAGCCGAGATGCTCCATGACGCGGCGGATCTCGCGGTTCTTGCCTTCCTTGAGGCTGATCGTCAGCCAGGCGTTGTCGCCCTGCTGGCGGTCGAGCACCGCACGGATCTCGCCATAGGCGACCCCTTCGACGGTGACGCCCTTTTCCAGCGACTGCAGCCGGACCGGGTCGACGATGCCGTGGACGCGCACGCGGTAGCGCCGCGTCCAGCCGGTCGACGGCAGCTCCAGCCGGCGGGCGAGCGCCCCGTCGTTGGTGAGCAGGATCAGCCCCTCGCTGTTGAGATCGAGGCGGCCGATCGAGATCACCCGCGGCAGGTCCTTGGGCAGGATGTCGAAGAGGGTCGAGCGGCCCTGCGGGTCGCGATGGGTGGTGACGACGCCATCCGGCTTGTGGAAGCGCCAGAGGCGCGTGCGTTCCGCCGCCGGAAGCGGCTTGCCGTCGACGACGATCGCATCGCCGGTGCCGACCACGAAAGCGGGCGTGTCGAGCACCTTGCCGTTGACCGCGACGCGGCCCTCGGCGATCCAGCGCTCGGCATCGCGGCGCGAACAGAGGCCGGCGCGCGCCAGAACCTTGGCGATGCGCTCACCCTTGGCGGGAGCGGCCTCCATCGATCTAGCGGGAGGCGGCGACGAAGGCCGCGAAGATCCGCCGGTCGCCTTCACTGATGGCGTATTCGGGGTGCCACTGCACGCCGAGGCAGAACCGCCGGGCGGGGTCCTCGATCCCCTCGACGACGCCGTCGGGCGCCACCGCGTCGACTACGATGCCGTCCGGGACCGATCTGACCGCCTGGTGATGCGCGCTGTTCACCGCCATCTCGTCGGCACCGACGATGCGGTGAAGCAGGGTTCCGGGCGCGATGCGGACGGCGTGGCCGGGCTCGGTGCGGGGATTGGGCTGCTCGTGCGCCAGCGCGGCGGGCACCTCGTCGGGGATGTGCTGGACCAGGGTCCCGCCCAGCGCCACGGCGAGGAGCTGCTGGCCGCCGCAAATGCCGAGGATCGGCATGCCGCGGGCGAGCGCCCCGCGGACAGCCGCCAGCTCGAACGCCGTGCGGCGGTCCTTGGTGGTGACAGTCGCGTGCCGAGTGGCGGCGCCGAAAAGGGCGGGATCGACGTCGAAGGCGCCGCCGGTGATGACCAGCCCGCCGATGCGGTCGAGATAGTCGTCCGCGTGGTCCGGCTCGTGCGGCAGCATGATGGGCAGGCCGCCGGCATCGGCGACAGCCCCGGCATAGTTCTGCCGGAGTGCGTACCAGGGCATCTTCGACCAGCCGCCGGCCGGTTCCGAATCGAGGGTGATGCCGATCGCGGGTCTTGCTGTCGCGGATATGCCCATGGGGCCGCGACCTTAGTCGCGGCCCGCCGTTGCGGCAATCGTCGGCGTTACTGCGCGGTGGTCAGCGGCAGGCCGAGCTGCTTCCACTCGTCCATGCCGAGCGCATAGTAGTAGACACGCGAATAGCCCCATTCGACCGCCATCTGGGTCGCTTTGGCGGCACGGCCGCAGGCCAGCCCGTTGCAGTAGCAGAGCACCGGCCGCGACTTGCTCGGCACCAGCTCGGCCATCTTGGCCTCGGTCAGGTCGGTGTCGAGGATGCGCTTCGCGCCGTCGATATGCCCGGCGTTGAAGTCCTCGGCGCGGCGGTTGTCGAGGATCACCAGATCCTTCTCGGCGTCGATCAGCGCGATGATCTTCTCGGCATCGACGGTCGTCGCGCCCTTGATCTGCATCGGCGCCTGCGCCTGTCCTGCCGATGGCGCTGCCAGCATCGCCACGACCAGCAGGGTGGCGGCAATCCAACGCGTCATGACGGTCATCCTTTCCCCGCCCGCGGGCGGTGCCACGCTGGCTGCATCCTACCGCAACGCGGCCTTGCCCGAAAGCGGTGGTCGGGCTGCAAGCGACGGTCAGGCCGCCGCCGCCTCGGGATCCGGCGGGATCGATTTCCGGATCGCCTCGGCCAGGTCGACCGTCGCATGCTCGCCCTTGGCGACGACCTGCCGGGTGCGATGACTGAGATACTCGTATTCCTGGGCGGTCAGTGTCTTCGCGGTGATGACGACGACCGGCAGGTCCCGCCAGGTCGATTCCGTCCGCAGCTCTTCCAGGAATGCGAAGCCATCCATCTCCGGCATCATCAGGTCGAGGAGGATGAGGCCGGGCCGCGGGTTGTGGCGCAGCCAGTCGAGCGCCTTCAGCCCGTTCTCGGTCTCGGCTGCCTCCAGGCCGGCCGCCTCCACCGCGCGGCGCATGAGGTCGCGGCTCGGCGGGTCGTCCTCGACGATCAGGACGGAGCGCGGATCGGCCGCGTCCGTGAAGCGGTGGACGACCGAGACCAGCCGCGCACGGTCGATCGGCTTGGTCAGGAACTCGGCCGCGCCCAGCGAGTAGCCGAGGCCGCGCTCGTCGCTGATCGTCACCATGACAACCGGGATATGCGCGATCTCGGGGTCGGCCTTGAGGGCCGTCAGCACCGACCACCCGTTCAGCTTGGGCATCATCACGTCGAGCGTGATGAGCGCCGGCCGCTCGACCCGCGCCATGTCGAGCGCCTCCTCGCCGCCATAGGCGTGGACGGCGACGAAGCCCTCCTTGGCCAGGATGGCGCCGAGCAGGTTGTGGACGTTCTCGTCGTCGTCGACGACGAGGATCTTGCGGCCGTCCTCGTCGGTGGCGAGCGAGGGCGAGCGGGCGGCATAGGGTGCGGGCGCGGGGAGCTGGGCGCCCGGGGCCGGGTCCGGCAGCCACATGGTGAAGGTGGTGCCGACGCCGACCGTGCTGCCCACCGTGATGTCGCCGCCCAGCATGGTGGCGAAGTGCTTGCATATGGCCAGCCCAAGGCCCGTGCCGCCGTATTTCTTCGTGGTCGAGGAATCGGCCTGCGTGAACGCCCGGAACAGCTTGCCCATCTGTTCCTCGGTCATCCCGATGCCGGTGTCCTCGATGGCGAAGCTGACGATCCCGTGGTCGGCCTCGACCGTCCGCTTCATGACGATGCGGATGCGGCCGTTGCTGGTGAACTTGCAGGCGTTGCCGGTCAGGTTGAGCAGGCACTGCTTGATCTTCTGGCCGTCCGAGCGCATCCGGCCCATGCCCTCCGGGCAGATCAGCTCCAGCTGGTTGCCGTTCTTCTCGGCCAGCGGCCGCACCAGCGTCTCGACCTCGACGGCCAGGCGCGGCAGGTCGATCTCCTCTATGTGGACGTCCATCCGCCCCGCCTCGATCTTCGAAAGGTCGAGGATGTCGTTGATGATCGTCAGCAGGTGCTTGCCGGCGGTGCGGATGCGCTCGAGGTCGGGGGCGAAGTCGTCGAGGCCCTGGTCCTCGGCCTCCTCCATCAGGATCTCGCTGTAGCCGATGATCGCGTTGAGCGGCGTGCGCAGCTCGTGGCTCATGTTGGCGAGGAACTCGGACTTCGCCTGGGTCGCGCGCTCGGCGGTCTCGCGGGCCGCCTCCGCC
Source organism: Alphaproteobacteria bacterium (assembly GCA_050187535.1). Classification (GTDB taxonomy): domain Bacteria; phylum Pseudomonadota; class Alphaproteobacteria; order ATCC43930; family Allostellaceae; genus Allostella. The sequence goes on along the minus strand of JBFWXJ010000140.1, from coordinate 7,075 downwards.
TCGGCGATCGCCGTCTTCAGGATGCCGTTGCTCGCCTCCAGCTCCGCCGCACGCTTGGCGAGCGCCTGGCTGTAGGCCTCCTCGCGGCGCCGGGCGCGGCGCAGCGCCGCCCACACGGTCCACACGCCGCCGACGCCGGCAAGCCCACCGAGGCCGACGAAAATGTAGAGGGACAGCTCGAGCTGGCGCGCGAGGAAGCCTTCCAGCGCGCTCATGTCGCGGCGCAGCCGGGCGTCCGCGTAAACCGTCCCTTCCGGGGACTTGAGTGGCACCCGCGTTTCGTCGACGACGGCGCCCGCGGGCAGCCGCATGTTGTCGGGGTCCGCCAGCTCGCGATCGGATCCGTGCGCCATGAAGGTGACGTCGTAGCCGAGGCGCTCGTCGAGCCGCGCCAGCGCCGTCAGCGGGTCGATATGGACCATGACGTAGCCTACGATCCTGAGGCCGCCGAGCGGCGCCGCCACGGTGACGACGGGAACGCCGTCATGCGTCCAGGTCCACACCATCTGGCGCAGCCGGTCGCGCAGCGAGCGGTTGCGCAGCGCCTCGAAGAACGCCTGCGGCGGATCGAACGCCTGGGTCTCGGTGGTGCGGTCGCCCCAGCGCTCGCCGATCTTGCGGAAGTCGGCGGCATAGACGGCGAGGCCGACCATGCGCACCTCGCCCCGCGTCAGAAGGTCGCGCCCGAACTCGTTCGCGAGCACCGACTTGATGCGTGCGGCATCCGTTTCCTCGATGAGTCCGACGACGTCGCGGCTCTCGGCGATGAGCCGTGTCAGCCCCTGGACCGTCGCCAGGTGGTTGGTCCAGAGCATCTCGCGGCTCGCCACGTCGACGATGGCAGCCCCGCTCGCACGCTCGCTCCGGCGCACGAAATCCGCATACCGGCTGGTCATCCAGTAGCCGATGGCGCCGGCGACCACGAGGATGAACAGCATCGCCAGCACCAGCAGGCCGGTGATGGTGCCGCCACTCGTCGGGCGCTCGGGAATCTCCGTCGCCGCCTCGTCGGCGCCCGTTCCCGGCGCCGCCTCCACCGCACCCGTCATGCAAACGATCTCCCGCCGCCCAGCCCACCACATATCGGCCGCGCCCGGCAATGCCGCGCGGTCCGTCCGCCCCACCCGCCCGCCGAGGTGGCGGTCCCGGCGAAGCACGCGCTATATACGCGATTGTGAACGACCGGAGGCAATGACGCCATGCGCAAGGAAAGCATTGCGGAGCTCTATCGCGACGATCCGGAACGGGCGGATGCCCTGGTCTTCGGCCGACGCGGCATCCTCAAGGGCACCGCCCTCGCCGCGATGGGCGCGGCGGTCGGCGGCGCGATCCCGTTCGCCGGCAACATGCCGGCGGGCCTGGTTCCGGCCGCGATGGCCGCCACCGCCGGCGACGCAAAGGTCCTGAAGATGGACGGCAAGGCCGAGCTGTCGCTGCTCGGCGACCGGCCGTTGGTGGCGGAGACGCCCGAGCACCTGCTCGACGACGCCGTCACGCCGACCGACAAGTTCTACATCCGCAACAACGGCCAGGTCCCAGAGCCGACGGCCAACCCCGACGCCTGGGAGCTGACGATCGACGGCGAGGTCGACAAGCCGCTGAAGCTGACGCTGGGCGAGCTGAAGCAGCGGTTCCAGGCCGTCACGTACAAGCTGCAGCTGGAATGCGGCGGCAACGGCCGGTCGTTCTTCACGCCCGAAGCGAGCGGCAACCAGTGGACCAACGGCGGCGTCGGCAATGCCGAATGGACCGGCGTGCGGCTGAAGGACGTGCTGCAGGCGGCCGGCCTCAAGTCGTCGGCGGTCTATACCGGCAACTTCTCGGCCGACCCGCATCTCTCGGGCGACCCCAAGCGCCTCGCGCTGTCGCGCGGCCTGCCGATCGCCAAGGCGATGGAGGAGCATACGCTTCTCGCCTTCGCGATGAACGGCAAGCCGATGCCGCCGATCCATGGCTTCCCGCTGCGCCTCGTCGCCCCGGGATTTCCCGGCTCGGCGTCCGCCAAGTGGCTGCAGCGCATCTGGGTGCGTGACCGCGAGCATGACGGCCAGGGGATGACCGGCACTTCCTACCGCGTGCCGATCATCCCTATCGTGCCCGGCAGCAAGGCGGACCCGAAGAACTTCCGCGTGCTGGAATCGATGCCCGTGCGCTCGATCATCACCAACGTGCGCAACGGTGCGGAGCTGCCGGACGGCACGCGTAGCATCGACCTGCGTGGCCATGCCTGGGCCGGCGAGCACACGGTGAAGGCCGTCGACGTCACCGTCGACTACGGCCAGACCTGGATCGCCTGCGCCGTCGATGCCCCGCCCAACAAGTACTGCTGGCAGAACTGGCGGACGACCGTGAAGCTGCCGAGCGCCGGCTATTTCGAGCTGTGGGCGCGCGCCACCGACGACACCGGCCGGATGCAGCCGCCGGTCCCCGCCGGCTGGAATCCGCAGGGCTACGGCGGCAACGCCATGCACCGTGTCGCGGTGCTGGTGAAGGCCTGAGCGTGGACGAAGGGTCGCGGGCGGGCTGTCGCGGGACAAGCTGACGTCGGCAATGGCGTTCGGACCGGGGCAGCTCGCCGTATTCGGCATCGTCGCGACGGTGCTGGTGCTGGGCGCCGACAAGGCGGGGCTGCTGCGCGATCGGCCCCAGCCGCCCGCCCCGCCGCCACGCGCAGCCGCGCCCCCGGTCGCTCAGCCGGTGGTCGCTCAGCCGGCGGCCGCCCTGCCGGTCGCCGCGGCTCCGGCGACACCGGCCGGCGGCTATGTGCGCGATGCCAGCGACGTGCCGGAGAACCTGCCGGACGGGCCCCATCGCGAGGAGATCTTCTGGTTCTGCACCGCCTGCCACAGCTCGGAGCTGGTGCGGCGCCAAGGAATGTCGCGCCAGCGATGGGACGAGGTGCTGACGGTCATGACCGACCGCCACGGCATGCCGCCGCTGGAGGGCGCCGAGCGCGACAAGTTCCTCGACTACCTGGCGGACGCGCTGCCGCCGCGCCGACGCGGCTACACCAACCCGTTCCTGCAGCGGCAGTAGCGGCCGCGCCATGACCCCGGCGCCGATGCTGCGGGCCCTGGCGCTGGCCGCCGAGGCCGAGGCCGCGGGCGAGGTCCCGGTCGGCGCCGTGGTGATCGAGGCGACGACCGGCCGCGAGATCGCCGCCGCCCGCAACCGCGTGATCGCCGACCGCGACCCGACCGCGCATGCCGAGATGCTGGCGATCCGCACCGCCGCAGCGAGGCTGGGTGCGCCGCGCCTGCCCGACTGCGACATCTGGGTCACCCTCGAGCCCTGCCCGATGTGCGCCCAGGCGATCGCATTCGCGCGACTGCGCCGGCTCTACTTCGCCGCCTACGACCCCAAGGGCGGGGGTGTCGAGCATGGCGCGCGCATCTTCGCGCAGCCGGGCTGCAACCACCGCCCGGAGGTCTATGGCGGCATCGAGGAGCGCGCGGCCGGCGACCTGCTGCGCCGCTTTTTCGCGATGCGGCGCGACCCTGCCCTTTTTTCGGCACAATCCGACACTCTGCCCAGAAAATAGGCGATGGTGCGCCCGGCGACCGCGAATCGGTAGCAGGGTCTCTTGGCACGGATTTTGGACTCATGGTGCCCGTCCCGGCCTTCGCGGGACGGCGGCGGCAGCCGCGTGGATGCGCCAAGGAGTGGCTTCAGGAGAGAACGGATGACGTCGCCCAACAACCATAAGATTCTCGCCGCGACGGCGCCCGGCCGGCGTGCGGGTCGTCTGGCGATGGCGGGTGCGGCCGCTATGCTGGCCGCGACGCCGGCGCTGGCGGCCGATCCGCCCAAGCTGGATACCGGCGATACCGCCTGGATGCTGACCTCGACGGTGCTCGTCCTGATGATGCTGGTCCCGGGGCTGGCGCTGTTCTACGCGGGCATGGTCCGCAAGATGAACGTGCTGGCGACGCTGATGCAGTCGTTCGCCGCGATGTGCCTCGTCAGTGTCATCTGGTTCGTCGTCGGCTACTCCCTCGCCTTCGCCGAGGGCACCGCCTTCGTCGGCAGCCTCGCCAAGATGTTCCTGGCCGGGGTCGAGATGAAGACGCTGTCGGGGACCATCCCCGAGACCGTCTTCTTCATGTTCCAGCTGTCCTTCGCCGCGATCACGCCGGCACTGATCTTCGGCGCCGTCGCCGACCGGATGCGCTTCTCGGCGATGATGCTGTTCTGCGGCGCATGGTCGATCGTCGTCTACGCGCCGGTCGCCCACATGGTGTGGGGCCCGTCAGGGTTCCTCGGCGGCACCGGCCTCACCGACTATCCCGGCCCCTTCGGCGTCGGCGCGGTCCTGGACTTCGCGGGCGGCACCGTCGTCCACATCAATTCGGGCATCGCCGGCCTCGTCGCCTGCCTGATGATCGGCAAGCGCAAGGGCTTCGGCCGCGATCCCTTCCCGCCGCACAACCTGACCCTGTCGATGATCGGCGCGTCGCTGCTGTGGGTCGGCTGGTTCGGCTTCAACGCCGGCTCGGCGGTGGCGGCCGGCGAGCGGGCGGGCATGGTGATGGCCGTGACCCATATCGCCACGGCCGCGGCCGGGCTCTCCTGGATGTTCGCGGAGTGGCTGACCAAGGGTAAGCCCAGCATCCTCGGCATTATCTCGGGCGCGGTCGCGGGGCTCGTCGCGATCACCCCGGCCTGCGGCTTCGTCACGCCGATGGGCGGGTTCATCATCGGCATCGTCGCCGGCATCGTCTGCTACTGGGCCTGCACCGGGCTCAAGCACGCGCTCGGCTACGACGACGCGCTCGACGTGTTCGGCATCCACGGCGTCGGCGGCATCCTGGGCGCGGTGCTGACCGGGGTCTTCGCGGTCGCCGCGATGAGCACGACCACCGGGCCGGACGGCGCGGTGGTCGCGGGCACCGGCGGCCTGATCGACGGCAACCCGGGACAGGTCGTGGCGCAGATCGTCGGCGTCGCCGTCACCATCGTGTGGTGCGCCATAGCCTCCTTCGTGCTCCTGAAGATCGTCGATGTGTTGGTGGGGCTCCGTGTCGACGAGGAGATGGAGCGCGATGGTCTCGACCTCCGGCTGCACGGTGAATCCGTGCCTTGAACGTCGGTCCTTCCGGTCGAGGGGGAAGGGGGCGCCTCGGCGCCCCCTTTCTCGTTGAGCACGGCAGTGTGGGAAGAGCTTGGTTGCGTCCCTCGACGATGCTCGGGATGCGGCCTTTCCTTACCGCCATCAAAGGCTGGTCCTCGTTCCGAGCATCGTCGAGGAGCGCATCGACGCCTGTGCAATCCCGACGGAGGCCGTCACGAGAGCCGGATGCCGGCTCATTCGCCGTGCGTGAGCGCCATAATCGTGATGGCGCCGTCGGGATCGACCTGCATGCCCGATCTCCCTTCCCCGGTGACAGGGTAGGAACGACCGCCGAGCGCGGCAAGCGGACGCGCAAGCGTCTCACTTCCGCAGGTTACCCAGCGCACCCAGGCGGTTGAGGACGAGGACGAGGGCGACCGAGAGGAGGACGATCAGGGCGGAGACCGCGGCCATGGTCGGGTCGATGCGGTCGCTGACGTAGTTGAAGATGCGCACCGGCAGCGTCTGGTGCGCGGGTCCGGTCATGAACAGGGTGACCGTGACCTCCGAGAACGAGATCAGGAAGCAGAATAGGAAGGCCGAGACCATGCCGCGCAGGCAGAGCGGCAGCGTCACCAGCATGACCGCGTGGCGCCGGCGCGCGCCGAGGCTCATGGCCGCCCATTCGAGCTCCGGCCCCTGGCCTTCCAGCGTCGCCTGCAGCGTGCGCACGGCGAAGGGCAGGACGATCACCACATGGGCGAGCAGCAATGCGGTGAACGAGCCGTAGAGGCCGACCAGGTTGGTGAACTGCAGCACCGCGATGCCGTAGACCACGGCCGGCACGATCAGGGGTGCCGTGAAGAGGGAGACCAGCGCGCCCGATCCGGGCGGCCGGCCGCGGACGATGCCGTAGGCGGCGAGGAAGCCGATGGCGGTCGCGATGAGGGCGGCGACCACGCCCAGGCGCAGGCTGAGGACGGCGCTGTCGATGAAGGCATCGTAGGAGAAGAGCTCGCGGTACCAGCGCAGCGAGAACTGCGTCAGCGGCACCTCGAATCGCATGCTGGGCGTGAACGACATCCACACCACCAGCACGATGGGCGCCACCACGTAGACGACCATCGCCAGGTTGAAGGCTGTCAGCAGGCGCCGCATCGCCGCTACCGCCGGGCGCGCGCGGCCGCCGCCTGCGCCGCCATGACGAACCCCAGCGTGACGACGAGGAGGGCCACCGCGAGCGCGCCGCCGAACGGCCAGTTCAGCTCCTCCAGGTTCACCTGGTAGGCGACGAAGGAGAGCACCCGGGTGCGGGTGCCGCCGAGCAGCGCCGGGGCGGCGAAGGCCGCCATGTTCATGGTGAAGTTGATGATGGCGCCCGCCGCCAGCGCCGGCAGGGTCAACGGCAGGGTGACGCGCAGGAAGACCTGCCAGGGCCGGGCACCCAAGGTCAGCGCCGCCCAGCGCAGGTTGGCGTCGAGCCCCTTGAGGGCCGCCCACAGCGGCAGCAGCACGAAGAGGAAATGCCCGGGCAGCAGGCCGATGACGATGCCGGTCTCGTTCAGCATCAGCCGCACCGGCAGGTCGATCAGCCCGAGCGCACGCAGCGCGTTGTTGACGAGCCCGTTGTTGCCGAGGATCAGCGTCCAGCCGAAGGACTTGACGACGGTGTTCACGAACCAGGGCGACATGTAGACGAGGATCGCCCAGGCCTGGGCGCGCGGGCCGAGGCCGGCGAGCCAGATCGCCACGGGATAGGCCAGCACGACCGAGAGCGCCGCGATGACGAGGCTGACGCGCAGCGTGCGCAGCAGCACCGTCCAGTAGTAGTCGTCGATCAGCCGGAAGTAGTTGGCGAGCGTCCAGGTGCCGCGGTCGATGCCGGTCGGCAGGTTGGGATGGAAGCTGATGACGGCGGTGTCGAAGAGCGGCGCCAGGTATGCCGCGGCCATCAGCAGGACCGCCGGCCCGAGGAAGAACCACACCCCGCCGCCGAGGCGGGCCGAGAGCGCTGCGCGCGGCTCG
>JBFWXJ010000139.1:0-13803 GCA_050187535.1 Alphaproteobacteria bacterium | reverse complement strand
GCGGGCGCCGATCGCCATGCGGATGCCGATCTCGCGACGTCGCTCGGTCACCGCGACCAGCATCACGTTCATCACGCCGACGCCGCCGACGACGAGCGAGATGCCGCCGATGGCGCCGAGCAGCAGGGTATACAGCCGCATCTGATTGGCCATCTGCTCGATCAGCTGCTCGGCACTCCGCGCCTGCACGATGGCGCCGCGATGGTTGCCGCGCAGCAGCCCTTCCAGCGCGCGCGCGGTCTCGCGCGGATCGGTCTCGTCGGCCACCCTGAGCGCCACGGTGCCGAGCGCGGTTTCGGGCGAGATGCGCGCGAACGCCGTGGCCGAGAGCAGCATCGACTTGTTCATGTCGATGCCGAGGAGGGGATTGAAGCCCGCCGGCGCGAGGATGCCGACCACCGTGAGGATGCTGCCGTCGATGCCCTCCACCTTCGTGCCCGGCCCGAAGTCGACGCCGGCGCGCCGCCACTGGCGGGCCACCTCGTCGCCGACGACGGCGAAGAGCTCCGGCCCGTCCAGCGCCGAGAGGGCGCGGCCTTCGGCGACGCGCACCTCCGCGACCCGCATGAATTGCGATGTCGCCCCGACGATCGTCGTCCACACCTGGCCGCGGCCCCCCGGCGACATCTCGACCGTGCGCGAGCCATGGCCCGATGCCGCCGCGACGCCCGGTATCCGCGACGGCAGGGTCGCCATCTCCTGTTCGTTCGTCCCACGCGCCTCGCCCGGCGCCTGGATCGTGGCCGTGACGAGGTCCGTGCCCATCGCCTCGAACTGTCGCAGCGCCTCGGTGCGGACGATCGCCCCGATGTTGACCATGGCGATGACCGAAGCGGTCCCGATGACGATGCCGAGCAGCGCCAGCAGCGATCGTTGCTTGTTGCCGACGAGGTTGCGGAAGGCTTCGCGGACGAGGCGGATCAATGGGTCGCCTCCGGATGCGCCGCCACCGCGCCGTGGGCGAAGGTCCCGGTGTCGTCGACGAGATGACCGTCGCTCATCATCACCCGCCTGCGGCAGCGCGCGGCGATTTCGGGATCGTGGGTGACGATGACGAGGGACACGCCGGTCTCCTGGTTCAGCTCCAGGAAGAGGTCCATCACGGCCTTGCCGGTGCGGGTGTCGAGCGCGCCCGTGGGCTCGTCGGCGAGAATCAGGGTCGGCCGGCCGACCAGGGCGCGGGCGATCGCCACGCGCTGACGCTGCCCGCCCGAGAGCGCCGACGGCAGGTGGCCGCCCCGGTCGCCCATCCCGACGCGCTCGAGCATGGCGGAAGCGCGCTGGCGCCGCTCTCCGTCGGGGACCCGGCGATAGAACAGCGGCAGCTCGACGTTCTCGCGCGCGGTCAGGCGCGGGAGCAGGAAGAACTGCTGGAAGACGAAGCCGATCTTCTGGTTTCGGATCTCGGCCAGCGCGTCGGCCGGCGCGGACGCGGTCTCCGTACCGTCGATGCGCACCGACCCCGAGGTCGGTCGGTCGAGCAGCCCGACCATGTTCATCAGGGTCGTCTTGCCGGACCCGGACGTACCCATGATCGAGACGATCTCCCCCTGGCCGATCGTCAGCGTGACCCCCTTGACGATGGGAATCTCCACCGGCCCGACGCGATACGCCTTGTGGACGTCGCGGAGCTCGATCATCGGCCCGGTCCTTCTCGCCGTTCTATCCGGCGAGCTGCTTCCAGAAGGTATCCTTGTGCACGATCTTGTCGCCGCGGAAGCGGAAGATGTCGCAGCCGTGCAGGTCGAGCCGTTCGCCGCTGCGTGCGTCGGTTCCGGTCACCGTCCAGTAGGAGACCGCATGATCGCCGGCGACGAAGCGGTAGTGCGGGTGCCAGTACATGTCCGGGATATGGCCGAACCGCTCGCGCAGGAACGCGCCGATCACGGCCTTTCCCTTGAGCTCGATGCCCGTCTTCAGCGGGCCGCGGGCGGTGCAGAACACCCCGTCCTCGGCGAAGTGGGACAGGATGCGTTCGACGTCGCGGCTGTTGAAAGCCGCTTCGATCTCTTGAACCAGCGCTTCGGTGACGGCCATTTCGATTCCCCCGGATCAGCGCCATTCGACCATGGCGGGCGCCATGGCGGCAATCCCGGCGGCGGTCTAGAGTCCGGCCGCGCCGGGGGGCGCCGGGAGGGTGGATGGCAAGCGGCGATTTCACGAAGGACACAGCGCTTCCGGCCGGTCGGCAGTGGTCGCTGACGGCGGTCGGCGATGCGATCGTCGGGCAACGCACGCGCCATCTCGACCGACCGGAGGATCCGGGCTTTCACGGGCTGTGCAATCTCATCCGCGGCGTCGACGTGGCCTCCGTCAACCTGGAGACCAACGTCTTCGACATGGCGACGTTCGCGGGATCGCCGGCGGCGGAGCGCGGCGGCAGCTACCTCGTGGCGCCACCGGGCACGGTCGACGACCTGGTCGCCATGGGCTTCCACCTCTTCGCGCGCGGTAACAATCATGCCTGCGACTGGGGGATCGAAGGACTGCGAGCGACGGCGCAAGTCCTCGATTCGCGCGGGCTCGCCCATTCGGGCTGCGGTGAGAACCTGGCGCTCGCGGGGAAGGCGGTCTATCTCGACACGATCGTCGGTCGGGTCGCGATGATCAGCCTGACGACGACCTTTCCCGCCAGCCATCGCGCCGGCGCGCAGCGCGGCGATGTCGCCGGCCGCCCTGGAGTCAACGGCGTGCGGGTCAAGCGCAAGCTCGAGCTCGACCCCGTCACCTTCAGGACGATCGCCGCCGCCCAGGCGGCTCAGGGCAATCCGCGGCTCTTCGAGAACGCCAACCTGACGCTGGCATTGGGCACCGAGACTCGGATTGTCGAGGGGCTCGACGCGAGCGACGTCGAGCGGGTGTTGCGGGACATCCGCAACGCGGCGGCCTTCGCAGACATCGTGCTGGTCAACGGCCATACCCACGAGCCGGCGAACCCGGTGACGCGCACGCCCGAATGGCTGGTCGCCTTCGCGCGGGCCTGCATCGATGCGGGTGCGACCGCCTATCTCGGCCACGGTCCCCATCAGCTTCGCGGCACGGAGGTCCATGCCGGAAAGCCGATCTTCTACAGCCTCGGGAACTTCATCTTCCATCGCGACGCGACCGAGCCGGTGCCGGCCGATCAGTACGAGGTGCTGGGCCTGCCGGCAGCGACAGCGATGCCGATGGACTACTACGCGGCTCGCGCCGGCAAGACCGGCTCGCTCAACTTCACGGATGCCGTCTACTACGAGAGCGTCGTGCCGATCCTGCATTTCGCCGACGGTCGGCTCGCCTCGCTCGCGTTCCACCCGATCGAGATGTCGCAGGCCGATCCGCCCGGCCGGCGCGGCACGCCGCGGCTCGCCGACAAGGCGACGGGGCAGCGTATCATCGAACGACTGGCCGCACTCTCCGAGCCGTTCGGCTGCCGCATCCAATGGCAGGACGGGCTCGGTGTCTGGCAGGCATAGTCTCCGCAACAATCACTTCGATCGAGGGACGGAAATGGCCCACGGCATCAAGGCGCTGGTCTTCGACGTGTTCGGCACACTCGTGGACTGGCGCAGCTCGATCATCCGCGAGGGCGAGTCCTGGGGGCGCGAGCGCGGCCTCACCATCGACTGGGGCGCCTTCGCCGATCAGTGGCGGGCGATGTATCACCCGGGCATGGACCGGGTACGCAAGGGTGAGAGGCCCTGGGCCAATCTCGACACGCTGCATCGCGAATCGCTCGATGCCTTGCTGCCGAAGTTCGGCCTCGATCACCTGGGCGAGGAGGACCGTGATCACTGGCGGCGCGTCTGGCACCGCCTCGACCCGTGGCCCGACACCGTGCCCGGGCTGCTCGCGCTGAAGCCGAAGATGATCCTGTCGCCGATGTCGAACGGCAACGTGGCGCTGCTGCTCAACATGGCTAAGCGCGCGGGCATGCCGTTCGACACGATCCTGTCGGCGGAAATCTGCCGGCACTACAAGCCGGATCCCGAGACCTATCGCATGGCGCCCGCGCTGCTCGGCCTGAAACCCGAGGAAGTGCTGATGACGGCCGCACACAACAGCGACCTCCTGGCGGCCTCGCGCCAGGGGCTGCGGACGGCCTTCTTCCCGCGGCCGACCGAGTACGGGCCGAGCCAGGTGAAGGACAAGAAGGCCGAACATCCGTTCGACTTCGTGGCGACCGACCTGATCGACCTTGCCCGGCAGCTCGGCACGATCTGAGGCTCAGCCGCACCGTTCGAGCGGCACCCCCTTAAGGCGCTCCATCGTGACGGCGGCGCGGCACACGGTGCCGCGCGCGTCGCGGTGGAAGCGGAAGACGTGGCGGTGGGCGATGCCGGGGGCCGTCGGCTCGACCAGGAAGAGGTCGCGGCCGATCGGCCGCATCGGGAATACCCGCGCGCTGTCGCCGGCGGGGCCGTAGGCGATCTCCAACCCTGCCGGACCCCGGCGTATGACATGGCGGGTCGGCATGCCGATGCCGTCGTAGCTGCCGGCACAGTCGTCGGCCGACGATATCCCAGCGGCGTCCGGAACGGGTGCCAGCCGCGCCGCCGCGCCGCCGATGTCGACGTCGACGCCGCCACCCGGCGCGCGCGATACGCGGACCGGCATCAGGGCGCCGAGGCCGCCGTCGTCGCGCCAGCCGTCGCCGTCCGGCACCAGCCGGGCGGAAAAGCCGAGCAGCTCCACGGTGGCGCCGTCCTCGCCGGCCGTCAGGCGCGCCCATTCGCCGGTCTCGGGGTCGGCGAACTCTCCGGTCGGGACCGCACCCGCGTCGACCCGCCCCTCGGCGGTGTCGGGCAGCAGGGTCGCCAGCATCTGCGGCACCAGGCGCCCCGGATGGACATCCTCGCGGTTCGCCAGCATGACGACGGCGACGTCGCGTTCCGGCAGCAACACGAATCCTGCCTTGTAGCCGGGCTGCGTGCCGAAATGGCCGAGAGCGCGGAGGCCGCGCCACCCACGCACGAAGAAGCCAAGACCGTAGTGCAGCTCGCGTCCGTCGGCGAGCCGGCTGCGCCGCGACATCTCCGCGGTCGTGGCGAGGTCGCCGATGCGCCCCTCGCGCAGCGACATGATCCAGCCGACCATGTCCTCCAGCGAGGCGACGACCCGGTCGCCGCAAATGCCGACGATGTCGGTGGGCCGTTGCCAACCGCCCTCGGCGTCCACATGCGGCACCGCCAGGTCCGGCAGGATCAGCCCGTCATGGGGCCGGTCCGTGGCACCGCCGAGCCCGAGCGGCCCATAGACGGCCTGACGCCTGGCCGCGTCGGCCGAGCGCCCGTCGATCCGCCGGAGGATTTCGTCGAGCAGCACGAAGTTGCCGTTGCAGTACATGAACCGGCCGCCCGGCGGCGCGCTGGTCCGGCTTCGGCGGAGCGCCAAGGCCAGGAGGTCCGCCGGGCGCGACGGGGAAGGGTGCCAGACACCGCCCAGGCGGGCGATCTCCAGCACGTCGTCGAGGCCGCTCGTCATCGAGAGGAGATGACGGACCAGCACCGGCCTGCCGTGGTCGGGCGGCGTCATCTCCGGCAGGTGCCGGCGGATGTCGTCGTCGAGGGCCAGCTTGCCGGCGGCGACGGCGGCGAGCGCCGTCGCCGCGGTGAAGGGCTTGCTGCACGAGACGAGATGGAAGCGCGTCGTCGGCCGGATCGGGACGCGGTGCGCCGTGTCGGCCAGGCCGGCGCAGCGCATCCAGACGACCCGCCCGCCGACGATCGCGGCGGCCGCCACTCCCGGTTCGTCCTCGCCGATGGCGAGGAGCCGGTCGAGCGCGGCCGTCATTCGCGCATCTTGCGGGTTTCCTTCGCGGCCGGTCGCTCGTAGCAGCGGGCGAGCCAGGCGCCGACGGCGGGGGTGCGGGTCAGGTCGCCCCAGAGCATGCGATACATGACGGATGCGACGTTCAGATCGGCGATGGTGAATCGGTCGCCCAGCAGGTAGGGCCGTCCCGCCAGCGCCTGCTCCATGGTCGCGAGCTTGGGCGCCAGCTCCTCCAGCGCCTTGGCCGCGGTCTCGGGATTGCGCTTCTCGGCGGGCAGGACGAGGGTGTGGCGGGCCCAGTCCAGGATGGGCCGATCGAGCTCGGTCGCGGCGAAGAACGACCACTGCCAGGTCCGCGCCTCGTCCTCCAGCGTCGCCGGGTACATGGCGCCGCCATGCTTCTTGGCGAGGTAGAGGTTGATCGCCAGCGACTCCCACAAGGTGAAGCCGCCGTCGCGGATCGTCGGCACCTTGCCCATGGGGTTGACCGCCAGGTAATCCGGCGTGCGGTTGGCGCCGTCGAAGCCGATCGGCACGTGCTCGTAGTCGAGCCCCAGCTCCTTGGCCGCCCAAAGCGTGCGAAAGGCGCGGGACGCGGCGACGCCGTAGAGCTTCAGATCGGGCATGGGTCATTCCTCCTACGTCCATGGCCGGCTGTCGGCAGGGACGCCGGATGCCTCATGACGCTATGCGATCGTAGCGCCGTGCCCGGTTGCTGTCTTGACAGCTTCGACGGCTGGCGGCCCTAGTCGGTCGACATCTGCGAGAAGAAGTCGGGAGGATCCGGATGGTCGGCAGCCGCGAGATCGGGCCGCAACGGTACCGGGCGTCGCCCGGGCGATACTTCGAGGAGTTCACCGTCGGCGACGTCTACGAGCATCGTCCCGGGCGGACGATCACGGAGACGGACAACACCTGGTTCACACTGCTGACGATGAACACGCACCCTCTGCATTTCGACGCGGCCTACGCGGCGCAGAGCGAGTTCGGGCGGCCGCTCGTCAACAGCGCGCTGACGCTGTCCATCGTCACCGGGATGAGCGTCGCCGACGTCAGCCAGCATGCGATCGCCAATCTCGGCTGGACCGACATCAAGCTGACGGCGCCGGTATTCGCCGGCGACACCATCTATGCCGAGAGTGAGGTGCTGGCCAAGCGCGCCTCGGCGTCGCGGCCGGGCCAGGGCATCGTCACCGTGCGCACCCGCGGGCTCAAGGCCGACGGCACGGTCTTCATGATCTACGACCGCGCCATCCTCACCGCCATGCGCGGCCACGGCGTCGCCGACCGCGCCGCCTATTGAACGGAGCCCGGACCCTATGACCGACGCCCCCCGCCCGCAGGACGCGGCCGACGCCGCCGAGCAGGACGCGCTGATGCTGGACGCCGTCCAGCGCTTCCTCGACCGCGACGTGAAGCCGCACGTCCACCACCTGGAGCACGACGACATCTACCCCGAGGAGATCGTGGGCAAGATGAAGGAGCTCGGCCTTTTCGGCGCGACCATCGCGACGGAATACGGCGGGCTCGGCCTCAACGCCTCGACCTATTCGCGGATCGTCGAATCCGTGTCGCGGGTGTGGATGTCGCTGTCCGGCATCTTCAACTCGCATCTCATCATGGCTTCGGCCGTGCAGCGCTTCGGCACCGACGAGCAGAAGAAACGGTTCCTGCCGCGCTTCGCGTCGGGCGAGATGCGCGGCGGCTTGGCGCTGACCGAGCCCGATTGCGGCACCGACCTGCAGGCGATCCGCACCGTCGCCCGGCCGGAGGGCAACGGCTGGGTGATCGACGGCACGAAGACCTGGATCTCCAACGGCATCCACGGCCAGTGCTTCGCGGTGCTGGTGAAGACCGATCCCGAGGCCCAGCCGCGCCACCGCGGCATGACCATGTTCCTGGCGGAGAAGGGGCCGGGCTTCACGGTCGGGCGGAAGCTGGAGAAGCTCGGCTACAAGGGCATCGACAGCGCGGAACTGGTGTTCTCCGGATTCCGCATCCCGCACGACAATCTCGTCTCGGGCGAGCCCGGCAGCGGCCTGAAGCACGCGCTCGCGGGGCTGGAGCTGGGCCGCATCAATGTCGCGGCCCGCGGCGTCGGCGTTGCCCAGGCGGCCCTCGACGAGGCGGTGCGGTACTCGCAGGTGCGCAAGACCTTCGGCAAGCCGATCTGCGAGCATCAGGCGATCCAGCTCAAGCTCGCCGACATGGCGACGCGCGTCGAGGCGTCCCGCCATCTCGTGCGCGCGGCCGCCGAGGCCTACGACGCCGGGCGGCGCTGCGACATGGAAGCCGGCATGGCCAAGCTCTTCGCCAGCGAAGCGGCTCTGGAGAACTCGCTGGAGGCGATGCGCATCCATGGCGGCTACGGCTACTCCAAGGAATTCCCCGTCGAGCGCCTCTACCGCGATGCCCCGTTGCTGGCGATCGGCGAGGGGACCAACGAGCTGCAGCGCCTCATCATCGCCAAGCAGCTGATCGCGAGGAACCCGGTGTAGCGTTCCCGTTCCTGAGACTTACTTGCACTCGCGCCCCTGTCGCACTAATTCACTGCCGTCGGGCGCCCTCGGCGCCGCATCGAAAGGGAGGTGGGATGCGACAGGGGACACTCGCGACGTTGATGGCGTCGCTCGTGCTGGGAACGACGCTGCCGGCGGCCGCGGCCGACCTGCATCTCTACACCGCGCGCCACTACGACACCGACAATGCGCTCTACGAGGAATTCACCAAGCAGACCGGCGTGCGGGTCCGCATCATCGAGGACACCGCCGAGAAGCTGATCGAGCGCATCAAGGCCGAAGGCGCCAACAGCCCCTGCGACGTGTTCATCACGGTCGATGCCGGCCGGCTCCAGGCGGCCGAGAACCAGGGCATCTTCCAGCCGATCAAGTCGGCGGCTCTGGACGAGCTGGTGCCCGCCTCGGTGCGCGACCCGGACGGGCAGTGGTATGGCTTCTCCCGCCGCGCCCGCGTCATCGTCTACAACAAGGACAAGGTGAAGCCGGGCGAGATCAAGGACTATGAGGATCTGGCCGATCCCAGGTGGAAGGGCAAGATCCTCATCCGCAGCTCGACCCACATCTACAACCTGTCGCTGACGGGCTCGATCCTGGCGGCGAACGGGCCGGAGAAGACGGAAGCCTGGGCACGCGGCCTCGTCGCCAACCTCGCCCGGCCGCCGCGCGGTGGCGACACCGACCAGATCAAGGGGGTGGCTGCCGGCGAGGGCGACATCGCCGTCACCAACACCTACTATCTGGCGCGCCTCGCCAACTCGTCGAAGGCGGACGAGAAGGCCATTGCCGCAAAGGTCGGCGTCGTCTTCCCGAACCAGGGCAACCGCGGGACCCACGTCAACATCAGCGGCGGCGGCGTCTGCCGGAACGCGCCCAACCGCGCGACCGCACAGAAGTTCCTGGAGTATCTCGCCACGCCGTTCGCCCAGCGCATCTTCGCGCTCGGCAACTACGAGTATCCCGTGGTCGACAATGCGGAAACGCATCCCACGCTGGTTTCGTGGGGCACGTTCAAGGCCGATTCCCTGAACGCGAAGACCTATGCCGCCAACAGCGGCGAGGCGCTGAAGATCATGGACCGCGCCGGCTGGCGTTGATTCGGCTGGCGTTGATTCGGCTGGCACTGAGCCGAGGTTTCAGGCGATCGCGGTGCGCTGGCCGAAGGTGCGGTCCGGCGTGCCGCGATTGAGCGAGAGATGCGTGTGGATGCCGAGCCAGGGCGCATCCACACGCCCGCGCCGCAGGCCGACGGTCGCCCGTCCGCCGCGCGGGAAGGGGTTTCCCTCCACGTCGTAGCCGGTGGACGTCCAGGGCAGGACGGCGACGGCCATGAGCCGATCCGGCGACACGTCGGCGTGCAGCTTCTCCGTCATGAAGCGGAAGTTGGTGATGTTCGGCCAGATCTGCCGCCACTGGCCCGCTTCCAGGGCGTCCATGCCGACCACTATGTCGGCATGCGTGCCGAAGCCGACGACCGTCGGCTCGAACATCGTGCGGGCCGTGCCGAAGTCGCGGGCGCGCACCAGCTGGGTCCAGCGGTCGAACCATTGGGCGACGCTCTGATGGTCGGCGGGCTCGGTCATCGCGATCCTCGAATGCGGATGGGTCGACGCGCACTGTAGCCGCCCTTCGCCTTGACTTCCGCAGCCGCGTGCGCGCCCGATGCCTTCGATGCTCCGCATCGTCGACCGCAAGCTGGAGGGCGCCGTGGCGACGGCCGGCGCCGGCGGCCCGTCCTGGCTGGTGCCGCCGGAGCGGCCCGATGGTATCGGGTGCGTGGCGTTCGAGCGGGCCTTCGTCGTGCTCCCGCAGTTCCTGCCCGTCACGCCGACAGGCGAGACCTTCCTCGATGCCTTTCGCGTGTATGGCGACGGCAAGTACGCCCATCTCTTCGGCCCGGAAGCCGCCGCCGCGCTCGAACGGCATGTGCCGGCGCTGCGGCAGGCGCCGCTCGGCTCCGGCTGCTTCGTGCTGGGCGGGGCGCGCAACCACTACCATTGGCTGGTCGACTTCCTGCCGCGGCTCGCCGTCCTGAAGCGCCGGCCCGATCTCGCGGCGCACCCGGTTCTCGTAAACGGCGACTTCGACGATGCGCAGCGGGCGGCGCTCGACCTAGCCCGGGGGGCCCTGGACCTGCCCGACCTCGACCTGCGGCCGGTCCCGGGCGCGGTCGCCGGTCTCACGCGCCCCGTCTTCCCGACGCGCGTCACGCTGCCGGCCGCGGTCGCCTTCTGGCGCGGTGTCGTCGCCGCGACCGGTCGTGCGTCGCCGGCCGGCACGCGGCGCCTCTTCGTTTGCCGCGCCGGCGCCGGGCAGCGGCGGCTGCTGGACGAGGAAGCGGCCGTCGCGATCCTCGCCGGTGCCGGGTTCGAAGCCGTCGATCCGGCCGGGCTCGCCATCGGGGAGCAGATGCGCCTGTTCTCGGGCGCCCAATGGATCATCGGGACCCACGGCGCGGGGCTCGCCAACATCGTGTTCGCGCCGCCCGGCGCTCGTCTCGTCGAGCTGCGTGCCGCGGCGCACCCCCTCCTCTACGCGGAGCTGGCGCGTGCCGGCGGCCAGCCGGTCGCCGCCATCCCGCTGGCCGAAGTGGCCGACAGCCACTGCGAGCCGCTGCACCGCGACGTCCGGCTCGGCGCCGCCGGGCTGGCGGCGCTCGGCCGGCTGGTCGCGGCGCTCGGCCGCGCTCAGGCGTAGCCGGGCGGCGGCTCGAAGCCCTGCCACTCCTTCTCCAGCAGCTTCGCGAAGGCGATGGTGGTGCGGTCCGCGCCGTAGGGGCCGACGATCTGCACGCCCACCGGCAGCCCGCTCGAGCCCAGCCCGGCCGGCGCCACCGTCGAGGGGATGTGGACGACGCCGGTGTAGCCTGCCCAGAAGAGCTGGTCGGTGGTCGGCACCTTCTTGTTGTTCACGATGATCGTGCGGTCGTGGCGCTCGCCCTCCTGGTCATGCGGCCAGGCGGTCGACGACGCGGCCGGGCAGAGCAGCAGGTCGAACTCCTGGAAGAAGGCGTGCCATGCCCACTGCATGTGCCGGCGCCTCTCGTTGAAGACGAGCCAGTCGCGGTGCGATCCGGTGTTCGCGCGCATCATGCGCGCGTAGTAGCTCTCGTCGTCCTTCGGAAGGCTCTCGGCGATGGCGCGGTTCTTCGCGAACTCCTCGTCGGTCTGGCGGCCGCAGGTGGCCATGCGAAGGAGATGGATGTAGACGCGGTTGGCCTCGCCCGTGTCCATGTCCGGACGTGCCGCGTCGCTGATCTTCACCCGCTTCTTCGCCAGGAAGTCGGTGAGTGCCTGCAGCTTGTCCTGGACCTCGATGTCGACCTCGGCGTTGGGGTCGTCCAGCATCACCGCCACGCGGAACTCGCGCAGCGTCTTCTTGCGGCAGGGCGGCAGGCGGAGCTGCCAGCACCCGGCCTCGATCGCGTCCGGGCCGGCCATGGCGGTGAGCGCGATGTCGAGGTCGTCGGCGCTGCGCGCCATCGGGCCGATGACCGCGATGTCCGACCCCGAGAGGCGTCCCGGCAGCGCCTGGCCGCGCGGCGGGCAGATGTCGAAGGTCGGCTTGTGGCCGTAGACGCCGCAGTAGTGGGCGGGATTGCGGATCGAGGCACCGATGTCGCTGCCTGCCTCGATACCGGTCAGCCCCGCAGCCAGCGCCGCCGCCGAGCCGCCGGACGAGCCGCCCGGGGTCTTCGACAAATCCCAGGGGTTGTTGCAGGTGCCGTAGACGGCGTTGAAGCTCTGCCAGTCGGCGAGCCACGCCGGCACGTTGGTCTTGCCGAACAGCACGACGCCCGCCTCCAGCATGCGGTCGACGGCGAGCGCGTTCTTCGGTGCGACGTTGTCGGCATAGGCGGGCAGGCCCCAGGTCGTCGGCATTCCCGTGACGTCGAAGGATTCCTTGATCGTCATGGGCACGCCGTGCAGCGGCCCCCAGGACTTGCCACGTGCCAGCGCCCGGTCGGCGGCCTTGGCGCGCTTGCGCGCGCCATCGACGTCCATGGCGACGATGGCGTTCAGCGCCGGATTGTGTGCCTCGACCCGTGCCAGGTACTCGTCGAGGAGCTCGAGGCAGCCGACCTTCTTGCGGCGGACGAGGCTGGCGAGCTCCTTGGCGGAGCGGAAGGCGAGATCCTGCATGGCGTCTGGTCTCCGGGCGGCGAGGGGCAGGGGCGGTAAAGCCCACGATCCTAGCCTCGCCCCGGAATTCCCCACAACGCCGCGCCGTTGTGCGGCAATCTGGCGTCGTCCCGACGGGGGACGACAGAGGGAGCGGCGAGGATGGATCCGGTATCGGCGATCGCGCTGACGCTGGGCGTCGGCTGGGCGAGCGGCATCAACCTCTACGCGGCGATGCTCGGGCTCGGGCTGATGGGCGCGACCGGCGCGATGACGTTGCCGCCCGACCTGCAGATCCTGGCGTCGCCCATCGTCATCATGGCGGCGGCGCTGATGTACGCGGTCGAGTTCGTCGCGGACAAGGTGCCGGGCGTCGACACCGGCTGGGATGCGCTCCATACCTTCATCCGTATCCCGGCGGGGGCGCTGCTCTCCGCCGGCGCGGTCTGGGACATCGACCCTGCGGTCGGCCTGGCCGCCGGCCTGATCGGCGGAACGCTGGCGACCGCCAGTCATGCGACCAAGGCGAGCGCCCGGGTCGTCATCAACACCTCGCCGGAACCCTTTACGAACTGGGGCGCATCGGTCGCCGAGGACTTCGCCGTCTTCGCGGGCCTCTGGGCCGCCGTCCAGCATCCCTGGGTGTTCATCGCTCTGCTGGCGCTGTTCATGGCGGCGGTGATCTGGCTCCTGCCGAAGCTGTGGCGCCTGATGGGGCGTGTCTTCCGCCGGATCGGCCGCTGGCTGGGCGGCCCGCCCGAGGCGCCCTCCGCGCCCGCTTCCTCAGGGGGCGCGACGGTGGAGATGCGGGAAGGGGTCGTCCGGCGCCGGCAGCCCGAGGAACGGGCATAGGCGTTCCCAGCCCTCGCCATCCATCATGCGCAGCTCCAGCAGGTCGTCCGGCCGGTCGCGGAAGTAGCGCCTGACGTCGGCGTGGTGGCGCTCCCAGGCGGCGGCGAAGCGGTCGCGATCGTATGCCACCGTCTCGTACAGCATCATGCGTCGCATGATCATGATGTCCGCCTGCGGTCCTCCGACGGGGATCGTGTCGTGGATGTAGCGGGCGGATTCGAGCCACGGCTCCAGGTCGCGGATCGTCAGCACGAACTTCGAGCCGGGATGCCGCCGGTCGAGATATTTGTAAAAGATCGTGCAGCCGTTGTCGGACGCGGCATCGATGCGCGCCAGCTGCTCGAACCGGGGATTGTGGACGACGCGCCGATATCCCAGCAACCGCAGCGCTGCGCACAGCGAGGTGGTGCCAGTGCGCCCGAGCCCGATCCCCCAGACATGCGGGCGCCGTATGCCCGCTATCTCCGGCATGCTCAGGGAATCGCCGTGCAGTCGGGCTCGTTCGTGTACGGGCCGGACTTGGCCAGTGCGGAATTGCCGCCGGCGCTGGCGAAGGTGACCAC
>JBFWXJ010000138.1:5394-13846 GCA_050187535.1 Alphaproteobacteria bacterium | reverse complement strand
CGGGATGCCGGCGACGGTGAACTCGACCGTCAGCACGTCGCCCGACTTGCCGGACGGATAGTCGCCGGGCGCGCGATGCACGGCTCCCATCGCGCTGTTCGGGAAGGTCGCGACGTAGAAGCGGGCGGCTGCCTCGGCATCCCGGTCGTACCACAGGCAGATTGTGTTCTTGGCGATCGCCATGGCCCGTTCCTTCCCTCGTGAGTTGTTTTCGGCGCGCGAATGCGGATCGCGGCCACCGCGACGGTATGCCGGGACGCCGGGACAGGTTCGCATAGAATGCCCGCGACCCGCCCCACGTTCCGCCATCGAAGGCCGATCCGCATGACCCGGTTCTGCCGCGGCCCCGTCCCCAGCCTGCGCGTCCGTGACACCGCGGCGACCATCGCCTTCTATCGCGACCTGCTGGGCTTCCGCGTCACCGGCCGCCACCCGGTCGAGGCGCCGACCTGGATCGAGCTGACCCATGGCCCGGTGACGCTGCAGTTCTTCTCCGACCCGCCCATCGGCATCGCCGAGCCCGAGATGGCCGGCACCCTCTACCTGCATCCCGACGACGTGACGGCGCTGGCCGCTCGCCTGGAAGGGCTCGTTCCCTTCGAATGGGGCCCGGAGGTCATGTCCTACGGCATGCGCGAGTTCGCCGTGCGCGACCCGGACGGCTACCGCATCGCCTTCATCGAGCCCGCCGGCCCCGGGACTTGATCTTCCTCCCGCCCTTCCCCGATCGTTGACGGACACAGGGAGGCGGGGAATGGCAGGGATAGCGTACACGGCGATCCGGGGCGGCCGCGTGGTGCAGGGCAGCCGTTTCGACCACGCCGACATCCTGATCGAGGGCGACACGATCCGCGAGATCGGGCGGCCGGGACTGTCCGCCCCCGACGGCACCATGGACATCGACGCGCGCGGCCGGTTGCTGCATCCGGGCCTGATCAACGGCCATACCCACGGCCATGGCGGGCTGGCCAAGGGGATGGGCGACCGCTGGACGCTCGAGCTTCTCCTGACCGCCGCTCCCTGGATCGGCGGCAACCGCGCGACCGAGGACAACTATCTCTCGACGCTGGTCGGTGCGGCCGAGATGCTGCTGAAGGGCTGCACGGCGGCCTACGACCTGACCTTCCAGTTCCCGACGCCGACCGTCGAGGGCCTCGTCGCCTCGGGGCAGGCCTACCAGGACGCGGGCATGCGCGCCGTCGTGGCGCCGATGGTGGCCGACCTCTCCTTCTACGAGGCGATCCCCGGGCTGATGGACGCCCTGCCGCCGGCCCTGCGCAAGGATGTCGAGCGCCTCAAGCTGGCACCCTACCGCACGACGCTCGCCAACATGCGCAAGGCGATGAAGGCGTGGCCGTTCGATCCCGATTTCATCCGCATGGCCGTGGCGCCGACCATCCCCCACCACTGCTCGGACGCGTTCCTGACGGGGTGCCTGAAGCTGGCGCGCGACTTCGGCGTCGGCCTGCACAGCCATGTCTCGGAATCGAAGGTGCAGGCGGTCGTCGGCCTCAGGCGCTACGGCACGACCCTGACGAAGCACCTGGATTCGCTCGGCCTGGTCGGTCCGGACTTCACGGTGGCGCACGGCGTCTGGCTGGACGGCGAGGACATGGCGCTGCTCGGCGACCGCGGCGCCTCGGTCTCGCACAACCCCGGCAGCAACATGCGGCTCGGCAACGGGCTGGCCGACATGCGCGGCATGCTCGACCGCAAGGTCAACGTCGCCATCGGCACCGACGGCTCGAACTGCTCGGACAACCAGAACCTCTACGAATCGATGCGGCTCGCCTCGATGGTCTCCAAGGTGCAGGGGCCGGACATCGCGCGCTGGGTGACGACCGCCGAGGTGCTGCGCGCGGCGACCGAGGGCAGCGCCCGGGCGCTGGGATTCGGCGATCGGCTGGGGCGGCTGGCGCCGGGCTGGAAGGCGGATATCGTCTTCCTCGACACGGGCCACGTGAACTGGCTGCCGCTCAACGACGCGGTCAACCAGATCGTCCACACCGAGGACGGGACGGGCGTGCATTCGGTCATGGTCGGCGGGCGCATGGTCGTCGAGAACCGCCGCCTGACGACCATCGACCTCGGCGACGTCGCCAAGCGGATCGAGGCGGCGCGAGCCCGGCTGGAGAAGACGAACCGGCCGAACAAGGCGCTCTACGAGCGGCTCGCCAAGGTCGTCGGCAAGTTCTGCCCCGGGCTGGCGCGGGCGCCCTACCACATCGACCGCTTCGGCGGCGGCCATCACGACCACTATCCCGGCCACCACCACTGAACATCGTCGGTATAAATTCGTCCAATAGCCGGGCGCGCGATCCGTGGCAGTCTGATGACGACCGCTTCCGGAGAGCCGCCATGTCGCCGCCCGTCGATCCTGTCCCCTCCGACGACGTCCTGCCGAAGAAGACCGGCGTCGTCGTCATCGGCGGCGGCATCATCGGCGTCAGCACGCTGCTGGCCCTGGCCGAGAAGGGCATCGACGCGGTGCTCTGCGAGAAAGGCGTCATCGGCGGCGAGCAGTCGAGCCGCAACTGGGGCTGGGTGCGCGTCGCCCAGCGCGACCCGCGCGAGATCGCGCTGTGCATCGAGAGCCTGCGCATCTGGGATGGCCTGAACGCGAAGATCGGCGAAGAGACGGGCTTCCGCCGCGCCGGCGTCTTCTACCTGGTCGACGACCCGAAGGGGCTGGCGGGCAAGGAAGCCTGGATGGAGCACGCCCGGCCCTACCAGCTCGACATGCGCGTGGTCGACGGGGCGACCGTGGCGAAGCTGCTGCCGGCGATGACCCGCAAGGTCGCGGGCGGCATCTGGTCGCCGACCGACGGCCGGGCCGAGCCGCAGATGGCCGCCCCCGCCATCGCCCGCGGCGCCCGGCGGCTCGGCGCCAAGGTGTTGACGAACTGCGCGGTGCGCGGCGTCGAGACGACGGGCGGCAAGATCTCCGGCGTCGTCACCGAGAAGGGCCGGGTCGCCTGCGACGCGGTGGTGCTGGCGGGCGGCGCCTGGTCGCGGCTCTTCGCCGGCAACGCCGGCATCGACCTGCCGCAGATCCGCGTCATGAGCTCCGTCATGCGCACCCGCCCGATCGACGGCGGCTTCACCGGCGGCGTCGGCACGCCCGACTACGGCATCCGCAAGCGCGAGGACGGCGGCTACAACATCGCCCGGCGCGGCAACTCGATCTACGACATCGTGCCGGACACGTTCCGGCAGCTCGTGCGCTTCCTGCCGACCATGAAGGCGGAGCGCAACGAGCGCCGCCTGCGACTCGGGTCGAAGTTCATCGAGGAGATGCGGATCCTCCGGCGCTGGTCGCTCGACCAGGAGACGCCGTTCGAGCGCGAGCGCATCCTCGACCCCGCCCCGCTGATGCCGGGCCTGGAGGAGGCCAAGGCGATCGTCGGCCGCGACTTCCCCAAGCTGGCCGGCCTCGAGATCGCCCAGGCCTGGGGCGGCGTCATCGACGTGACGCCCGACGTCGTGCCGGTCATCTCCGCGGTCGATGCGATGCCCGGATTCTTCATCGCGACCGGCTTCTCCGGCCATGGCTTCGGCATCGGCCCCGGCGCCGGCCGCCTGATGGCCGACCTCGTGACCGGCGACCGGCCGATCGTCGACCCCAAGCCGCTCCGCTTCAGCCGCTACACCGACGGCAGCAAGCCGCGGCCGTACCTTTGAACGGCGCGAGCTTCGCGATATAGTTACATGTAACTTTTGCGAAAGTGGGCCATGGCACCATCGGCACGAGGCGCGAAGCCGACGCGGGTGAAGGTGCGGGAGCACCGCGAGCGGTTGCGGGCGCAGGGTTTGCGGCCGATCCAGATCTGGGTGCCGGACCTGCGCGCGGCTTCGTTCAGGACCGAGGCGCACCGACAGTCGGCGGCCGTGGCCGCGAGCGCCGGTGCTGCGGAGGACCAGACCTTCATCGACGCGGTGTCGGCGTGGGGCGACGGAACCGCCGATGAAAGCAGGCGATGAGGCGGGGGGAAGTCTGGACCGTTTCCGGCGGTGGCGACTACTCGGGCAAGCCGCGCCCCGTCACCATCGTGCAGGACGATGCATTCGACGCCACGAGCTCGATCACGATCTGCGCCTTCACCACCGACCCGACCGACGCACCGCTGTTCCGGCTCCCGATCGAGCCGAACGAGCGAAACGGGCTGCGCTCCCCATCGCGGCTGATGGTCGACAAGATCACCACGATCCCGAAATCCAAGGTCGGCGAGCGGATCGGGCGGCTCGACGACGAGGATGTGGTCCGGCTCAACCGGGCGGTGATGGTGTTCCTCGGCCTCACGATGTCGCCGAGGGCGGGTCGCGGCGGCGAATGACGAGATTGCGCCACTCATTGCGCGGCCTGCTGCGGCCGCGGGTCGCAGAACGTCCGGTTGTGCGAACAGCTCGCAACTCGCACACTCCCACCCTCACACCATTAGCAGAGGCCAAACCATGACGTCGCCGCCCGTCGATCCGGTTCCGGGAAACGACAAGCTGCCCGAGCGCACCGACGTGGTCGTGGTGGGCGGCGGCATCGTCGGCGTCTGTGCCGCCCTGTCGCTGGCCGAGAAGCGCATCCCGACCTTGCTCTGCGAGAAGGGTGTGATCGGCGGCGAGCAGTCGAGCCGCAACTGGGGCTTCGTGCGCACCTCGCGCCGCGACCCGCGCGAGATCGCGCTCAGCGTCGAGGCGCACCGGCTGTGGCAGCGCATGGACGAGACGACCGGCGAGCGCACCGGCTACGTCCAAGGCGGCACCCTCTTCGCCTGCGCCAACGAGGCGGAGCTGGCGGCCAACGAGAAATGGCTGGAGCACGCGCGGCCCTACCAGCTCGGCAACCGCATGATCGGCCCGGAGGAGACGGCGAAGATGCTGCCGGGTGCCACGCGGCGGTTCGCAGGCGCCCTGTTCTCGCCGACCGACGGCAAGGCGGAGCCCGGCATAGCCGCCCCCGCCATCGCCCGCGGCGCGCGGCGGCTGGGTGCGAAGGTGGTCACCGGCTGTGCGGTGCGCGGCATCGAGACCGAGGGCGGCCGGGTCGCGGCCGTGGTCACGGAGAAGGGCCGCGTCGCCTGCAAGGCGGTGGTGCTGGCGGGTGGCGCCTGGTCGCGCCTCTTCTCGGGCAACCTCGGGATCGACATCCCGCAGCTCATGGTGACGGGCTCGGTGCTCGCCACGAAGCCGCTTTCGGGCGGACCGGAATACACGCTCGCCAGCCCCGAATACGGCCTGCGCAAGCGTGCCGACGGCGGCTACACCATGGCCAAGCGCAACACCAACGTGACCGACATCGTGCCGGACACGCTGCGCCTCTTCTTCCAGTTCCTGCCGGCCTTCCAGAAGAACCGCAAGTACCTGAAGCTGCGCCTCGGCCGGCGCTTCATCGACGAGCTGACTCGCCCGCGCCGCTGGTCGCTCGACCAGGTGACGCCGTTTGAGAAGGTCCGCGTCATGGACCCGCCGCCGCTCCAGTCGGCGCTGGAGGAGCTGAAGAAGCTGGTCGCGCGCGACTTCCCCGTCTTCAAGGACATGCAGGTGGCGCGCACCTGGGGCGGCCTCATCGACGCGACGCCGGACGCCGTGCCTGTCATCTCCGCCGTCGACGCGTTGCCGGGATTCTACGTCGCGACCGGCTTCTCGGGCCACGGCTTCGGCATCGGCCCCGGCGCGGGCCGGCTCGTCGCCGACCTCGTCGCCGGCGACGCGCCGATCGTCGACCCGCGCGAGCTGCGCCTCAGCCGCTACTTCGACGGCAGCAACCCGCGGCCGATGTAGCCTGCCGCTACTTGGCTAAGAAGTGTGTCCTCATCCCGAGTTCGTCGAGGGATGAGGTTGCGCCGGCCGGAGAGTCTCATGGTTCGACAAGCTCACCATGAGAGTCGGACCGCCCGAGCGATCCCGATCGGGACTCACGCGTCCCCGAGGCCGGGGGCGGGGCGCACATGGACGACCTTGAACGGGCGGACCTCGCCGTCGTGCTCGCGGATCGAGACGTACTCGCCCTCTGCGAAGCGGTGGTCCTCCAGCCGGTGGATCGGCTCGTCGTCGTCCTCGCCGGCCTCGTAGGAGAGCGACCAGCGGCCGCGCCGCGTGCGCACGAGCTGGCCGGTGGCGTCGCCCTCGCCCGCCCAGAAGCGGTGGACGGTGCAGACCTGGCGCACCTTCTTCCACGCCTCCTCGTCGAGATGGCCGTCGGCGGTCAAGGGCGCCACCAGCTCGTAGCCGTGGCGCGTGCTGCCGTCGGGGAAGTCGCGGGTGCGGGCGAGCTCGAGGCGGATGCGATGGAGCATGGCGTTTCCCTATATGCGGCCCGTTCCGGCGGCCTTGATCCGTATCAATCCGCCGCCGGGTCGACGATCCGGTGTGCCGCCGCGGCGACCGCGCCGGCGTCCGTGTCCGCCGGGACGCGGATCCAGGCGATCGGACCCACATCATAGCCGAGCTGGCGGCGGACGACCCCCGCGTCGGCGTCCGACGCGTCGCCGCGCCTGGCCTCGACGCGGGCGACCAGCGTCGAGGCCGGCGCCTCCAGCCAGATGCCGTGGAAGGGCACCCCGATGCGGACGGCGACCTGCTCGATCGCGGCCCGCTCGTCGGGGCGCGCGTGGACGGCGTCGACGATGACCGACCGGCCGGCGGCGAGCGCGGTCGCCGCGTCGGCCCTGAGGGTCGCGTAGACCCGCTCCGTCATCGCCTCGCCATAGGCCGCGGGCGGCGCCTTCTCCTGCGCGGCAACGCCCGCCAGCCGCTTGCGGACGACGTCGCTGCGCAGGACGACCGCCCCCGGCAGCGGCGCCAGATGCGGCGCCAGGCGGTATGCGACCGTCGACTTGCCGGTGCCGGACAGCCCGCCGACCGCGACGAGGGGAGGCGCTTCGACCGCCAGCGCGTCGCGCGCGAGGTCGAGATAGGCCCGCGCCCGCTCGGCGGCGCCCGTCTTCCCGGTGCGCGCCATGGCGACGCAGACATGCGCCCGGATCGCCGCCCGGAGCGACACGAAGACCGGCAGCAGCGCCAGGCCGGCCAGGTCGTCCATGCGCTCGACCCAGCGGCCGAGGAAGCGCTGCGCCTCGGCCCGGAGCCCGCGGGCCCACAGGTCCATGACGAGGAAGGCCGCGTCGTAGAGGACGTCGATCTCGATCAGCCGCTCGTCGAACTCAAGCGCGTCGAAGAGGCGCGGCGCGCCGTCCAGCAGGCAGATGTTGGCGAGGTGCAGGTCGCCGTGGCAGAGACGGACATACCCGTCGCGCCGGCGCCGCTCGATCAGCGGGGCGAACGCGTCCAGCCGGCGCATAGTCTCCGCTCCCAGCGCCGCCGTGTCGGTCGCCGGCAGCACCGGCGCACAGTCGGCGAAGACCCGCGCATTCGTCTCCGCCACCCGGCGCAAGGCATCGACTCCGCCGACTTCAGGGCGACGCTCGGCCGCGGCATGGAAATCGGCGACGTGGTCAGCGATCGCCTCGGCCAGTGCGGCGTCGACACCGCCGCGATCGGCGACGCGGTCGAGCACCGAGTCGTCGGGGAAGCGGCGCATCGCCACCAGCCAGTCGACCGGCTCGCCGGCACCGCCGATCGCAAGGCGTCCGTCGGCCTCGCGCGTCACCGCGGGTGCCTCCAGGTAGATCTCGGGCGCCGTGCGCCGATTGAGCCGGATTTCCGCCGCGCAGGCGGCCCGGCGCAGCTCGGGCGTCGAGAAGTCCATGTAGGGGAAGCGCACGGCGCGCTTCAGCTTCCAAGCGCGGTCGCCGGCCAGGAACACGATCGCGCCATGCGTCTCGACCCGCACGACCGGGTGGCCGCCATGGCTGGCGGGGTCCGACAGGAACGCCACCACCTCCGATTGCTCCCCGCCGTTTGCGCCCGCCGCCGCCACCCCGTACCCTCCGACCGACCGCCCCCTGCCGAACCTACACGAGCCGCGACGCATGGCCGAGATTCGCGACCCCGCCCTCTTCCCGCAGCCCGTCGAGGGCACGGTGATGCCGCGCTTCGCGGACATCCCGACCTTCATGCGGCTGCCCGTCCAGCGCGACGCTGCCCAGCTCGACATCGCCTTGATCGGCGTGCCCTGGGACGGCGGCACCACCAATCGCCCGGGCGCCCGCCACGGCCCGCGCGAGATCCGCAACATGTCGAGCCTGATGCGCAAGGTGCATCACGCGACCGGTATCGCGCCCTACAGCCTGGCCCGCATCGGCGACCACGGCGACGTGCCGGTCAACCCCGCCGACGTCGCCGACACGCTGGCCCGCGTCGAGAAGTTCTTCGCCCGCGTCCACGCGGCGGGCGCCGTCCCGCTCTCGGCCGGCGGCGACCACCTCGTCACGCTGCCGATCATGCGCGCGATCGCCCGCGAGCGGCCGGTCGGCATGGTGCATTTCGACGCCCATTCCGACACCTGGGACACCTATTTCGGCGGCTACAAGTACACCCACGGCACGCCCTTCCGCCG
>JBFWXJ010000138.1:0-5294 GCA_050187535.1 Alphaproteobacteria bacterium | reverse complement strand
GTCGCGGTCGGCGCGCTCCGCGCCCATCAGGAGCATGGCTGCGCGCGGGTCGCGGTCATCGACTTCGACGTCCATCACGGCAACGGCACCCAGGCGATGTTCGCCGCCGACCCGCGGCTCTTCTACGCCTCGACCCACCAGTGGCCGCTCTATCCCGGCACCGGCGCGCGCAGCGAGCGCGGCGTCGCCGGCAATGTCGTCAACGCGCCCTTGCCCGCCAACGCCGGGTCGGCCGATTTCCGCTTCGTGGTGGCCGAGCACGTGCTGCCGGCGCTGGAGGATTTCCGGCCGGATTTCGTCTTCATCTCGGCCGGCTTCGACGGCCACAGCCGCGACCCGCTGGCCGCGCTCAATCTCTTCGAGGACGACTACGCCTGGGTCACGGACAAGCTGACCGAGCTGGCCGCCCGCCATTGCGGCGGCCGCGTCGTCTCGGTGCTGGAGGGCGGCTACGACCTGGAGGCGCTGGCCGATTCCGCCGCCGCCCATGTCGGCGCACTGATGCGGGCATAGCAACGGGGTCCCGACAGTGGACGCCATGATCGGGCCGCTGGCGGCAGCCGCGCTCTTCTGGATCGTCTTGCATCTCGGCGTCGCGGGCTCGCCGCTCAGGGGCATGCTGCTCGCCAAGCTCGGCGCCGGTCCCTATCGCGGGCTGTTCGCGCTCACGTCGGCGATTGGCCTGACGGCTCTGGGCGTCACCTACCGGTATGCCGCCGGTCCCGTCCTCTGGGACCTCGGCCAGGGCGCGCGCTGGGCCACACTGTTCCTGATGCTGCCGACGCTGCTGCTCTTCGTCGGCTCGGTCACCGGCGCCAACCCGACCGCCGTCGGCGGCGAGCGGCTGCTGGCCCGCGAGGACGCCGCGACCGGCATCTTCCGCGTCACCCGGCACCCCATGCTCTGGGCCTTCTCGCTCTGGGCGATCGGCCACCTGCTGGTCCGCGGCGCCGTCCCCGACCTGCTGCTGTTCGGGTCGATCCTCCTGACGACGCTGGCCGGCATGGCCTCGATCGACCGCAAGCGCACCCGCGCGGCGCCCGAGGAATGGCGCCGCTACGCCGCCGCCACCTCCCTCCTCCCCTTCGCCGCCATCCTCGGCGGCCGCAACCGCTTCGTCTGGAAGGAGATCGCCGGCTGGCGCCTGCTGCTGGCGATCGTCGCCTGGGCGGCGCTGGTGGCGCTCCACCCGATCGTCTTCGGGCTGCCGGCCTTGCCAGGCTGACGGCCGCGCCTTGCGGCGCGGCGGAGCGCGACGCTACAAAGACGGCCCATCGGAGAACGGGATGGCACGGGAACCAGCAACCGCACCGGCGGCCGCGCCGAACGGCGATGTCGCGAAGCTGAGCTTCGAGGAGGCGCTGGCCGAGCTCGAGCGCATCGTACGCCAGCTCGAAGGCGGCCAGGGCGCGCTCGAGCAGGCGATCGACGCCTATCAGCGGGGCGTCGCGCTGAAGCGTCACTGCGAGCGCAAGCTGGCGGAGGCGCAGGCGAAGATCGAGCAGATCGCGATCGGGCCGGACGGCACGGTCACGGCGGAGCCGTCGAAGCTTGCTTGACGCATTCTCGCTGGATGGCGGCTTCGATGCGGCGCTGCGCGATGTCGGCGCCGCGGTCGACGACACCCTCGGCAGCCTGTTGCCGGAAGTGCCGGGGCTGGAGGCACCGGTGTTCGAGGCGATGCGCTACGCCGCGCTCGGGCCCGGCAAGCGCCTGCGGCCGTTCCTGGCAGTGGTTTCCGCCGGCCTGTTCGGCGTCGGGCGCATCCCGGCGCTGCGCACCGCCGCCGCGATCGAGATGGTCCATTCCTACTCGCTGGTCCACGACGACCTGCCGGCGATGGACGATTCCGACCTGCGCCGCGGCCGCCCGTCGGCCCACAAGGCGTTCGACGAGGCGACCGCGATCCTGGCGGGCGACGGCCTGCTGACGGCCGCCTTCGGCGTGCTGGCCGAGGAGGCGACGCATTCCGACCCCCTGGTGCGCTGCGAGCTGGTGCGTCGGCTGGCCGAGGCGGCCGGCGGCCACGGCATGGTCGGCGGCCAGATGATCGACCTCGTCGCCGAGCGCATGACGCTCGACATCGGCGCCATCACCCGCCTGCAGCGCATGAAGACCGGCGAGATGATCGCCTTCTCCTGCGAGGCCGGTGCCATCCTGGGCAAGGCCGCGGCCGAGCCGCGCCACGCGCTCAAGGCCTATGCCCACGACCTCGGGCTCGCCTTCCAGATCGCCGACGACCTCCTGGACGTGGAAGGCAGCGAGGCCGAGACCGGCAAGAAGGTCGGCCAGGACGCCGCCCGCGGAAAGGCCACATTCGTGTCGATCCTGGGCGTCGAACGGGCGCGCGACCAGGCCGCCATGCTCTCGCGGCAGGCAATCGCCCATCTTGATTTGTTCGACCAGAAGGCGGACCTTCTGCGCGACGTCGCCCGTTTCGTGGTGACGCGGCGCTCCTGAGGAGCCGCCGCAAGGGACGATCCCCGGGGCGTCGGGTCCCGCGCCGGGGCAATTCCGTCGTTCCGGCCGGGTTTCCGGGCATCGCCAGCCCGCGACCTGCCGGGACCGCGACGCGGAGGTGGAAGACCACGTGGACAGCCAGAGCAAGACGCCCCTCCTAGACGGCGTCCATACCCCGGACGACCTGCGCCGCCTGCCCGAGAGCGCGCTCCGCCAGCTCGCCGACGAGTTGCGCCAGGAGACGATCGACGCCGTGTCGATCACCGGCGGCCATCTCGGCGCCGGGCTCGGCGTCGTCGAGCTCACCGTCGCCATCCACTACCTGTTCGAAACGCCGCGCGACCGCCTGATCTGGGATGTCGGTCACCAGGCCTATCCCCACAAGGTGCTGACCGGCCGGCGCGAGCGCATCCGCACGCTGCGCCAGGGCGGCGGCCTCTCGGGCTTCACCCGGCGCACCGAAAGCGAGTACGACCCCTTCGGCGCGGCCCACAGCTCGACCTCGATCTCGGCCGGGCTCGGCATGGCGGTCGCCCGCGACCTCAAGGGCGAGGACCGGCGGGTCGTCTGCGTCATCGGCGACGGCTCGATGAGTGCCGGCATGGCCTACGAGGCGATGAACAACGCCGGCGCCATGCGCTCGCGGCTGGTCGTCATCCTCAACGACAACGACATGTCGATCGCGCCGCCGGTCGGCGCGATGAGCGCCTACCTGTCGCGCCTGATCTCCTCCAAGCCCTACCGCTCGCTGCGCCACTTGGCCAAGGACATGGCGCGCCACCTGCCGCGGCCGCTCGAGATGGCGGCGCGCCGGGCCGAGGAATATGCCCGCGGGCTCGTCACCGGCGGCACGATGTTCGAGGAGCTGGGCTTCTACTATGTCGGCCCCATCGACGGTCACAACCTCGACCACCTGATTCCGGTGCTGCGCAACGTGCGCGACGCCGAAGACGGCGGCCCGGTGCTGGTCCATGTCGTGACCGAGAAGGGGCGCGGCTACGCCCCGGCGGAGCGGTCGGCCGACAAGTACCACGGCGTCACCAAGTTCGACGTGGTGACCGGCGCCCAGGCCAAGGCCAAGTCGACGGCGCCCAGCTACACCCGCGTCTTCGCCGACGCGCTGATCGCGGAAGCCGAGAAGGACGACCGCATCGTCGCGATCACCGCCGCCATGCCCTCGGGCACCGGCGTCGACCGCTTCGCCGAGCGCTTCCCGACCCGTGCCTTCGACGTCGGCATCGCCGAGCAGCACGCCGTCACCTTCGCGGCCGGGCTGGCGACCGAGGGCATGAAGCCCTTCGCGGCGATCTACTCGACCTTCCTGCAGCGCGCCTACGACCAGGTCGTCCACGACGTGGCGATCCAGCGCCTGCCCGTGCGCTTCGCCATCGACCGCGCCGGGCTGGTCGGCGCCGACGGCGCCACCCATGCCGGCTCCTACGACGTGACCTACCTCGCGACGCTGCCGGACTTCGTCGTCATGGCGGCGGCCGACGAGGCGGAGCTGGTGCGCATGGTCGCGACCTGCGTCGCCATCGACGACCGCCCTTCGGCCGTGCGCTACCCGCGCGGCGACGGCGTCGGCGTCGCCCTGCCGCCGGCCGGCCAGCCGCTGGAGATCGGCCAGGGCCGCGTCCTGCGCGAGGGCACGACCGTCGCGATCCTCAGCCTCGGCGGCCGCCTCCATGAGGCGATGAAGGCGGCCCAGGAGCTGGCGACCTTCGGCCTGTCGACGACGGTGGCCGACGCCCGCTTCGCGAAGCCGCTCGACACCCGCCTCATCCGGCGGCTGGCGGCCGAGCACGAGGTCCTCATCACCATCGAGGAAGGTGCGGTCGGCGGCTTCGCCGCCCATGTCCTGCAGTTCCTCGCGGGCGAGGGACTGCTCGACCACGGCCTCAGGATACGGCCGATGGTCCTGCCCGACCGCTTCATCGACCACGACGCCCCGGCCAAGCAGTACGACGAGGCCGGCCTCAATGCCCGCCACATCGTGGCGACGGCGTTGTCGGCGCTCGGCCGCAACGACCTGTCGCTGCCGGCCAGGGCCTGAATCATGGCGCCCGACGCGCTGACACCCGACGCGCTGACACCCGACGCGCTGACACCCGACGCGCTGACACCCGACGCGCTGACACCCGACGCGCTGACACCCGACGCGCTGACACCCGACGCGCTGGCACCCGACGCGCTGGCACCCGACGCGCTGGCACCCGACGCGCTGGCACCGGTCCGCCCCGTCGCTGCGGGCGCCGCGGCGGACGGGCTGATGCTCCAGCTCCTCGCCTGGATCGACCGGGCGCCGCGCAGCTATGGCGAGACGATGGAGGCGTGGCGCAGCCATTGCCCGCGCCTGTCCGTCTGGGAGGATGCGACGATCGCCGGGCTCGTCCGCGTCGAACGCGTCGAGGGCGCGGGGCTGCCCGAGGCACGCGTCCGGCTGACGCCGGCCGGCCGCGCCCTTCTCGACCGCGGCTGAGGCGGGCCGGCCCCGTCCGTCGGCGATGGCCGCGACCGAGCGGCTCGACCTCCTCCTCGTCGCCCGCGGGCTCGTCGAGAGCCGGGAGAAGGCGCAGGCCCTGCTGATCGCGGGCCGCGTCTATTCGGGCGAGCGGCGGCTGGACAAGCCGGGGGCGCGCGTCGCCGTCGACCTGCCGCTGATGCTGCGCGGCGACGACATGCCCTGGGTCTCGCGCGGCGGCCTCAAGCTGGTCGCCGCGCTGGACCATTTCGCGATCGACCCGGCCGGCATGGTGGCGCTCGACATCGGCGCCTCGACCGGTGGCTTCACCGATGTTCTGCTCGCCCGCGGGGCGCGGCGCGTGCACGCGGTC
>JBFWXJ010000137.1:0-13855 GCA_050187535.1 Alphaproteobacteria bacterium | reverse complement strand
ACGCTGACCCTGATCGAGATCGGCGTCGTCACCCGCATGGCGCGGGCCGCGACGATCGAGGTGCTGCGGCTGGAATACATCACCCACGCCCGCGCCAAGGGCGTGCCGGAGGGCCGGGTGCTGTGGCGCCACGCGCTGCCCAACGCCTTCGCGCCGACCTGGACGCTGATCGGCCTCATCCTCGGCAACCTGCTGGGCGGCATCGCTGTGGTCGAGACGGTGTTCACGCTGCCCGGGCTCGGCCGCCTGCTGGTGGACGGAATCTTCGCCCGCGACTACCCGGTCGTGCAGGGCTGCCTGCTCTTCACCGCCATCATGTACGTGCTGGTCAATCTCGTGGTCGACCTGCTCTACCCCGTCTTCGATCCGCGGGTGACGGCCGAATGAAGCGGCGCTTCCGGCTGCGTGCCAACGCGCTGATCGGCGGGACGCTGATCGGCCTGCTCGCGATCGTCGGCATCACGGCGGCATTCTGGACGCCGTTCGATCCCTTGCGCATCAACCTGCGTGCCCGGCTGCGGCCGCCGACCGAGATCTACTGGATCGGCACGGACGAGTTCGGGCGCGACGTGGTGAGCCGCCTGATGGCGGGCGCCGGCACCAGCGCACTGGTCGCGCTGCTCACGGTCGTCTCGGCGGTGGTGCTCGGCGTCTTTATCGGCGTCGTCGCGGGCTTCGTGCGCGGCTGGCTCGACCGCGCGCTGATGGCGGTCAACGACACGCTGCTGGCCTTCCCCGGCATCCTGCTGGCGCTCGGCCTCATGGCGGTGATGGGCCCGAACAAGTGGGGCATCATCCTGGCGCTGGGCCTCGCCTATGCGCCCTCGGTGGTGCGTGTCGTCCGCGCGACCGTGCTGTCGGTGCGCGAGAAGGAATACATCGAGGCCTCGCGCGTCGTCGGCAACTCCGAGATGTACACGATGATGCGCCACGTGCTGCCGAACTGCACGGCACCCATCGTCGTGCTGGCGACCAGCATGTTCGGCTGGGTGGTGCTGGCGGAAAGCGCGCTCAGCTTCCTCGGCCTCGGCGTGCCCCCGCCCGCACCGACCTGGGGCAACATGCTGTCGGCCGCCCGGCCCTATCTCGACCAGGCACCGTGGCTCTCGATCGCGCCCGGCCTGTGCATCGCGCTGACCATGCTCGGCATCAACCTGCTGGGCGACGCCTTGCGCGACCGGCTCGACCCGCGGATGGCCGGATGACGATGCAGCCGCTTCTCCAGGTGACCGACCTCGTGGTCTCCGCGCGCGAGGCCGCGGTCGTCGACCACGTCTCCTTCGCGCTGATGCCGGGCGAGATCATGGCGCTGGTCGGCGAGTCCGGCTCGGGCAAGACCATGGCCGCCCGCTCGGTGGTCGACCTGCTGCCGCCGGGCGTGCGCCGCACCGGCGGGCGCATCGTCTTCGACGGCCGCGACCTCACGGCCCTGCCTTCGGCTGCCATGCGGGCGCTCCGCGGCCCCGGCATCGGCATGGTCTTCCAGGAGCCGATGGTCTCCCTCAACCCGGCGCTGACCATCGGCGCCCAGCTTGCCGAGGGGCTGGAGCTGCACCGCAAGCTGCCGAAGGAAGAGGTGCTGCGGCTCTGCCGCGAGATGTTGGCCCGCGTCCAGATCACCGATCCTGACCGGTGCCTGGCCGCCTATCCGCACGAGTTCTCGGGCGGCATGCGCCAGCGCATCATGCTGGCCGCGGTCATGCTGCTGAAGCCCAAGCTGCTGCTGGCCGACGAGCCGACGACGGCGCTCGACACGCTGACCCAGCGCGAGGTGCTCGACCTGATGGTCGACCTGACGCGCGACAACGGCACCGCCGTCATCCTCATCACCCACAATCTCGGGCTCGTCGCCCGCTACGCGGCGCGCGCGGTGGTGATGGAGCGCGGCAAGGTCGTCGAGGCCGGCACCGCGCGCGACATCCTGTTGAACCCGCAGCAGCCCTATACCCGCACCCTGGTCGGCGCCCTGCCGCGACGTGGTGCCGCGCGCCCGGTGCCGCCCGATGCCGCGCCCATCGTCTCCGTGCGCGACCTCGAAGTGGTGTTCCCCGGCCGCCGCAGGATGTTCCGCGCCGCGCCGCCGGTGCATGCGGTGAAGGGTGTCAGCCTCGACGTCCGACCGGGCGAGGTGCTGGCCGTGGTCGGCGGCAGCGGCTCGGGCAAGACGACGCTCGGCCGCGCCATCCTCGGCCTTGTGCCGGCCAAGGCCGGCATCATCCGCTTCGCCGGCACCGACATCGCCGCAAGCGACGCGGCGGCGATGCGCCGTTTCCGGCTCGCCTGCCAGCTCGTCTTCCAGGACCCCTACTCGTCGCTCGATCCGCGCATGCGCGTCGGTCCGATCGTGGCCGAGCCGCTGCGTCACGCCACGGATCTGGACGGGCGCGCCAAGGAACGCCGCGTCGCCGAGGTTCTGGAAGAGGTGGGGCTCGCCGGCTTCGCGCAGCGCCACCCGCACGAGCTCTCGGGCGGTCAGCGCCAGCGCGTCGCCATCGCCCGGGCGCTGGTCCGCCGCCCCGCCTTCGTCGTCGCCGACGAGCCGGTCTCGGCGTTGGACATGACCATCCAGCAGCAGGTGCTGACGCTCTTCCAGCGCCTGCAGGCGCAGCACGGCTTCGCCTGCCTCTTCATCTCGCACGATCTGGCCGCGGTGGCGCAGATCGCCGACCGTGTCGCCGTCATGCAGACGGGGCTGGTGGTGGAGGAAGGGACGCGCGACGAGATCTTCGACCGGCCGCAGCACCCCTACACCAGGGAGCTGCTCGACGCCTCGCCTCGCATCGAGGATCTGGCGGCGTAGCTACGCGGCGGGCCGCCTGGTCGCCCGCGCGTCGGTCGAGGCGATCCAGATCCCGGTGGCGACCGCCGCCACGCCGATGGCGAGGTCGATCCCGATGGGCTCGCCGAGCAGAATGGCGCCCGTAAATGCGGCGGCGATCGGGTTGACGGTGATGGTGGCCGCCGCCCGCGTCGGCGTCGTCCGGCGCAGCGCGAACACCCAGAACCACGAGGATGCGGCGCCGCCGACGATGGCCAGATAGGCGATCGACGCCCATTGCGGCGCGCCGAACGCGGCCGTCGACGCGAAGCCGCCACCGGCGGCGGCGAAGACGACGAGTCCCAGCGATCCCAGGCCCATGCTGGCCGCGGTGAATCCCAGCGGGTCCGACCGCCCGATGAAGGGCCGGGACCAGACATTGTAGAAGGTCATGCAGAGGGCGGCTGCGACCATCAGCAGGTCGCCGCGCCAGGCACCCGCCGGCGCCGTTGGCAGCCCGCCGACCAGTGCCGCGGCGACCCCGGCCATGGCGATGGCCACACCCGCCGTCTTGCGCCAGGACAGGCGCTCGGCGCCGTGCATCGCCGCCACCGCCATGGTCAGCAGCGGCATGATGGAGAGGCACAGCGTGCCGCGCCCGGCCGTCGTGTAGGCCAAGGCCGAGTTGTAGGTGATGTAGAAGCCCGCATACATCATGACGCCGAGGCCGGCCGCCGCCCAAAGGTCGCGGCCGCGCGGCCAGCGGCAGCGCAACGCCAGTGCCAGCGGCAGGATACAGAGGAAGCCGAGCCCGAAGCGCAGCGCCGCCAGCGTCACCGGGTCCGCGTTGCCGACCACGAAGCGCGTGATCGCCGCCGCTACGCCCGACGTCGACGTCGACACGATCGCGGCCGCGATGCCGACGGCCTCCTTCATGGCGCCCGCCTCATGGCGACAGTCGTCGCCCGTCCGCCCGGGCCCTCGCCCCGGCGGCGCTCGGAATCTGTAGGATGGGGAATCTCCCGCGCGATGCTGCGGTGCAGTATGGCGCACATATGGCGCGGCGCCACCGGGAACGAGGGAGCGTTAGGTGAAAATCGCAAGCGACGGCGAGCCTCGCCCTTCGACAGGCTCAGGACGAGGAAACACTTCTCGCTCATCCGGCAGCAGTTTCCTCATGCTGAGCCTGTCGAAGCATGAGGCGCTCCGATCGGCGGACGCCCGATGGTGACCCTGAAGCGACGCAGCGGATCGGACCCCGCGCATCGGCCGCCGGAGGGGCGGCTGGAGGCGGCGATCGGGCGGGCGGTGCGTGGGCTGCGCGCGCGGCACGACCTGACGCTGGATGCGCTGGCGCGCCGGGCCGGCCTCTCGGTCGGCATGCTGTCGAAGATCGAGAACGGCCGCACCTCGCCCTCGCTCGCCACCATCCAGGCGCTGGCCGACGCGCTGGCGGTCCCTGTGACGAGCTTCCTGCGCGACTACGAGGCGGAGCGCGACGCGGTGTACGTCCCGGCCGGCCACGGCTTGGCGATCGAGCGTCGCGGCACCCGGGCGGGGCACCAGTACCAGCTCCTCGGCCATGGCATCGGCAAGCGGGTCGCGGTCGAGCCCTACCTCATCACGCTCACCGCCGAATCGGACGTCTTCCCGGTGTTCCAGCATCCGGGGCAGGAGTTCATCCACATGCTGGCGGGCGAGGTCGTCTACCGCCACGGCGCCCGCACTTGGCTGCTGCGGCCGGGCGATTCGCTGTTCTTCGACGCCGACGCGCCGCACGGGCCGGAGGTGCTGAAGCGCCTGCCCGCCCGCTTCCTCTCGGTCATCGTCTACGAGCGCGAGGACGGCCGCTAGTTTCCCTTAAGGAAACTTTCTTGCTTCTCGATTGACGCCGTGCGGGCGGCCGATAGAGTCCGCGGCCATGTGCGGAATCGTCGGACTGTTCCTCAAGAACGAAGCGCTGCGGCCACGCCTCGGCGGCTGGCTCGCGCGCATGCTGGTGGAGATGGGCGATCGCGGGCCGGACAGCGCCGGCTTCGCCGTCTACCGCCGCCCCGCCCCCGAGGGCTCGGTCAAGATCACCCTGTTCCACCCCGATCCGGGCTTCGCCTGGACGGCGCTCGCGGCCGAGTTCGCGGCCGCTCTCGGCGTCCATGCGACGGCCGACCAGCGCGGCAACCACGCGGTGCTGACGACCGACGCGGCCGAGGGTGCGGCGCGCGGCTGGCTCGCCGCCGCCCGGCCCGGCATCCGCGTCATGGGCTTCGGCCAGCGCATCGAGGTCTTCAAGGACATGGGCGGCCCCGAGGTGGTGGCCGAGCGGTTCGGGCTGGCCGGCATGGAGGGGACCCACGCGCTGGGCCACACGCGCATGGCGACCGAGAGCGCCGTGACGACCGAGCATTCCCATCCCTTCGCCGTGGGTGCCGAGCTCTGCCTCGTGCACAACGGCTCGCTCTCGAACCACAACCGCCTGCGCCGCAACCTGGCGCGGCACGGCATCCGCTTCGACACCGACAACGACAGCGAGGTCGCGGCCGGCTACTTCGCCCATCGCCTGCAGCAGGGCGCCTCGCTGAAGGAGGCGATGGAGGCGGGGCTGGCCGATCTCGACGGCTTCTACACCTTCGCCGTCGGCACGCGGGACGGCTTCGCGGTGCTGCGCGACCCCATCGCGTGCAAGCCGGCCATCCTGGCCGAGACCGACGACTGGGTCGCCATGGGCTCGGAGTGGAAGGCGATCGCGCCCTTGCCGGGTGCGGAGCGCGCGACCGTGTGGGAGCCCAAGCCAGCCACCGTCTATGCCTGGGGGCACGCGTGATCGCGGTCGATCTCGACGAGACCGAGGTCCGCGCGCTCAACCACCGCCTCCACCACCTTCCCCAGGAGACCAACGAGCGCCTCTGGCGCATCGTCAACCCGCGCGGCAAGCACGCCCTGCTGGCCGGCCTCGACCGCCCGGTCGAGGCGATCATCGAAGGGCATGTCGGCTACTACTGCGCCGGCATGAACCAGCAGGCCGAGGTGACGATCGAGGGCCATGCCGGCGTCGGCCTCGCCGAGAACATCATGTCCGGCACCGTGCGCGTGCGCGGCAACGCCTCGCAGGCCGCCGCCGCCTCGGGCCAGGGCGGCCTCGTCGTCATCGAGGGCGATGCGAGTGCGCGCTGCGGCATCTCGATGAAGGGCGTCGACATCGTCGTCGGCGGCTCGGTCGGCCATATGAGCGCCTTCATGGCCCAGGCTGGCCGCCTCGTCGTCTGCGGCGACGCCGGTGCGGACCTCGGCGATTCGCTCTACGAGGCGGTGATCTACGTCCAGGGCTCCGTCGCCGGCCTCGGCGCCGATTGCGAGGAGCAGGAGATGACGGATGCCGACCGCGCCGCGGTCGCCGAGCTGCTGGCCCGCGCCGGCCTGCCGGGCGATCCCGCCCGGTTCCGCCGCTACGGCTCGGCCCGGCGGCTCTACCACTTCCATGTCGACCACGCCGATGCGTACTGACCAGTCCGCCCTCGCCCATTTCCCTCTCCGCCCATTGGGGGGAGAGGGAGGGGACCCGTTGCGCAGCAACGGGGAGGGTGAGGTGGATATCCGCCGGCGCACCCCCACCTCACCCCAACCCTCTCCGCCCCCAAGGGGCGGAGAGGGAGGATCGCCATGACCGCACCGCTCCCGCCGCTCCGCCCGTCGGCCAGCTTCCCGCCCGAGACGATCCACGAGATCCAGCGCGCCGCCGCCGAGGGCATCTACGAGATCCGCGGCTTCGGCGCGAAGCGGCGCCTGCCGACCTTCGACGACCTCGTGCTGCTCGGCGCCTCGATCTCGCGCTACCCGCTGGAGGGCTATCGCGAGCGCTGCGCCACCGACGTCGTCATCGGCGCGCGCTTCGCCAAGAAGCCGCTGCACCTGAAGATCCCCGTCACAATCGCGGGCATGAGCTTCGGCGCGCTGTCGGCGACCGCGAAGACCGCGCTCGGCCGGGCGGCCACCGCCATGGGCACGTCGACCACCACAGGCGATGGCGGCATGACCGACGAGGAGCGCGAGGCGTCGGCGACGCTGGTCTACCAGGTGCTGCCGTCGCGCTACGGCCTCAACCCGCGCGACCTGCGCCGCGCCGATGCGATCGAGGTCGTCGTCGGC
This sequence comes from Alphaproteobacteria bacterium, assembly GCA_050187535.1. GTDB lineage: Bacteria > Pseudomonadota > Alphaproteobacteria > ATCC43930 > Allostellaceae > Allostella. The sequence continues at coordinate 6,954 of JBFWXJ010000137.1, read as the reverse complement.
CAGGGTGCCAAGCCCGGCGGCGGCGGCATGCTGCTCGGCCAGAAGATCACCGAGCGCGTCGCCGGCATGCGCCGCCTGCCACCCGGCATCGACCAGCGCAGCGCCTGCCGCCATCCCGACTGGACCGGCCCCGACGACCTCACCATCAAGATCGAGGAGCTGCGCGAGATCACCGACTGGGAGAAGCCGATCTACGTCAAGGTGGCGGCCGCCCGGCCGCGCTACGACGTGCAGCTCTCGGTCAAGGCCGGCGCCGACGCGATCGTGCTGGACGGCATGCAGGGCGGCACCGGCGCCACCCAGGACGTCTTCATCGAGAATGTCGGCATCCCGACCCTGCCCGCGCTGCGCGAGGCGGTCGAGGCCCTGCAGGAGCTCGACATGCACCGCAAGGTGCCGCTCATCATCTCGGGCGGCATCCGCACCGGCGCGGACGTGGCGAAGGCGCTGGCCATGGGCGCCGACGCCGTCTCGATCGGCACCGCTGCGCTGATCGCGCTCGACTGCAACCGGCCGATCCACGTCGCGGACTATGCGGCGCTCGGCACCGCGCCCGGCCACTGCCACCACTGCCAGACCGGCCGCTGCCCGGTCGGCATCGCGACGCAGGACCCGGCGCTGGAGGCGCGCCTCGACGTCGATGCCGCCGCGCGCCGCGTGCGCAACTACCTGACGACGATGGTGCTGGAGGCGCAGACGCTGGCGCGCGCCTGCGGCAAGTCGCATCTCCACAACCTCGAGCCGGAGGACCTGGCGGCGCTGACGGTCGAGGCCGCGGCGATGGCGGGCGTGCCGCTCGCGGGGACGAGCTGGATTCCGGGGCGCTGAGGGGCGAGGCTGGCACGGATTCGGCTGGCACGGATCGAGCAGTGGGGCGGGCGAAGGGGGACCAGATGGCACCGCGCAAGGACGACCTGGCCGCGATCGCGAAGGATCGCGGCATCCGCTACTTCCTCATCGCCTATGTCGACCTGTTCGGCCAGACGCGGGCCAAGCTAGTGCCGGCGGCCGCGATCGGCGGCATGCAGAAGGCGGGTGCCGGCTTCGCCGGCTTCGCCACGTATCTCGACATGTCGCCGGCCGACGCGGACCTCTTCGCCGTGCCGGACCCGGCCAGCCTCATGGTCCTGCCGTGGAAGAAGGAGGTCGCCTGGCTCGCCGCCGACCTCTGGATGAACGGCGCGCCGGTCGCGGGCGCCCCGCGCGTGCTACTGAAGAGCCTGCTCGCCGATGCGCAGGCGAAGGGCTGGCGGATGCGCACCGGCGTGGAGTGCGAGTTCTTCCTGCTGGCGCCCGACGGCAGTGCGATCGGCGACGGTGCCGATGTCGCCGACAAGCCCTGCTACGACCAGCAGGCGCTGATGCGCCGCTTCGACGTCATCCGCGCGATCTGCGACGGCATGCAGGAGCTGGGCTGGGGCCCCTACCAGAACGACCACGAGGACGCGAACGGCCAGTTCGAGATGAACTGGGAATACGACGACGCGCTGGTGACGGCCGACCGCCACGTCTTCTTCAAGTTCATGGCCCGCTCGATCGCCGAGGCGCACGGGCTGCGCGCGACCTTCATGCCGAAGCCCTTCACCCATCTGACGGGCTCGGGCTGCCACGCCCACGTCTCGCTGTGGGACCCGGCCGGCAAGCGCAACCTCTTCGACGATCCCAAGGGCGAGCTCGGCCTCGCGCCGGCCGCCTACAACTTTGTCGGCGGCGTGCTGCAGCACGCATCCGACCTCTGCGCGCTCTTCGCGCCGACGGTGAACAGCTACAAGCGCCTCAACGCGCCGACGACGCGCTCGGGTGCGACGTGGTCGCCCAACACCATCACCTATGGCGGCAACAACCGCACCCACATGGTGCGCATCCCCGAGGCCGGCCGCTTCGAGCTGCGCCTGATGGACGCGGCCGTGAACCCCTATCTCGGCCAGGCGGCGATCCTGGCGGCGGGCCTCGACGGCATCGCCACCGGCCGCGATCCGGGCAAGCGTCTCGACGTCGACATGTACCGGGACGGCCACAAGGTGAAGGGCGTGCGCCGCCTGCCGCTCTACCTGATCGACGCCATCCGCCTCTTCGAGAAGAGCGCCTTCGCCCGCGGCGCCTTCGGGGCCGACTTCGTCGCCAGCTACGCCAAGCTCAAGACGGCGGAGTGGGACGACTACGCCCGCAGCCTCACCGACTGGGAGCGCCGCAACACGCTGGATGCGTGACCCTGGCGGCGGCCGGCCGTGCTATGCTGCCGGCCGGTCGATCGAGGAGATTGGCGATGACACGCGTCCGGATGGCCGTTGCCGCCCTGGTCCTGTGCATGGCGCCGCTCGCCGCGCCGCCGGCGTCGGCGCAGTTCGCCGGTGCGGTCTGCCGCACGCCCATCGGCACCTGCATCGTGCCGGCGATCCCGCGCGGCTCGGTGTGCTTCTGCGGCTCCGTCCAGGGGATCATCCCTTAGGAGCGGCGGCGCAGCGTTCGTCGACGATGATCTCGATCTTGTGGCGCAGCTCGGCCAGCCCTTCGCTCGTCCACACGTGCAGGGCGACGCGGGCCGGCTGGCCGTCGGCCTTCGAGGGCTCGTAGTCGGGCGGCACGCGCACCGGCGCGAAGGTGGCGCGCAGGCCGCCCATGTTGGGCAGCACGCTGATCTCGCTGGCCTCCTGGCCGCCCAGGAAGACCCGGCCGCCGCGCCACAGGCGGTACCCGGGGATGTTGATGTCCGCGCGCTGGCAGGCGGTGACGCGCTTGTCGCGGAACTCGCGGTCGATGATCGTCGGCTTGCGCCGCTTGGCGCCCAGCACGACCGCGTCGATGCCCTCGTAGGCGTTGGGCAGCGGCACCGTCCAGGTCTCGGTCGCCTCGGCTGCGACGAGGCCGTCCCCCGCCGTCGGCGGCCGGCCGGCCAGGCGGCGCGCCTCGGTGACCCAGCCCGTGCGCGCGGTCACGGTCACGTAGTCCCACCATGCCGGCACCGAGACGACCGCCATCACCGAGAGCTGCACCGGCTCGCGCCCGCTGGCGGCCGAGCCGTCGGCCATGCCGGGGTCGACCAGCCAGCCGAAGGCCGGCACCGTGCCGCCCGAGGCCTGGTCGATCCGCGTCTCGCCGAAGCTGGTCACCGCGACCTTCCGCCTCGCGCCGCTGCGCGTCTCCTCCGAGCTGCGGCCGAGGCCGATGCCCGCCATCGCGGCATCGAGCTGCAGGCCGTACTCGCGGTCGGAGAGCGACTGCTCTAGCGCGGCGCGCACGCTCTGGCGCGGCAGCACGGCGTAGCTGTAGCTGTCGGCGCCGCCGATGCGGCGGATGAAGTTGAAGAGGCCGGTGCGCAGCAGCAGCGTCTGGGAGGGGCAGGGGGTCGCGGCCTTGCCCTCGCCCCGCTCGAACTCGTCGGGCTGGCCCGGCCGCACGAGCCCACCCCTCTCGGCGATGTCCATGATCTCGTCGGTCAGCGGGAACTGCGGCGAGACCTTGGTCGACAGCACGCCGCGCATGGAGACCGGCACGCGGCCATAGGCGAACATCTTGCGCCGCGGCAGCACCTGGGCCGGCACCAGCCAGACCGGGGAATCGCCTTCGCGCGGGCGGCAGTCGTCGGGCGCCAGGGACAGCGAATCGATGCGGTTCGTCAGCTTCACGAAGGGCGGCACGTTGGGGTCGCCGTGCGGCTGGTAGGACGACAGCAGCATGTCGCCCACCTGGTCGATCACGAACGCCTTGGACTGCCCCTTTTCGTTCAGCACGTCGAAGAAGATGTCCGTCTCGCGGATGCCGAGGATCTCCACCAGCGCCCGGATGATCAGGTACTGGTAGAAGCGCTCGGTCATCCAGCCGGCCTCGGGCGACAGCACGTAGGTCGGCGTCAGCGGCCGCTCGAGCGCCACCGACTGCTCGACGCCGAGCTTGGCCCGCTCCTCGGCGGAGAGCCATCGCTTCACGAACTGCGCGAGGTCGGCCAGCTCGGCCGGTGGCCACAGCCCTTCCAGGAGCGATGCGTGCTGGCGCGCGATCGCCTCGTTGAGGCGGACCTCCAGGTCGTCGCGCCACTTCTCCAGGAGGTTGTCGAGGATCGTGAAGGACCGCTGGTCCTGCACATAGCGGCGCAGCAGCTCGGCCGGCGGCGCGTCGCGCATGTAGGTCGCCGTGTCGGCGGCCCTGGCCTTCTCCTCGGCCAGCATGCGCGGCGGGGCCAGCGACATCTCCACCAGCGCCAGCGGCGAGCGCCGCGCCGGCGGCACCACCGACAGCTCGAACTTCAGCACGTAGAGCGAGTTGCCGTAGAGGTCGTGGCGGTCGTCGAGCTGGTTCTCCAGCAGCTTGTGCTGCAGCATCTCGCGCAGGGCGGAGCGGACGAGGAACGCCGTCTCGAAGTCGAGCGACGCATCGGACGGCGCCGCGGGCGCCTCCACCGGCTTGCCCGGCGTGGGCAGGGCCGGCGTGGGAGGGGCCGGTGCGGCTGCCGGCGGGGCGGCGCCGGCCGACGGCACCGCGGCGCGCAGCGAGGCGGCGATGCGGTCCGCGACGCTGCGTCGCGACAGCACGAGATTGGTGGCCCGGTCGACCTCGCGAAGCTGCTCGCGCAGCCACTTCTCGTCGTCCAGGCGCTGATTGATGAGCCGCTCGCGCGTATAGACCTGGGTCCCGCTGACCTTGATGATCCCGCGGCCCGGCTCCTGCTCGCCGCCCGCCAGCATGGCGCCGGCCGCGACGAGGATGGCCAGCCCCGCGGCCGCGGCGAGGACGGCGGGGCGCCGGATCCAGCGCCCTAGACGCATCTGAGACGCCGCGGCGGCTTCGGCATCGGGCAGATCTCGTAGACCGCCCTTCCGGACTCGCACCCCGAATCCTCGCGCTCCTCCTCGCGGCAGCGCTCCGGCGGCGGATCGGGTGTCTGGGCGGGCAGCAAAAGCGGGTGCTCGCCGCTCGCCCGTGCGGGCGCCATCCGCGCATCCAAGGGTACGGATTCGCCGGCTCCAATGCAGCACGCGCTCAGCATTGCTATCGCGAAGGACCTGGATGACCAGACACGGCGCATGGCCGATCTCCCGCCGGCAGGAACGGCGACGGGAAGTGTAGGACGATCGCCGATGTCATGACCAGAGCATGGCGAGGACTGTTCCATGCGGGGTCGAACCGCTGGAAGGTCGGGTCATCGATGGTCGTCCCGGGACATCAACTTCGAGTTGATCGAACGACACCGGGCGAGCGCGGGCGGGATGATCGGTCGCACTCTTCGGGCATGACTTTGGCATGTGGTCGTGATTGACTCCGCGCCGGCGCGGGAATGGCGCATCGGAGGAACCGAGCATGGCGGTTGCGGCACGGCAGTCGATCAAGGGTCCGGTCGCGTGGACGGGCAAGGATCTGGAGGCATCGGGCGCCTGGCTGCGCCGGCTGACGGACGACCACGTCGCGACGCTGGAAGCCGCGCTGGCCCGGGTGAACGCCGCCGGCATGCCGACGCTGGCGATCCGCCGCGAGGACTTCCCGCTCCCGGGCTTCGAGGCGCTTCTCGCCGATCTCGGCGAAGAGCTGGAGAATGGCGTCGGTGCCGTCCGCCTGTCGGGCCTGCCGGTCGGCCGCTTCTCGCTGGAGGACATGCGCCGGCTCTTCTGGGGCCTCGGCACCCATATCGGCACCGCCCTCTACCAGAACGCCAAAGGCGAGCTGATCGGCGAGGTGCGCGACGAATCCGGCGACGCGAAGCCGACCTACATCGATCATCAGCCGGGCCGGGTGAAGTCGAGCCGGGCGCGCGCCCGCTCGAACGGCCCGCTGCGCTTCCACACCGACCGTTGCGACGTGATCGCGCTGCTCTGCGCACAGAACAGCATGGAGGGCGGCGTCAGCAAGCTGGTGAGCATCGCCACCATCCACAACGAGATCCTGCGCCGCCGGCCCGACCTGCTGGACGTCCTCTACCAGGACTTCTACCGCTCGCGGCCCGAAGACGAGGACGGGCTGCATGCCGAGCGCTGGTTCAAGCTGCCGGTCTTCGGCGCGGTCGACGGTAAGCTGACCAGCCAGTACTCGCGCACCTATGTCGAGCAGGCGCAGGAGTTCGACGATGTCCCGCGCGTGACGCCGGCCCAGGTCGAGGCGATGGACATGCTGGCCGAGATCGCCGAGGCGAACTGCGTCTACGCGCCCTTCGTCGAGGGCGACATGCAGTTCCTCAACAACCACGTCATCTATCACGGCCGCACCGCCTACGAGGACGATCCCGTCGCCGGGAAGTCGCGCCGCCTGATGCGCCTGTGGTTCTCGATGCCGAACAGCCGGCGCCTGCCGGATGGCTTCGAGACCTTCTGGGGCTCGAAGGAGCCGGGCGCGCTGCGCGGCGGCGTCCAGGTCCAGCAGGTCCCCGCCGCCGCCTGAGCCCGCCCGAAAGCCCGACAACACGGAGCATCCGCCGCCATGACGTCCGTCTCCCGTTCCGCCCTGCTCCGTGCCGCCGCGGCCGCCGCCCTCCTCGCCGCGACGGCCGGCGGGGCGGCTGCCCAGGGTGCGGGCAAGACCGTCTATTTCCTGACCTGGGGCGGCACCGTCCAGCAGACGCTGGAGAAGGACGGCTGGGGCAAGAAGTTCACCGAGGCGACCGGCTACACCGTCCAGCTCGTGCCGAAGGCGACGGGGCCCGAGATCGTGGCCGCGGCGGTCGCCCAGAAGGACAAGCCGCAGGTCGACGTCGTGCAGACCGACCTGCTGCCGTGGTTCTCCGGCAACGACCAGGGCATCTTCGCGCCGCTCGACGCCAAGGAGATCCCGAACCTCGACAAGCAGGTCTCGGTCGCCCGCTTCCATCCCAACGGCGTCATGACCTATGGCGACGTCTTCGCCATCATCTACACCCCCGACGTCTTCAAGGCGAAGAAGTGGGCGGAGCCGAAGGAGGACTGGGCCGAGCTGATGCGGCCCGAGTTCCGTGGCATGATGGTGCTGCCGCCGATCAACACCACGTACGGC
>JBFWXJ010000136.1:0-13867 GCA_050187535.1 Alphaproteobacteria bacterium | reverse complement strand
GGACTGGGGGTCCGCGGGCTGGGCCATGCCGGCAACAATCAGGCCCGGCGGGCCGCGCCCACCGGCCGGGGCCGACGGCGGCAGCCCCCCCCCCGGCAGGGACACGGCCGCCCCAACGCGGCCGACGCCGCCCTCCCAGATCAGGCCGCCGGTGACGGGATCGTGGATGACCTCCCCCAAGGGCGTGCCGTCGCGGTCGAAGAACTCGATCGACTCGTCCATGAAGTCGGGCAGGATGTAGCCCGAGATCGGGCTGATCGTGCGCGACGGCTGCGCCTGGTCGAGCTGCCCCTCCGCCGGGTTGGGGCCGGGGTCGGCGGGATCGACGAACCGCCACATGATGCGCGCGGGAAGCGACAGGCGCGGCGGCAGGGTCAGCGCCCTGGCGCCGTCGCGCGTGGTGCTCTCCAGCGCCACCGGCAGGGTGATGCCGCCGGTGGGCACGTCGCGGAAGCGGCCGAAGCTGTCGATGATTCGGGCGCGCGAAAGCTGCAGCTTGCCGCTGGCGATCAGGCGCGGCAGGCCCACCGCCTTCAATTCGTCCGCCACCTCCCGCGGCACCGGCACGTCGCGCCCGTCCGGGCCGTTCTGCACTGCCAACCAGGCGTCGTTCACCGAGTCGAGCGTCACCGAGCTCAGGTCCGTCGACGCGAGGAAGGTGGCGAGGTCGGCCAGCGATTTCTCGTGGTTCTCGGAGATCTCCCCGGCCTTAGCGTCATCGCGCTGGTTCTCGGCGATCAGGTAGCTCTCGATCACCGCCTGGTACTTCCTTGCGAGCCCCGAGGTTATGGCCGCGCGGCCGCGCAGGGTCAGGGTCTTCTCGACCGTCTCGGACTCGCCGGTGAACTCCACCCGCCCCAACCGCCAGCCCTTCATGTCGAGACCGGGCTCCAACATCACCTCCCATTCCAGCCACACCGGGCACCAGGGTTGAGCCCAGCTGGTGATGCCCACGGGACTCGGATCGCGCCCTTCGAAGATCGAGAAACGGCGCAGCTCGTCGCTGATCGCCATCTTGGTGACGGCCGACGTTCCGTCACCGCCGCGCGCGACCGGCGCCAGGCCGTCGTAGACGCCGTCGGTGGAATAGCGCAGCGCCATCTCGCCGCGCAGGCGGTTCTGCATCGGGCCGGCGAACTTCTCCGGCACCACCTGTTTCATGGCCGCGAAGGCCCAGGTCATCATGTAGGGGTCGAACAGGTAGGAATGCTGCAGGATGGTGTCGGTCACGGCCGGCAATGCACTGTTCGACAGGACCGGCACGTAGTCCGCGGCCTTGTAGCGGTCGCCGAAGCCGGTCGCGAGCTCCTTGGTCCAGCGGCAAACCAGCGCGCCCTCGGCGTCAAAGCGGCCGTCGCTGAAGCGGTTGGTGCGGCCGAAGTTTCTCAGCCCCACGACCGGTGCAACGGCGCGGTGGTAGCGCGGCCCCGGCCGCGTGATGCGGCGCGTCACCGGCGAGTCGTCGGTGACCGGCCCGCCGAACATCTTGCGCGACAGGTCGCTCGCGGCCTGCCGCATCTCATGCTCGGACGCCCTGGAGGAACCGGTGCGGTCACCCTTCCAGATCACCTCGGCCGAGGGCGGCGCGCCGGACTTCTCGACCGCGTCCTTTGTGCGCAGCGGCCGCCCGGCCTTCAGCGCCGACTGCGAGCGTTCGATGATGACGTCCTCGTAGGTCTCCGGCCCCTGGAACGCCTCGAACCCGTCGGCGTGCTCAGCCTCGTCGAGCCTCACCACGCCGTCCCGCTCTCCAAGGTTGAGGATCGAGGAGTTGGCGACCGAGGTCAGCAGGCTCTCAAAGAACTCCTTCTTGCTCCGCGCCGTGATGTTCAGCCCCTTCGACGCCTGCGCCGCCATCAGCCGCTCCAGCGTCGGGGCCATCGACAGGTCGATGCGCGAGGCCGTGGGGGCGAGGTCCTTGCCCACGCCGCCGGTCAGCGGCACGGCGTAGACGCAGCCGTGCATCAGCGTGTCGTAGCGGGTCAGGACGCCGGGCATGCCGATGACGTCGAAGCGCACCTCGTCGAAGGCGCGGGCCAGCGCGACCTGCGCAGTGGTCATCTTCAGCTCGCTGCGCACGTCCACCAGCTTGGCGACGTTCCCGGTCTTCCGCGCCGCTGCCAGACGCACCGCCTCCGTCGCCACGAAGGGCGGCTTCGGTCCGAGCGGCGCGGTTGAGGCGGTCCAGCCGAAATCGGCCAGCCGGCGCGAAACAGCGAAGGGCCAGTAGCTCGTCGCCAGCGGGTCGTTGGCGCGCAGCGACCACCAGCCGATGACCACGTAGCTGGCTAGCTTCGTCGTGACCCGGTTCGCGTCCACGCCCTTCAGCGGGTCGTGGAAGGCGAAGCGGTTGCGCGTCGCGTCGTAAACCGCCGTCCAGTTGGGTGAGCCGCCGATGGTCCCGTCGAGCTCGTTCGGTTCCAGCTCGTCGCCGTCGCCTTCCGCCGGGCCGTCCGGGTAGTCCTCCAGCTTCCAGACCCTGCCGCGGTCGGATTCGATAACCCAGGAGGCCAGGTCCAGCCGCTTAGCGTTGACCGGCCCCGTCATGCGCACCACCAGCCAGCGGTTAGGCAGCGCACGCATCAGGATTGGTGCGTCCGGATCGTCCTGCATCTCGCCGCGCAGCAGCCCGTCGGGCAGCGCCCAGTGCAGGTGGATGCCCGAGGGGCGCGCGATCGGGGCGGAGAACGGATCCACCGGCTTGTCCTCCCCCGCCTGTCCACCGAGCTCCAGTGGCAGCTTCACGTAGCGCTCGGAGTGCGAGACGGGGACATAAAGCGCCTGAACGTCCACCGGCACGACAAGCGCGGGGGCGGGCGGGATGAAGGGCGGGATGAAGATCTCGAAGTTGCCGAAGGCCTGATCCTTAAGCTCCGCCGCCATGGACCAGTTTGACTTCGACAGGACCGCGTCCATCACCTTCGGGTCGATCACGGCCATCGCCTCAGCCCTCCGCGATCTTCAGGTCCAGCAGCCGCGCATAGCCCTGCGAGACGGTGAGCGCTGTGGGCCTGAAGGCGTCGTTCTGGATGGCGGGGCTGGTTTCGGACTGCGCAAAGACCTGCCGGTAGGGGAAGCGGATCATCTGCAGCGCGAACTCCGCCCCGTCGATGGGATCGGTCGGGCCGGAGCTCATGCCGGTGCCGGCGGCGGCGGCGAAGTTGCGCGCCGTGTTGGTCATGTCGATGATGCCCGCCGCGCCGCTGCGGAATGCGACCGTGATCTCGGCCGCCTGCAACGAGGTGTCCACCGGGTTGCCCGCCGCGTCGACGTAGCCCGCCGTCTGCACGTCGCGCGCCGGCACGAAGGACTTCCACTGACCGCCGCTGCCCTCTTCCAGCCGCACGCCGTACTGAACGCCTTGGCGCGGCTCCTCAATGTGCAGGACGCTGGGCACGCCGTCGAAGAGCGCTAGCAGAACAGCCGGGGCGAGGCGTTCGAGGCGCAGCAGCTTGATGCGGCTGGGATCGGACTCAGGCACGATCTCCTCGTCGTTGTCCGCGGGCTCGGTGCGGTAGGCGCGCACGTGCAGCCCCGGCCAGCCGGCCACCGCGGCAGAGCGCATCAGGAAGCCCGTGACCAGCCCCGCGGTGCCGCCCAGAAGCGGCTCGCCCCCCGGCGAGCGGTAGCGCCGCTCGGCATCGTCGATCTCCTTCTCCACCTGCGGGTAGAGCTTCTCTAGCTGCGCCCGCTCGATGGTGTTCGCCGTGCCGACGCTCAGCGCCCCCTGCACCAGCGCGTCAGTCCAGGCGCGGTCGAGGAAGAAGAAGCGGATCGATTCGTTGGGCAGCAGCTCCGAGTCGGGGACGAGATTGTTGAAGGGCACGCCCTCCAGCATCCGCAGCCGGGCGAGGAAGCGCAGGATCTCCTCGGGTGCGACGGTCAGGGTCGCGGTGCTGCCGCCGGCGACGAACGCGTTGTCGGTCAGCGCGGCGCTCAGGATCTCGAAGGTCGATATGTTTGCGACGGCCATCAGTTTCTCCCGAACCTGTCGATCTCGAACTCTCCCAAACTCTCCAGTTCCTGGAGCTTCTCAACAGCGTCGAGGTCGAACGCCTCCCGGCCGACGGCGACGGTCGCCAGCACGCCGAGCCCGGTCTCCAGCGTCGCCTCGATGCTGGCCGTCACCCGCCCGTCGAGGTCCAGGCGCGTGTCGCCGACGAGGCCGGGTTGCGCTGCCTGGAGCATGGTCATGGCCCGCGGGTTCTCCGGCCCCTCAGCGATCAGCGAGACGATGCGCACATCGAGGCCGAGCCCTTCGGCCATGAACAGGTTGAAGTCGCCACGCAGCTCCGGGATATCCACTGCCGCGTCCACGAGCGGACGCGGGTCGGCGACGGTGCTGACCTTCTGTCGCTCGATCTCGCCCAGGATGCTGCCCTCCAGCTCGCGGCCGAGATTGCCGACGATCAGCGCGTTTTTGAACTTCTCGAGCGCGGCGGCGTCCACGAAGCGGTCGAGCAGGCCCAACCTGTCGGCGATGCCGAACTTCTGCCCCTGCCGCGCCCGCGCCGCGCCGAACGCCTCGTCGCGCCAGCGCATCAGCGCCGCGACGAAGGAGGGCTGGGACATGGCAAGCAGCCGACCGGTCTCGAAGGCGACGGCGAGCGATACGTCCTCGCGCCTCTCAGGCGTCATCATGCGGAGGTGGTCGCTGACATGGGCCAGAACGGGGAACTGCGACTGCGATGCTAGCGGGTTGCGCAGAAGCTGGTGCGGGGAGAACGGGCCGCGGTACCACGATTCCTCCCGCGCGCCGGTGCGGGTCAGGTGTGGCACGCCGATATGCCCCGTCTCGGCGATCTCCAAGGGCAGCTTCGTCACTGGCGCGGCGCCCGGATCGTCGCCGGTCACCGCCGGCACGCACTGGGCCAGCGGTCGCTTGTAGCCACCCTCCGCCTTGGTGCCGAGGAGGCCCACGTCGAGGTTGCGCATCAGCTGCTCGAAGCTGCCGTCACCGACGCAGGTGAAGCGCCAGGAGCTCAGCACCGGGAAGCGGAAGAACCTGTCCCGCACCACGAGGTCGAGCGGGAACTCGAAGGCGCGAAACGTGCCCGCCACGCGTAGGGCGTCGACGCCCCCCACCCTCCCGGCGATGGTCGAGAAGTTCCCGTCGAGAAAATCCTCGGCCGTGATGTTGCCCAGCCGGTTCACCCCGCCTTCGGCATTGATGCCGGCCCGGTCGACCAGCGCCCCCTCGTGGAACACCACCTCCCCGCGCCGCACTGCGTCGAGCATGGCGTTGCGGTTGCGCGCGTCGAGCGTGCGCAACTCGCCGATCGAGATCAGCGGCACGGCGGCCCCGGAGCCGGCCGACACGGCGATGCTCGACACCGTCTCGTTCAGGAACACGTCGGCGACGTCGAAGAACGGCCGCGGCGGCGTTTTCGCCGGCAGCGCATCGAGCTGTCCCTCGAGGTTCACGAGGCACGCGGTGTAGGCCTTCGGCTTGCAGTTAACGGTGTCGAATTGCGGCATGCGGTTTGCGATCACCACGGCGAAGAAGCCGTCGTCGTCGCCCATCGCGGCCTCGGTGTCGTCGAGGTTCACCTCGCGCACATGCGTCAGCATGGCGAGGTCCTCGATGGTCGGGAAGATCGCGTCGACCGTGGATTGCGGCACGGAGAGGTAGCTCGCTTGCGGGGTGTCCACCTTGCCGGTGAGCGTCACGCCGGGCGTCACGCACTCCTCCCACGGCTTGTCGTGGACCACCTGCCCCTCGCCCTCCGCGATGACGACGAGCGCCAGCCACGGTGTCCGGTCCTCCACTGTCTGGTTCTTGATTTTCGTCCCCGTCGGCGCCGCCTTGCGGTCCCAGGGCAGCGTCCGCTTTTTCAGCACGATCTGCGGGAGGCGCGCCTCGTAGGCGCCCTCGGAATTCGCCGGCGGGAAGGTCATCAGCGCCTGGTCCGGCGGCAACTTGAAGCGCGGCGCGGTGACGTTGAGGTGTGTAGCGAGCGGCGCCGCGGGCAGGTCGCCCTCGTCGACCCCGTCGCCGCTGGTGTCAAGGCCCACGCTGACGTTCATGGTGTAGGCTCCGGCCTCGAGCGCCGGGACGATGCTGTCGTAGAGGAAGAACTTGCCGCGTGCGACCATGTGTTACTCCACCGGTTCTGGTTCCAGGTCGGCCGGGGCCTGCCAGTTGGCGGTCACCGTGCCCGACCGCGCCTCCGCCGCCGCCTCCAGGTCGAGGCGCACTGCCTCGGCGACCATGCGCGAGGTCAGCCGGTCGGGCGTCATGCGTGCCGCCACCACGCCGTCGAGCCTGCCCGGCGTCTGCCCGCCGACGCTGACCGAGAAGCCGGTGCGCCCAGTCAGCGCGTAGACGATCAGCGTCTTGCCGTCGAAGGGCAGCAGCGCCGGCCGCGGCTGCGCCTGTTCCGCCCCGTCGAAGGCGATGGCGAGGTTTTCGAGTTCTTTGGCGGTGATGGTCCCGTCCAGCACCAGCGCCAGCGACTCGGCCGAGGCGTCGAAGCGGGTGACGACCAGCGCCGACTGGTCGGTGAGCGTTCCCGCCTGGATCCACCCCGTCCCGGCCGCCCGGCCGCCGCGGCTGCGCGATGCGCCGTCGGCGATGACGAAGCCGCCCAGGCAGCGAGCGAGCGAGCGGTCGAGATAGGCGAGGCGCGAGCCCTCCACCCAGCCCGAGAGCTCCACTCCCGCCGGCTCCGCCCCGGCGATCAGGGCGAAGGCGCTCAGCGCGCGCGGCAGCACCGTCTGCTCTTTGGCGGGGAACTGGTTGAGCGCGATGCGCCCGTCGAGGCCGATGGCGATCAGCCGCGCCGTCCCCGTGACCCGCAGTGTGCCGGCGTTCTCGAAGCGCGGCGAGGTGGCCGGCATGTCGAACACCGCGATCTCGCCCGCCGATAGCGCCCGCGCCGGTGCGGCGCCGCGGGCCCGGCGGCGGCCCGGCGGTGTGGAGATCATGGTCTCGACGCCGTCGAGCACGGCCCTGTCCGCCGCCACCGCCTTGCCCGCAGCGGCCGAGACGGCGGTCCGCGCCGCCACGGTCTCGGGCACGACGGCACGCGCGATCATCGTCGTATTGGCCAGCGGCTCCGCGATCTCGGCGCGCAGCAGCGCGGTGGAGAACCGCGTCTCGCGCCCGTCCAGCGCCGCGGTCGTGGTCGGTGGCACGGTGCGCTTCATCTTCTCCACCACCGCGCCCTTCACCGTGGTTTGGGCGCCGAAGGAGAGGCCGGAAGTGGCGCGCACGCCCTGCGTCAGCACCCCGCGCACCTTCACGTCCCCGAACACCGCGCCGCGCGGCCCGCGTGGCCCCGTGACCACGGGCGTCTTGCGTCCCGTGCCCGTCGTGCCGACGATCCGCTCCGACAGCAGGCCGACGCGCGTCGGCACGCCGCGCTCGCGCGCCCAAGACCGCACTGCCGTGTTGCTGCGCCGCTGCGCCTGCCAGTCGGCCGAAAACTGCGGCATCTTCTGCACGTCGAGCCCCGCCAGCACCGTGCGCAAGGCGTTCGCCTCGCTCACCAGCCGCGCGCGCAGCGCCCCGGCATTCCTGAGCGGCAGCGGCTTGCGCGGCCCGGCCTCGACCTGGTCGAACGACACGCCGCCCGTCGCCTCGGCCGGGATCTTGCCGATGAGCTGCGGCTTGAACACGAAGTCCACGCCTTCTGTGGCGGGAATGATGTCGCCCTTCGGCACGACTCGCTGGTCGGGGTTCTGCGCCGGCCCCCACACGCCCACCGGGAAAGCCCCGGTGCGCCGTGGCGTCATGATGATCTTGACGGTATCGCCCAGCCGCTCTGCCGCCACTCCGTCCTTCTTCAGCGACAGGTGCAGCGTGGAGTTGTGGATCACACGGTTCACCGGCGCGAGGCCGAGCTGCTTGCCGGCAGGCGTGGAAACGATCACCCCGGCCCGGTCGATCCGCGTGACCGGGATGGTAGTCGTGAAGGACAGCTCGAACTCCGAGTTCACGTCGAAGGGATGCGCCGCACTTCCGTCGGCAGTCCCCGGCTCCTCTCCCGAGGTGCTGGCCGGCGGCAGCCCGCCCTTGCCGGTGATGCCGCTCAGCGCCTGCGCCACGTTGCCCGGCGCCAGCTCCAGGTACTTCGCGGCGAAGTCGGTCCAAGAGATGTAGACCGCCGGCACGTCGGCGCTGCTGCCGAAGCGCACGGTGATGTCGATGGGCCCGATCTCAATGCGAGCGACACCGTGGAACTCCGGCCCCGCCACCTCGACGAAGACCCCCAGGGAGAAGGACAGCCGGATGGTCCCGAACCAGGTGCTAATGCGGATGCCGGCCGACACGCGTGCATGGGCGTCGGCCATGTAGCGGAACGGATCGAAATAGACGATGGCGTTGCCGCCGAAGCTCAGGTTCGCGAAGGCCGGGCCGAACTTGGCGCTCGCCTCAAAGAGGCCGCCGGCCATGATCGCCTCGGAGGTCAGGGCGAAATAGGTTTCCGCCTTGACGACGATGTTGCTCGAGACGCTCCAGTTGAAGCCCAGCCGCGGCACCACCGGGTAGCCATCGCGCTTGAAGCTCGGGTGGAAGCCGCCCAGCGTCAGCACGAACTGGCCCGAGAGCGGGCCCTTGAACCAGCTCACGAAGGCGAAGCCGCCGGTCAGCCGCGCGCTCTTGTGCAACAGCCACGAGTTGTCGGTGAGCTGCGCCTGGATCCAGATCACGCCCTCCTCGGTGGAGAAGCGCGCCATCAGGCCCAGCTCGATGGAGACCAGCGCCACCTCCGGCCGCGGCAGGGCCATGCGGGCGAGGCCAAAGATCGACAGCTCGAACCCCTGCCCGAACTCGATGCAGACTACCGCGAGTCCGTCGACCAGCGCGAAGGAGTTGAAGCTGATGCCCGCGGCAAACCAGAAGCGATCCTTCAGCGCCGGGAAGGTGTTCCGCACCGTCTCCATGTAGGCCATCAGGTCGCCCGGCGGGTCGAAGGACGGATCGAGCGCGGCGATCATGACGAACTCGTCGAACTGCGACATGTCCGTGGGCGGCACCACGTCGCGGTTGATACCGAAGCCGCCGCCGATGCCGGTAAGGAAGAAGGCTGGTGGCCCGCCGATAGGCCCGGTCACCGCGCCGAACGCGAAGAAGGCAGTGAAGGGACCCTGCGGCCCGCTCTGGATCGAGGCGTAGCCGCCGAAGATCGACAGGCCGTAGGTCGCGAAGCGGGCGACTAGCATGCCGACATACTCGACGTCCGGGTTCTCGCCGAACTTGCGCAGGCCCCCCGCCAGCGTGACGCCCGACAGGTCGGCGGAGACGGCGAGACCCGCGAGGTCTACGTTCCACGAGGCTGGGTCGAAGATGCCGCCCTGGTCGAGGTTGTAGCGCAGCTCCAGGTCGTCCACGGCCGCCTGCAGCCCTGCGATGGACACGCCCCCGTCGAAGAGCAGAGAGATCGACTGCAGCGTGTCGTTGGAGACCTGCGTGCCGAGCCCAACCTGCCCAATGTAGAGCGGCCCGAACTGCTTGCGGATTGGCAGCCACCACGGCCCGTTGCCCTCGCCAGCTGAGAAGTTGAAGGCGATGCCACCGCCCTGAGCCGCCGGCCGCGTTTGGACCGAGAAGGCAGGACTAAAGGCCGGCGCCAGCGCCGCGTTGCCGCGGTTGGTCTCCGACAGCATTCCCTGCGCGATGGGGTTGCCACCCTCCACTCCGCCGACCGCTGCGCCGATCTCGGCGAGCTGCACCTGCGCGCCGCCTAGGAGCTCGCCAACGCCGATCCGCGCGAAGATGTGCAGCGCGATGGAGCCGAGCGAGAGCGGCGAGTCGAGCAGCGACGCGTTGCTCCTTCCCACGCGGATGCCGACGCCGTTCACCGACAGCGACGGCTCGAAGTCGATATTGCCCGCCGCAACTCTCAGAAGCCCGATGGCGATACCCGCCGGCGGCGCGCCAATGATCCAGCGGCTGTCGTTCTCCAGCCACACCGCGATGTCGCCGCCGACGATCTCCAGCCGGTCCGCCAGCGTCAAGCCCAGCCCGATAGAGTTGCCCGACTTCGCCAGCGAGATGTCGAGCTCCCCGCCGATGGAGACGCTCGGCGCCGCGTCCGCGATGTTGTCGAGCAGCGCCAGCACCCGCTGAAGCTTGCTGTTGAAGAATTGCTGCGGCGTCTCTCCCTGGTTGCGGATGACGCGGAAGAATTCCGGGTCGAGGCCGCCGCCCGGCACCAGCACCACGTTCTCCAGCACGCTGCGCACGTCGCTCGCGCCGACGTCGAGGGCGAGGATCTCCTCCACTGGGTCGAGGTCCATAATGAAGGAGCCGATCAGGTCGATGGCGAAGCGCATGATCCCGGCCGCGATCTCCTCCGGCGAGTTGCTGCCGAAGCCGAGCTCGAAGCTCTCAGGGTCGAAGTCGTAGCGCAGGGCCAGCGCGTTGGTGTTCGCTGCGTCGACCGAGAGGCCCGTGGAGATGAAGGGGTCGGCGACCGTGTTGCCGACGTCGATCTCCGCCACCGGGCGCAGCACGATGGCGTCGACCAGCGGGATCTCCGCCGGCCCAACCTCCGCCTGCAGGCGCGCGAGGCCGGAGGCGTCGAAGCGCAGCGTCGTCTCGACGCGCCGCACGAAGGGGATGGAGGCTAAGGTGGCAGAGACCTCCACCGCCACCGGACTGGGGATGAAGGCGACCGCGAAGACGGAGCCGGCGGTCCCTGCGTTGTTCACCTGCAGCCGCACCCCGCCCGCCGGCGTCGTTACGGTGACACCCGCCGGCAGCGCGGGGCCGAGCCGCGTTAGCCCGCCGGCCAGCAGCTGCGGCCAGCGCGCCTCCAGCGTTCCCGCAGGGTCCGCCGCCCAGGCGCTCAGCGCTACGCCGTCGAAGTTGCCGCCCTGGCGGAGCTGCAGCGCGTCGCCGATATCCGCCAGCAGGATGCCTGCATCCGTCCCCGTTGCCGCGATGGCGTCAAGCGCGGCGGGCAGCGCCGCGATGATCCCGGCGGCGGCGAGCTGTGTCAGCCCGCCGACGTCCGGGTAAATGCCGATATCCCTGCCCGCTGCCGGACGGAGGAAGACCGAGACGTCGCTCCCCGCGACGTTGAGGTGCACCGCTCGCGACCCCACCGCGCCGCCCTTTAGCCCGACGAAGATGCCCAGCGACGGCTGCACGCTACCATCGGTGCCAAAGCGTAGGCCGAAGGTGCCGCCGAAGGCCACGTCCGCCGCGGGCATGAACTGCGCCGGGTCGAGCTCTATCTCCAGCACCGTCCCCGCCTGCGACCGCGCGCGAAGAGAGATACCCGGCGCGATGTCCCACTCCCCAGGCCCGCCGGGCAGGTTGACGAGCGGCTTCAGCGCGGCGAGCGCCGCGATCACTCGCACCCCGGTCACAGCGTCGGCCGTCCCGAGCGCCGCCTTGATCCACTTGCCGGGGTCGATGAACACCAGCGGCGGCACCGCCGTCACCTGACCGCCTTCCGTCGCCGTTCTCAGCAACCCGAAGGCCGTCAGCGCGGCGTCGACCACCGGCTGCACGGCCGGATCTGAGCTGCGCAGGCCGTCCAGGATCTTCGAGAGTGCGAAGGCGCCAAGGCCCGGCAGGATTGGCCTCGCCAGCAGCTCGAAGTTCGGCGCCGGCCAGATCGGCAGCGCCTCGGGCAGGCCGCCGAGGCCCTGCGCCAGGTCGGGCGGCAGGCGCAGTGCCAGCGCGAAGGGATCGAGTGTCGCGGCGAAGTGCAGGCCGTCCGTGGCGCCGAGTTGCAGCGTCCCGGCGTTGATCCCCGCCGGGCTGACGGTGCCCGAGACGGTCCACTCCCCGAACACCGGCTCCCCGGTCGTTCCGGTCAGCGCCACGGCCATCGACCGTGTGGCAGGGTCGAAGGTCAGCCCCGCATGATCGCCGGCGAAATCCGCGACCAGGTCCAGCAGCCGCTGACGCAGGCCACTGTCCGCCAGCGCCTCCTGCAGCCGCGTCGCAGGGTCGTCGATCCAGTTCGACAGCGATAGCCCGTCGAAGCCGCCCGCCGCGTCCAGCACGCCCACTGCCTTCAGTGCCTCGGAGATGCGCGCGAGCGCGGCGTCGGCACTCGCCTCCAGCTCCTGCATCACCAGCGAGATGAGCTGTCGGATCTCGGGTGTCGTGGGTGCCGCCAGCCCGTCGATGCCGAGGTCGGCGTCGGGCAGGGCTGGCGAGAGCACTAGCCGTGGGAAGGCGCGATCGTGGATGCGCACGCCGTGCAGGGTCACTTCGCAGCGGTCAAGCTCGGGCTTCGCCCCGCCGATGGACAGACGCACGGCCACCTCGATGGAGCGCAGTTCCAGCGGCAGCGGTCTTGAAGCCGTGCCGGGTCCGCCGATTAGCCAACCCCCAAGGCGCCTGATCTCGAACCCGGCCACGACCCGCCGCGTCGCTCGCGGTGTGGGCACCAAGATTGGCCCGCTGGTGTCGATATCGCAGCCAAGAAGTTCCGCCAGCGCCTGACCCTCGACGGCGATTCCGCCGGGTGCGGGGGTGTTGTCGAGCGGCAGGCAGAGCCCCAGCGAGGCCGAGGTGATCGCCCGCGACGGCCGCCTGCGGGCGCGGACCTGCGCATGCAGGCTCAGCCCCGATGCGGTCACCGCGGTCAGTGCACGGCGCGCGGTGTCGCGGTCGAAAACGCCGTGGACGAGATGCACCTCAAGGTCTGCACGCTTCATCCCCGTCCACCCCGAGGGCAGCGCCAGGCCGGAGAGGTCGGGTGCTGCCGCGCCGAGCCGCATCGACAGGAGCCGACGCGCCGTGGCCAGGTCGGCGTCGTCCGCCTCGGCCGGGTCGGCATCGGGCAGGAACTCGCCCAGCCGTCGCAGCATCTCGGCCGCCGCGCCCGCGGGCACGGGCGGCACCTGCGGCGCGGTCAGCGGCAGCCCAACCGTGACAAGCCGGTCGTTGCCACTTCCCATCTCGTGCAGCGACAACCAGGCCGCGTGGCCGGAGGCTGCATCGGCGACGACCGTGACGCCCGTCAGGCTCTGCAGCGCCGTCTTCAGCCGCGCGACCTGTCCGCGCACGCCGTCTGGATCTCCACTGGCCAGCTTCGCATCGGCGCGCGGGGCGAGCAGCACATGCCAAATCCCTGGCCCGGCCGCGAGGGGCGTGAAGGCCGCCGGGTCACGCCCGGCCTCGCGCATGTCGAGCACGCGTGCGGGGTCGAGCGCAGCATCCACCGGCGGCCCGGCCGCCTGCACCGTGACCTGAACCAACGTCGCCGGCGCGGCGCCCAGGATTGCTGCGAGGTCCAGCCCCGCCATCAGCCCGGTAGCGGAGCGGTTCTCGACGAGGTGCAGCACCGTTCCCGCCGGCGCGGAGGCAGGCGGCGGGACCAGCCCGTCGGTGCCCTGCCACAGCCCGGCGACCGCCAGCAGTCCCTGGTTCAGCGCTTCCGCCGTGATCCCCGCGCCGAACGGCCCGCCGATGTCGGGCAGCTCGCTCAGGATCGCCTCCGCCAGCTCCCCTGGAGCCAGCCCGGTGTCCCCCGGCCGCCAGCCGCGCAGGCCCACGGAGTGCAGCGCCTGCGGCACCGGCAGCGGAGCGTCCGGCTCCCGCCAGGCGGCCAGCGCCGGCAGGCCCGAGCCCGCCAGCAGGTCGATGCGCCAGGGATCGGTGATCGTCCCCCGCCCATCGACTGCGAACGTCGCGTTCGGCCGTCCCGAGAGGAACCGCGCCAGCGGCTGCAGCCGCCGCTCCACCTCTGCCTCGGCATCGGCGAGGAGCTCGGCCAACCATTCCCGGATCGCCTTGCCGGCATCGACTACCAGCGCCGACAACGCCAGCCGGTGCCGCGTTGGTCCGCCCAGCATCAGCGCAGAGGGCCGCCAGCCGAGCGCCTCCACCAGGTCGTCGAGCCAGCGCGCTTGCAGTTTGTCCGCCGCGACCGCCGCCAGCCGCTCCAGTGCCTCC
>JBFWXJ010000135.1:0-13916 GCA_050187535.1 Alphaproteobacteria bacterium | reverse complement strand
TTTCAATGCCGCCGCGCGCACTCACGCACGATTCCGCCCCCTCTTGCTTCCGCAGTGCTCCCAGTGCCGCAGTGGACCCATAGGCGCAAAATGCAAACGCCCGCTATCTCATTGAGATAACGGGCGATTTTTGTTGCGGGGGCACGCTTACAACGAGAATCACCTCTTTTACGGGCGGAAATTTAGGCGGAGAGTCTGGGCAGGCAGCCAGCGTTGTTTGCGGATTGCCGAGAGTTGGATACCCCGTCTCCCGTGGGTCCAGGCGCTGGCGTCAGTCCAGCATTGGTTGCCAATGCCTGAGGACTGGAACGACCGCGCACCTGTGATCGCAGCAAGGATGCCCTCTTCCGCATCCTAGCGGTCGGATCCGCGCTCGATCAGTGCAGTCAGGATCCGCTCCGGTGTCATCGGCAGGTCGCGCAGCCGGACGCCCGCCGCATCGGCCACGGCATTGGCGATCGCAGGCGCCACACCGATCAGCCCGGGCTCGCCGATCGCCTTGGCGCCGTAGGGACCCGACGGCTCCGGGTACTCGACGATGATCGGGTTGATGGCATAGGGCACGTCTTTCGCCCCCGGCACCTTGTAGTCCATCATCGTCGGATTGATCAGCGTGCCTCCGTCCCAAACCATATCCTCGTAGAGCGCGAACCCGACGCCCTGGACGAAGCCGCCGTGGATCTGGCCTTCGACCGCAAGCGGGTTGATGGCTCGACCGACGTCGTGGGCGCACCACGCCTCGACCACCGCGACCTGGCCGGTCACCTCGTCGACCTCGACCTCGACCGCCTGGGCGCCGAACACGTAGGTGCCCAGGTTCGAGAACGGGAAGCCGCGCACGACCGCCCGCTTGGGGTCGAAGCGCTCGCCGTCGTACATCAGCGCGTTCTGACCCATGACCGGGCCGCCGACGCCATAGTGCGCGCGCCGTCCGATCGCGGCGAATGTCGTCTGCCGGTCCGGCACGCCGGCGATTCCGACGATGCCGCCGGGCCGCAATTCCAGGTCCTCCCGGGCGCATTCGAGCATCTCGGCGGCATGGTCGAAGATCGTGTCCCTGACCTGGGCGGACGCGGCGGCGACAGCGCGGCCGACCATATAGGTCACGCGGCTGCCCGAGGTGCCCCAGTTGTAGGGCGAGGCGTCGGTGTCCGGGTTGACGTAGTTGACACGCTCCGGCTCCACCTTGAGCGCCTCGGCGCAGATCTGGGCCAGCGCGGTATCCGACCCCTGCCCGCAATCGACCGCGCCGGTGCTCAGGGTGATCGAGCCGTCCTGCAGCAGCCGCACGCTGGCGCTGGTGGACAGGAAGCCGCAGACGTGGGCGAGGCAGGCCAGCCCGATCCCGCGCCGCCTGCCGCGCGGCGGCGGGTCGCGGCGCGGGCGCTGCCGCACCGCGTCGCGCACCTTCTCGATGCACTCCACCAGCCCGCACGCGGCGACGGTCTGCCCGCCCAGCCACTTGTCGCCGGCGCGCATCGCGTTCCTGAGGCGCACGTCGAACGGGTCGAGGTCCAGCCGGTCGGCGATCTCGTCGATCTGCGACTCGCACGCGAACGTGATCTGCGGGTTGCCGAAGCCGCGGAAGCCGCTGGCGCGCAGCTTGTTGGTGTAGACGACGCTGCCGGTGATGCGCGCGTTCGGGATGTTGTAGGGCCCGCGCGCCATCAGGAGCGCATGGCCGAGCACCTCCGCGCTCTCAGTGCAGTAGGCGCCGCCGTCCATCAGGACATGGGCCTCGCGGGCCAGCAGGGTGCCGTCCTTCAGGGCGCCGGTCTTGACCCGGATCCTCGCCGGGTGGCGGCGGTGCATCATCGCGAAGTCTTCCGCCCGCGGCAGCACCAGCTTGACCGGCCGCCGGGCGCGGCGGGCAAGCTCCACCGCGAGGGGCTGGACGTGCGCCGCGCCCTTGCCGCCGAACGAGCCGCCGATGCGCAGCGACACCGCGCGGATCTTCGCCATCGGCATGTCGAGCAGCTCGGCGAGCTCGGCCTGCACCCGGAACACCGACTGGGTCGTCGACCACACCGTCACCTTGCCGGACGCGTCGAACTCCGCCACCGCGCCGGTCGGCTCCAGCGCGTTGTGGTACTGGGACTGGGTGGTGAACTCGCTCTCGACCACGAGGTCGCAGCGGGCCCATGCGGCGTCGACGTCGCCCTCGAAGAACTCCTGGTGCGAGAACGCATTCCCGCGATGGATCACCGGGTGCGTCTTGGCATAGCCGTCGACGTTCTCGTGCACCAGCGGCGCGGCCTCGGCGACCGCGTCCTCCATCGTCAGGACGGCCGGCAGCTCCTCGTAATCGACCTCGATGAGCTGGACGGCCGCCTGGGCGATCGCCAGGGTGTCGGCCGCCACGGCCGCCACCGGCTCGCCGACATAGCGCACCTTGCCGCGCGCCAGGCACGGCATGTCCTTGATCGAGCCGCCGCCGAGACGGGGGAAGTCGTCCCCCGTCACCACCGCGCGCACGCCGCGCATCGCCCTGGCGGCATCCGTGCGGCACGACCGGATGCGGGCGTGCGGGTACGGGCTCTGCAGCAGCGCGGCGTGCAGCATGCCGGGCCGCACGATGTCGTCGAGGTACTGCGCGGCGCCGGTGATCTTCTCGCGCGCCTCGCTGCGCGGCAGGCGGCAGCCGACGGCCTGTCGTTGCTCGGTCATCTCAGGATCGCCCCGCCATGCGGATCGCATCGACGATCTTCACGTAGCCGGAGCAGCGGCACAGGTTCTCCGCGATGGCGTCGCGGATCTGCTCGACCGTCGGCGCCGGCGTCTCGTCCAGCAAGGCGCGGGCGGTGATCACCATCCCCGGCATGCAGAAGCCGCACTGGATGGCGCCCGAATCCACGAATGCCTGCTGCACCGGATCCAGCGCTCCGTCGCAGCCGAGTCCCTCGACCGTGACGATCCTGCGGTCGGTGCAGTTCAGCGCGAGCGACAGGCAGGCGCGGACCGCCAGGCCGTCGACCAGCACGGTGCAGGCGCCGCAGACGCCCTGGTCGCAGCCGCGCTTGGCCCCGGTGAGCGCCAGCCCGTTGCGCAGCGCATCGAGCAGCGTGTCGCCGGGCGACACCAGGATTTCCCGCTCCTCGCCATTGACGTCGAGGACGATCGCGCGCCGGCCGCTCATGCCGCCTGCTCCCGGGGGTCGAGGGCGCCGGCGACCAGCCGTTTGCAGAGCCGCGGCAAGAGCAGCCGGCGGTAGGCCGCGCTGCCGCGCACGTCGTCCGGCGGCTCGCCCTTGGCGGCCAGGATCGCGCAAGCGCGCTCGATCGCCATGTCGTCTCCTCCTGTGCCGACTAGCGCCGCATCCGCGTCCGCGTCCCGCAGCGGCACCGGCCCGAAGGCGCCGATCGAGAGCCGCGCCGCGGCGATCGTCGCGCCGTCGAGATCGAGGGCGACCGAGGCCAGGATGGTCGGCGTATCGCCATGGACGCGGCACACCTTGTCGTGCGCCGCCACCGAGCCCGCGCCCGCCGGCGGCAGCCGGATCGCCGTCACCATCTCGTCGGCCGCCAGGGCCGTCGTCAGGTAGTGCACGAACAGCGCCTCGACCGGCACTTCGCGGCGCCCGCTCGGACCGGCGATCTCGGCCACCGCGCCGGCCGCCACCAGCGCCGTGTTGATGTCCGAGGCCGGGTCGGCCTGGCAGACCGCGCCGCCGATCGTGGCGACGTTGCGGATCGGCACGCCGATGCTCGCCGCCGCCAGGCGCACCACCGCGTTCGCGCCGGTGAGCCGCGGGTCGGCGGCGACGGTGCGATGCGGGGTCATCGCGCCGATGCGCAGCCCGCCGCGGCCCTCCGGATGAATGCCATGGAGATCGCCGATGCGGCGCAGGCTCACGACGCGACCCGGCTGCAGCATGCCGGTGTTCATCATCGCCACCAGCGTCAAACCACCGGCGAGGCAGCGCGCGTCGTCCCGCCCGGCCAGCAGGGCCACCGCGTCCTCGACCGTCGTCGGCTCGTGGTAGTCGAACATCCGCCCGCCGCGATCCGCCTCAGGCCACCCTGGCGCGCGCCGCGATTCGGTCGAGAACCGAGACGACCTCGTCCAGCTTCATGACGTCGGCATATTTGTGGTGCATGTCGAACAGGTTCACCTTGTGAACGATCTCGCTGCGGTCGAACACGCACTCCTCGACAATCGAGACGTGGAAGCCGTACATGTGGGCTTCGATGGTGCTGGCGCGCACGCACCCGGACGTGCTCTCGCCGCAGACGATGAGGCTGTCGATGCGGCGCTGGTTGAGGTGCGCGACCAGCGGCGTGCCGAAGAAGGCGCTCGGCCGCTCCTTGCGGAAGACGGTGTCCTCCGGCCGCGGCGCGAAGGCGTCGTGGATCTCGCAGTCGTGCGCGGTGACCGGCAGGCTGGCGCGGCGGGTCGAATCCACCCGGTGCGGCGAATACTGGGCGGTCACGTAGAAGACCGGGAGCCCGGCGGCGCGCGCCGCGGCGAACAGGCGCCTGGTCGGCTCGATCGCGTTGTGGGCATAGATCCCGCAGCTGTTCGGGAATTCCGGCTCGAGCTCCTGCGGCTCCCTCGGCCCGCCCTTGTAGACGAGGTTGTAGAGGTCGATCGCTAGGAGCGCCGGTGACGACCCGATATAGGTCTCGCGGGCGTAGGGCGCGTAGGTCCGCAGATCCTTCGCCGGGATCACGTCCTTCCAGCAGTGATCCTCGAAGCTGTCGCGTTCGGCCATCGCCCGTCCCCTCTCGGTCCGCGTCCACGCGCGACGCGCCGTTCTCGCCGGAAGTATCGCCAAAACGCCGAACCCCGGCAATCGCCGGACGTCAGTCGCTCAACACCGTGCACGCCCTGTCGCGCAGCTCGACCGTCACGGCATCCCCGACGCGGAAATGCCGGCTCCGGTCGCAATGCGCCTTGAGCACCTGGTCGCGGATCCGGACCCGGTAGTCGATCGCATCGCCCAGGAACTGCACCGACTCGACCTCGCCGGTCCACGCCCCGGCGGGCCGGTCGGCGGCGTCAGCCGCCGCGGCGAGGCGGATGCCTTCCGGCCGCACCGCTGCCGTCACGCGGTCGCCCGCGGCGAAGGCCGCGCGCCCGAAGGCGGCGAAAGGCGCGCCCCCGTCCGCTTCGAGCTGGAAGCTGTACACCGCCGCGCCGTGCTCGACGCCGCCTTCGGACACGGCCTGGACGCGCGCCTCGACCAGGTTCGCCGCCCCCAGGAAGGACGCCACGAACCGCGTCTCGGGAAAGTCGTACAGCGCTTCCGGCGTGCCCGACTGCTGGATGACGCCGTCCTTCATGACGGCGATCGCCGACGACATCGCCAGCGCCTCGGACTGGTCGTGCGTCACGTAGACGGCAGTGACGCCGAGCCTCTCCTGGAGCCGGGTCAGCTCGACCCGCAGGTCCTCGCGCAACCGGGTGTCGAGGTTCGACAGCGGCTCGTCGAGCAACAGCACCGGCGGCTCCATCACCAGCGCCCGCGCGACCGCGAGGCGCTGCTGCTGGCCGCCCGACAGCATCGTGGCCTTGCGCGCCGCGAGGTGACCGATCTGCACCACGTCGAGCAGCGCCGTCACCCGGCGCTCGATCTCCGTCGCGTCGTACTGGCCACGCCGACCGCGCACAGTGAGCGGATAGGCGACGTTGCCAGCGACGTCCATGTGCGGCCAGATCGCGTACGACTGGAACACCATGCCGAGGCCGCGCCGATTGGGCGGGACGTTCATGCCCGACGCGGACGAGAACAGCACGCGCTCGCCCAGCCTGATCTCGCCGCCGTCCGGGATCTCCAGACCCGCGATGCAGCGCAGCAGCGTGGTCTTGCCGCAGCCGGAGGGGCCGAGCAGGGTGAAGAACGAGCCCTCCTCGATGGTCAGGCTCACGCCGTTCAACGCCGGGCGGTCGCCCTCGGCCCGGTGCCGGGCGCCGCGATGGTAGTCCTTCGTGAGATCGGTGATGACCAGCTTCATGTTCGTTCAGGCATCCTTTGCGGGCCCGTCCGCCGCCTCACCGCGAGAACGCGGCGCGGTCGCCGATGCGGGTCACCAGCAGCGCCATGACCATCGCGATGCCGACGGTGACGACGCCGATCACGGAGGCGACTTCCGGCCGGCCCGAGGTGGCGTAGCCGAACATCAGCAAGGGAAGCGTCATCGACGACGGGGTCGCGACCAGCACGGTCGCGCTGATGTCCTTCACCGCGGACATGAACGCGAGGACGAACACCGTCGCCACCATCGGCGCAATCAGCGGGGCGGTGACCCGTCGCACCGTCTCGATGCGGCCGGCGCCGCTCATGAGCGAGGATTCCTCGAGCTCGCGGGAGATCTGAGCGATGGACGCCTCGAACATGTGGGTGGCGAAAGGCAGCCCCTGGATGACGAGGACGACGACGAGCGCGACGGCCGTGCCGTAGAACACCCGGAGCCCGGGAACGTTGAGGAACACCGACAGGAAGGCGGTGCCGAGCAGGACGCCGGGTAGCGCCCACGGCATCCAGATCGCCAGCGAAAAGACCGACTTCCCGGGAAACGTGTTGCGTGCGAGGACCCAGGCCAGCGCGAGATAGACCAGGGTCCCGACGACGGCCACGAGCAATCCCGTGGTGATGGACGAGCGCAGCGCGGACAGGAACTCCCTGTCGTCGATCACCGCGCGCCAGTGCTCCAGCGTCCAAGGCTCCGGAATGTCGAAGAAGCCGAACAGCGTGCTGAACGAGCTGACGACCACCATGGCGAACGGCAGCAGGGTCATGATCGCGACGGCGACGAACAGCAGCGCCGAGACGACGTAGGAGCCGCGGGTCCGTTGCCGGGGCAGAAGGCGCGCCCCCTTGCCGGTCAGGGTGGCCGCCATGTGCGCCCGCTGCAGCATCACGCGGTAGAGGACGACGAGCACGAACAGGATCACGATGAAGAGCGTGCTGACCGCCATCGCCTGCGGCTCGTCGGGCGGCGTCACGCGCAACAGATGGAAGATGCGTGTGGCATAGACGAGGATATCGGCCGGCAACCCGAGAAGCTGCTCGACCTCGAACGCCTCGAGCGAGCGGATCGTCCCGGCGATGAACGCGGTGAGCAGCGTCGGCGCGATGAGCGGGATGGTGATGCGGCGCAATGTGGTGAAGGTGCCGGCCCCGGCCATGGTGGACGCTTCCTCGTAGGAAGCGTCGATGAACCGTTGCGCCGGCTCGATCAGGATCACCATGATCGGGATCGTGCTCAGGGTCATGTGGACCCAGGTGATGCCGGCCAGCGAGAAGATGTCCACCACCGGCCCGCCGACGAACGGCAGCGTCCGCGCCAGATTGTTGATGATCCCGTAGTTGGGATCCAGCATCAGCACCCAGCCCAGCGTCGCCGGCAGGATCGGCAGGAAGAAGGCCAGCCACAGCGCGTACATCACCGTTCGCTTGCCGAACACGTCGTTGCGGGCGAGGTACCACGCGATCACGAACGCGATCAGCATCCCGGCGGGGATCCGCAGGCTGAGCAGGAACGAGTAGCCGATCGCGCTGAGCGTGTGCGCGCTGCCGAACGCCCGCGACCAGGGTGCCGACGACGCGACGAAGGCGTTGAACGGATTGCCCTCGCTGATGCTGCCGACGGCGATGATCACGACCGGAGCGACGCAGATGATCCCGACCAGCACCAGGCAGATCCAGCCGAACGGACGGAGCGCCGTAGCGAGGAAATCGGCGTAGCCCGGCTCGTCGGTCTCCGGCTGGAGGGGCGCGCGGCCGCGCGACGCCGGTGCGTCTTCTCCGGGCCCGGCGCGCGCGCCGGCCCGCGCCGCGGTCTCAGCCATCGCCGGCCAGGTTCGCACGCATCAGGACGGCGCAGTCGAGCAGATGACGGCCGGGGCGCGGCCTGGCATTGGAAGACGGCAGGTCCTGGCTGGGGTCGGTCTTCGCGACGATCAGATGGGGCCCGCCCCCCGCCAGCGCCGCCGCAAGGCCCGCGCGTAGCGGCGCCGGGTCCTCGGCGCGGACAACGCGGCCCGGGTCCCAGCCGTTGGCGAGCGCAAGCCTGCAGAAATCGGTCCCGTACGCCGTCGCCGTCGGCTCCGTGCCGTCGCCGGTGCCCCAGACGCCGTTGTCCAGCACCACGACGACGAGATTGGCCGGCTTCATGCGCCAGATCGTGGACAGGACCGGCGAGCCGGCGAAGAACGACCCGTCGCCCTCGATCGAGATCACGGTGCGGTCGGGCCGCGCCAGCGCCATACCCAGCGCGATGGCCGTCGCATAGCCCATGTCCATGTTGTAGATCGTGGCCGGCGCGTCGGCGCGCTCGTAGAGCAGGCCCGCGTTCGCACCCGGCCCGGTGATCGCCGCGGCCCCGGCGCGCGCCGCGGCGACGACGTCCATCGCCTCCACCCGGTTCATCAATCGGCTCCGGTCATGACGAAGGGAGGGAGCAACAGGCCGAACGAGGTCCGTTGCGCCCGTGCCGTGACGATGACGCGGTAGACCAGCGCGTCGAGCGCGTCCGGGTCGGACGCGACCTCATAGGGAATGCCGAGGCCGCGGAATATGCCTTCGGAGACCATGATGGTCGCAGCGTGATAGTCGTAAGGCTCGCCGGCGCGCTGGCTGTGGCTCGCGAGGATGACGACGGGTGTGCGCTGCGCCTGCGCCCGCGCCAGGATCAGGCCGCTGTAGCCGATGCCGGACGCTTCCATCATGCAAACCGGGGTGCGGCCGCCGAGGTAGAGGCCGACCGCGATCGCCACGCCTTCGTCCTCGCGGGCGCACGGGACCATGGTGATCCCGCTGCTGCCCTGGAACGCCCGGATCGCCGTCGTCAGGCAGCTGTCGGGCAGGTAGATGCAGGCATCGACGCCCGCCCGCCGGGCCCCGCGTAGCAGGGATTCCGCCGCGACATCCGCGCCGTGAGCCATCGCCATGTTCTTCCCGCCCGCGCCGTCCGCCGGCTCACCGGCTGCCGAGCGCGTCCGAGATCAGCTGGATCACCTTGTTCCGGTTACGGTACAGGCTCTCGTTGTAGTCTTCGAAATATTTGACCCCTTCGCGCGGCACCAAGTACGCGGGGAGCTTGGACTTGTCGACGTCGAGCCGCCGGCTGGTCTCGAGCATTACCGACTGATAGACCTCCTGGCCGGGCTTGCTCACGTACCAGTTGATGAACACCTTCGCCGCGTTGGGATGCGGCACGCCCTTGGCCTGCTTCAGCACGCTGAAGCCGCCGGTCACGTAGCCCGGCACGTCCTCGGGCAGGACCACCGCCAGGTGGTTGATGCCTGCCTTTCGGAAGCTCTCGATGTCGTACTGGATCGAGCCGAACGCGATCGGCTTGGTGCCGCGCACGACCTCCTCCACGACCTGGCGCGTGTTGGCGGTGAACTTCACGTCCTGGCCGAGGAAGAACGCCTTGATGTATTCGATGCCGAAGACGTTGTGCAGGAAGTTCGACGCGCCCTGACCGGGCCCGGGGCTGCGCACGTCATGCGAGATGATCTTGCCGCGGAATTTCGGATTGAGCGCATCCTTCCACGTCTTGATCTCGTCGGGGTTGATCACGTTCCGGTTGACCAGCAGCCAGCCGAATACCCACTGGGCGCCCTGCAGAAGGTACTGCTTGTCGTCGTCCATCCACTTCTGGACGCCGTCGCGATAGTGCTTGCCGTCGACGCCGGGCAGGATCAGCTGCGGCTTGACGGGCTCGAGCAAGCCTTCGGACTTCACCGCGCCGAGCTCGCGTCCGCCGCCGATCAGGATATCCATGGTGACGTTCTTCGCCCGGGCCTCGGCTTCGAAGCGCGACGACTGTTCGTACGACCCGCCGCTGAAGAACTCGAGCTGGATGCCGGTGTCCTTCTGGAACGCCTCCGCCATGGGCTTTGCAAGGGCGGGGAAGCCGGCGACCGTGACGCGGCCCTCCTGGCGCGCGGCTGCGAGGACCCTCGTCCATTCCGGCGAGGCGCCGTCCTGCCAGTCGCCCGCGGCGAGGGCGTGGCGCCCCATCGCGGCCGTGAGCGCGGCGGCCGACCCGAGGCCGTGTACGAACGTGCGACGCGAGATCCGGAGCCTCATTTTCCTGTACCCCCGATATTCGTCAGGTTTGCTGTTGGTGCGGCCGACCGGCGGCCGTTACGCGCATCTCGGAACGCAACGGCAAGCCCCAGCGCTCTGTCGAGCATCAGGTATGCCGGAACGCGCGAACTGTTTCGACGGGCGAAGGGCTTGATCTGGGTTTTCGGGAAAGCGACCGGACATGCCGATCCGACGATCGACAGATCCCGGTGCTGCATCCCGCCTCCCGAAAAAAATTTGTTCTTATTGCTCTGCTCTTTTTGTATGCGCGTGTCAACGCAGCACGAGGTCCAGTCGCGACTGCGGTTCATCTGAACAGGACCTGTCCGCAACCGGTGTCGAAACCTCGTATCGGCGCGTAGAACACAGGCTCCGCAGGACGACCGGCAAATGCGCCC
This sequence comes from Alphaproteobacteria bacterium, assembly GCA_050187535.1. Lineage (GTDB taxonomy): Bacteria > Pseudomonadota > Alphaproteobacteria > ATCC43930 > Allostellaceae > Allostella. The sequence continues at coordinate 3,479 of JBFWXJ010000135.1, read as the reverse complement.
GCCAGAAGGACCCACGACCGCACCTCCGCCGTCGAGGACCCGGCCGCCCCGATGCGCGCGTCAGTCAGGCCCGCCAGCGCCTCGCCGCGCCCTTCGCAAAGGGCGTTCAGAAACCACTCGTCGAACGCGGCGTCGATGCGTCCCTGTTCGGGTGTGCCCACCGAATGCGACAGTCCGCCCGTCGCCAGGATGGCAACGCGCCTGCCGCCGTCCCACCGGCCGATGGCGTCGGCGAGCCAGCGTCCGACGGCGTAGCAGCGCCGCGGCGAGGGCATCGGCGCCGACGCGCAATTGATGCAAACCGGCACCATCGGCACGCGGCCGTCCGGGTCGATCTTGTGCAGCGGGACGATATAGCCGTGATCGGCATCCCAATACTCGGAGACCGCCCAATCCACACCCTCGTCGAGACCGCGCTCGATCAGATAGCGGGCGAAGCCGGAGTCGCTCGGCACGACGCGGCGCGGATAGCCGACATCGCGCGTCAGGCCCTCGACCGGCCCGGCAAAGGCATCGAAGCAGCCGATGCAGAACGCCGGCATGTTGTCGAGGAAGAACTTGTTGACGTGATCGGGACCCACGATCAGGCAGACGTCCGGCGCGGCCTCGCGCAGCGCAGCGGCCAGCCGCTCGTAACCCGCGTCGAATGCAGCAACCTGCGCCGGATCACCGAGATGGCGGGCATTAAGGATGTGCGCTAGGTGCGAGGTCGCCAAGCCGAGGCAGAGTTCAGCCATGGCGCCCTCCCCCGACGATCTCGGCGAAACGCTCCGGCGCGAGGCCGTGCAGCATGAAATACTTGAACACAAGTACAGGCAGCGCACCGCGGGCGAGCAGCGCCTGCCAGTCCGGTCCCGCCAGAGCCGCACGGTCCGCCGGGCCAAGCGGATAGCGCGCCAGGAACGCTTCCTTGCCCGCGCCGAACGCCGCGCGGTTGGCCGGATCGCCGAGATCGAACATCACCCGGTTCAGCCAATAGCGCGGTGACGCGGGGGGCGCCGCGGTCATCGTCAGCGCACCGGCGCCGGATGCTGGCGGCGCTGGATGCCACGATGGCAGCGGCTGGCGAGCTTGCGCCATTCGGTCAGGATGACGTCGGGGCGGAACAGCCGCTCCCGGTTCCAGCCATCCTCCTCGGCATAGAAGCGCTCCATTTCCTCGCGCGCGAAGACGTCATCGTGGTTGAAATGGTCGACGACCAGTTCCTTCCAGTGCGTCTCGACCTCGCGCGCGAACTGCTGCTGCGCCGCCTCGCCGGCGACCCGCTTGCCCCATGTCACCACATAGTAGTGCGACGTCTCGTCGATCGGGACATACCATTCGAAATGGATCATCCCGGCGGTCGGGAACGGGTCGACCTTCAGGCCGCACGGCAGCCACAACGACGTGTCGGTGATCGCCGAGCCCGCCGGATTGTCCTCCGGCCGGTAGTGGGTGGCGACCGTGTTGCCCTCGACCTCGGTCTGCCAGACCGAGACCTTGCGGCCAGCACCCTTGACCACGCCCTTCGGGCCGCCGTCGATCTCCACCACCATGCCGTCGCGCGAGACGAAGTAGCTCGACAACGGCACCGCGCGCCGTGCCGCGCTGAGCAGCTTCGAGTTGCGATGAATGTAGATGTGCGAGGCATCGACGCCGTTCTCGGCGGCGAGTCGCCAATTGCACTTCACCACGCCGCGCGCCCCGTTGGGCGCAATGTAGAGGTCGTCGTCGAGGAAGCCGGGCTGCACGCTTTCGACCAGCGGCGTGGGCTCGCCGTCGCCGATGAAGACAAAGACGAGGTTCTTGCGCTCCTCGACGAAATAGCTCTTCAGCGCGGCCTTGCCGATCAGCGGGCTTTCCGGATCGGTGATGATCGCAACCAATTTGCCGTCACGGACGTCATACGTGAAGCCGTGGTACCAGCAGGTGACGGTGTTGGCGGAGTAGCACTCGGGCCGGGCCGACAGGGACACCCCGCGGTGGACGCAACGGTCCTCGACGGCGTGGACGCGCCCGCCGACCCGCTTGAGCAGGATCCGTTCGCCCAGCAGCCGGACGCCGAGGCATTCGTCTTCGGGGACTTCGCTCGCGAAGCAGGCCGGATACCAGTAATTGCACAGGCCCAGCGACGCCTCGATATAGGCCGCCCACGGCTTGGACGTGAAATCCGCCTCGACGCTCGAGGGTTCGGAAGTCTGTCCGTCATCCATCGCCATGTGCTCCGTCAGCCACCGAGGAAGCCGATGACGAGCCGGTTGAATGCCTCGGCATGCTCGACCTGAGCCCAGTGGCCGCAGCGGGAAAAGATGTGCATCTGTGCGTTCGGCATCAGCCGCGTGATCTGGAGACCGACGTCGAGCGCGCCGAAACGATCGTCGAGGCCCCAGACGACCAGCGTCTCGGACTTGATTCCCGGCAGGTCGGGCGCGAGGTCCTCCTTGCGGTAGGGGCCCTGCCGCTCGACGAAGAGTTTGCGCGTTTCCGGCTCGACGCTCGCCTGGTAGCGCTGCTCGAAGACCTCCTCGGTCAGGAACGAGGGATCGTAGACGATCGTCTCGAGCAGACGGCGCAACTTCTCCCGCGTCGGCCCCTCGCCCTTGTAGTAATCCGAGATCATCTTCACGCCTTCGACCGGAAGCGGCGTGAACAGGCTCCGATTGACCGCCCCCGAGCCGATCACCACGAGGCGACCCACTCGTTCGGGGTGATCGATGGCGAGCTTTAGCGCGACCTGTCCGCCCATGGAGTTGCCGATGATGTGAGCCTTCGCGATGCCCATGCCGGCCATAAAATCAGCGAGGACGCGCGCATTGAAGGCAAGCCGCCCTTCATCGACGACGACCTTGTCGCTCTTTCCGAACTGCGGCATGTCGTAGAGGACGACGCGAAAGTGCCGCGACAGCGCGTCCACGTTACGACGGAAATTGCTCGCGCTGTCGGCCCCCGGCCCTGCGCCGTGGATACAGATCACCGGCTGACCGCTGCCGGTCTCTTGGTAATGAACGTTGACCCCGGCCGCCTTTATGAACCGGCTTTCAAGTCCGTTCACGGCGTCGACCATGCCATCTCTCCCCGATCACGCTTTTTGTCCTACAAATTTGTCCTAACTTTTGGCACGACGGGCGTACCCAGTCCAGACGGTCTGTGGTTCGAAAGGAATTCGCGTCTCCGGCATCCGCGGCGTACGGCCAACCCTGCTCCGCGACCGGGTTCAGCGCCGAACCGCTGCCGACCGATCCCGACGCCCTGCACGCGCTGCTGCTCGCCGAGCGGGACAACCATGCGCCAGAACCCGCGGCGGGCACGGCGGGGCCGCGCGGCTGATCGCGATCATCAGGAGCTGCAGCGCCGTCGCTTGGGCCAGCGCTCAGGTACGCATCCGGCGAAGGCCGCGGTTGCGGTCGATGCGGATCAAGCCGCCTGAGCGGCGGCAGTTTCAGGTTTTCGCCAGTTCCAGGGCAGGAGTTCGTGGATGCGCTTTGCCGGGTGGTCTGGCA
>JBFWXJ010000134.1:0-13925 GCA_050187535.1 Alphaproteobacteria bacterium | reverse complement strand
GGTCGGCCAGCACGGCGACGTCGGCGGCGAAGCCCAGCAGGTCGTCGCGCACCGTCTCGGCATTGCCGATCGCGAGCACCGCCTGCACGCCGGGATAGCGCCGGTGGAAGCGCGCCAGCAGCGGCGCCACGTGGTAGGGGCTGTCGGCCGCGACCCGCAGACGCCCGGTGCGCAAGGCCCGCGCGTCGCCGATCAGCTCGGCCGCGGCCGCCTCGGCATCAGCCAGGCGCTGCGTCACGTCGAGCAGCCGGCGACCGAGATCGGTCAGCGCGATGCGCCGGCCGATACGGTCGAAGAGGGCCGCGCCGCAACGCTCCTCGATCGCCTTCACCTGGGCCGAGAGCGTCGGCTGGGTGACGCCGAGGCGGGCCGCCGCGCGGGTGAAGCTGCCCTCGACGGCGACGGCGTGGAAGGCGCGGAGCTCGGTCTGAAACATAGCTTTCTTCTATGCGTCACATAGAAGATGGGGATTGGACTTATACTGAGGGAGACTGCAGTTTCCAACCCTGGTTTCCGCCCAACGCTGCCAGCGGGGTGCCTCCCATGACCGATCAGGCCGCGATCCGTCGCAATGCTGCGCCGCTGCTGCTCACGCCCGGCCCGCTCACCACCTCCGAGACCACCCGCCGCGCCATGCTGCGCGACTGGGGCTCGCGCGACGGCCATTTCGTCGAGATGAACGCCCGTATCCGCCGCCGTCTGGTGGCGCTGGCGGGCGGCACCGGCACCCATGTCGCGGTGCCGATCCAGGGCAGCGGCACCTTCGCCGTCGAGGCGATGCTGGGCACGATGCTGCCGCCGGACGGCAAGATCCTGCTCTGCATCAACGGCGCCTACGGCCACCGCATGGCGCGCATCGTCGAGATGACCGGCCGCGCCTTCGTCGAGTACGAGACGGCGGAGGACACCCCGATCGACGCGGCCGAGGTCGGCCGCCGGCTCGACGCCGACGACGCGATCACCCATGTCGCCGTCGTCCACTGCGAGACGACGTCGGGCGTGCTCAACCCGGTCGCCGCCATCGCCGAAGTGGTGGCGCGCCGCGGCCGCCGCCTGCTGATCGATTCCATGAGCGCCTTCGGTGCGCTGGCGCTCGACGTCCGCCGCGTGCCGTGCGACGCCATCGCCGCCTCCTCCAACAAGTGCCTCGAAGGCGCGCCCGGCATGGGCTTCATTATCGCACGCGAGGCGGCACTGGCGGAGTGCGAGGGCAACGCGCACGCCCTCAGCCTGGACCTGCACGACCAGTGGCGCTTCATGGAGCGCGCCGGCCAGTGGCGCTTCACGCCGCCGACCCATGTCATCGCCGCCTTCGACCAGGCGATGACCGAGCACGAGGAAGAGGGCGGCGTCGAGGGCCGCGGCAAGCGCTACCGCGAGAACTGCCGCGTGCTGGTCGACGGCATGCGCGCGATGGGCTTCGAGACGCTGCTGCCGGATGCCCTCCAGGCGCCGATCATCGTCACCTTCCACATGCCGGCCGATCCGCGCTTCCAGTTCCAGACCTTCTACGACCGGCTGCGCGACCGCGGCTTCGTCATCTACCCGGGCAAGCTGACGGTCGCCGACAGCTTCCGCATCGGCTGCATCGGCCACCTGTTCCCCGACGACATGCGCGCCGCCCTGGCGGCGATCGCCGCGACGCTGGCGGAGATGGGCGTCACGAGCTGCGGCCCCGTGGCGCCGCAGCGCCGCGCCGTGGGCTGAGGAGACCAGCGATGGACGGTCTTACGCGCGACATCTCGTTCGAGGTCAACGGACGGCGCTACCGTGCGCCGCGCCAGCCCACGGTCGTCGTCTGCGTCGACGGCTCGGAGCCGGACTACACGACGGCGGCGATCGCCGCCGGCCGCATGCCCTTCCTGGCCGAGGCCGTGAAGCGCGGCGCGGACCTGCTGTCGGACTGCGTCGTGCCGAGCTTTACGAACCCGAACAACCTCTCGATCGTCACCGGCGCACCGCCGGCCGTTCACGGCATCGCCGGCAACTACTTCCTCGATCCCGACACGGGCAAGGAAGTGATGATGAACGATCCGCAGTACCTGCGCACCGGCACCATCCTCGCGGCCTTCGCCGATGCCGGCCTTTCGGTGGCGGTCGTCACCGCCAAGGACAAGCTGCGCACGCTGCTCGGCCATCGCATGAAAGGCATCTGCTTTTCGGCCGAGAAGGCGGACAAGGCGACAGTGGCGGAAAACGGCATCGCGGACGTGCCCGCCTTCGTCGGCCGTCCGGTGCCGTCCGTCTACAGCGCCGATCTCTCGGAGTTCGTGTTCGCGGCCGGCGTCAAGCTGATGGAGACGCGACGGCCGGCGATCACCTATCTCTCGACGACCGACTACATCCAGCACAAGCACGCGCCCGGCTCGCCCGTCGCCAACGACTTCTACGCGATGATCGACCGCCACATCGCCGCCCTCGACCGCATGGGCGCGGTGGTCGCGCTGACCGCCGACCACGGCATGAACGCCAAGCACGGGGCCGACGGCCAGCCGCAGGTGATCTACCTGCAGACCGCACTCGACGGGCTGCTGGGCCCGGGTGCCGCGCGCGTGATCCTGCCGATCACCGACCCCTATGTCGTGCATCACGGCGCGCTCGGCTCTTTCGCCACCGCCTACCTCCCGGCCGGTGCGGATTTCGCCGCCACCATCGCCGCGGTCGCCGCATTGCCGGGCATGGAGACGGTACTGGACGGCGATGCGGCCGCCGCCCGTTTCCAGCTCCCGCGCGAGCGCATCGGTGACCTCGTCGCCGTCTCCGCGCGCAACTGGGTGATCGGGACCCGCGCCGACCTGCACGACCTCTCCGGCCTCGACGCGCCCTTGCGCTCGCATGGCGGGATCAGCGAGCAGCGCGTGCCGCTGATCGTGACACGGGCCGTGACCGGCCTCGACGGCCGGGCCTTGCGCAACTTCGACATCTTCGACGTCGCCCTCAACCATCTCGCCGAGGCGTCATGACCGCGCTGCCCAAGACCTTCGAGCCGTCTCCCGCGGAGGCCGCGGTGCGGCACGAGACCATGCGGATCGCCGGCGAGCGGGTCGACAACCCGCGCCGCATCGAGGTGCGCTATCCCTGGGACGGCCGCCTCGTCGGCACCGTGCCGAAGGCGACCCGCGCCGACATCGCCCGCGCCTTCGCGGCCGCCGCCGCCTACCGCCCGACGCTGACGCGCCACGACCGCGCGACCATCCTGCAGAAGACCGCGCGCCTGCTGGTCGAGCGCAAGGACGAAGTCAGCGACCTCATCACGCTCGAATCCGGCCTCTGCAAGAAGGACTCGCTCTACGAGGTCGGCCGCGCCCATGACGTGTTCATGCTGGCCGGGCAGGCGACACTGGTCGACGACGCGCAGACCTTCTCGTGCGACATCAGCCCGCACGGCAAGAAGCGGCGCATCTACACCACGCGCGAGCCCTTGCGCGCGATCTCCGCGATCACGCCCTTCAACCACCCGCTGAACCAGGTGGCGCACAAGGTGGCGCCGTCGATCGCCACCAACAACCGGATGGTGCTGAAGCCGTCGGAGAAGACGCCGCTCTCGGCCCTGCTGCTGGCCGACGTGCTCTACGAGGCCGGCCTGCCGCCCGCCATGTACCAGGTGGTGACCGGCGACCCGCGCGAGATCGCCGACGACCTGGTGAAGAGCCCGGAGATCGACCTCGTCACCTTCACGGGCGGCGTCTCCGTCGGCAAGTGGATCGCCGACAATCTCGGCTACCGGCGCTGCGTGCTCGAGCTCGGCGGCAACGACCCGCTGATCGTCATGGAGGACGCCGACGTCGAGGAGGCGGCCACGCTGGCCGCCGCCGGCTCCTACAAGAACTCGGGCCAGCGCTGCACCGCGGTCAAGCGGATGCTGGTGCACGAGGCCGTCGCCGACGCCTTCGTCGAGCGCCTCGTCGCCAAGACGAAGGCGGTGAAGTTCGGCGACCCGATGGACCCGGCGACCGACATGGGCACGGTGATCGACGAGCAGTCGGCGATCCGCATGGAGGCCCGCGTCGCCGACGCGATCGCGCGGGGGGCGAAGCTGCTCTGCGGCCACACCCGCCGCGGCGCTCTCTATGCGCCGACCGTGCTGGACCATGTCCCGGCCGACTGCGAGCTGGTGATGCAGGAGACGTTCGGGCCGGTCTCGCCCGTCATGCGCTTCCGCGACATCGACGAAGCGATCCGCCTCTCCAACTCGACCGCCTACGGCCTGTCGTCGGGCATCGTCACCAACCGCCTCGACTACATCACCCGCTTCGTCCAGGAGCTGCAGGTCGGCACGGTCAACGTCCGCGAGGTGCCGGGCTACCGCATCGAATCCTCGCCCTTCGGCGGCATCAAGGATTCCGGCCTCGGCTACAAGGAGGGCGTGCTGGAGGCGATGAAGGCCTTTACCAACGTGAAGACCTACTCGCTGCCCTGGTAGCACACCGGACGGCCGCCCCTGAGGCGGCTTCCGGAACCGCCCGCGTCGCGCCCTCGTTCTCCTGGAAACGGATTCCGGGAGACCGTCGCCCATGCTGGACGCCGCCACCATTCGCGAGCTCGCCGCCGAGGAGGGATTCCCCAGGGTCAGCATCTTCATGCCGACCTTCCGCTCAGGTCCTGACCTGCGGCAGAACCCGATCCAGCTCAAGAACCTGATCCGGGACGCCGCGGCCGAACTCGAACGGGTCGGACTGTCGGCGCGGGAAGGCTCCGCATTGCTGGCGGAGCTGGTGCAGCGGCTCGAATCGGGCGACCTCTGGCGCGCTCCCGAGGACGGGCTGGCGATCTTCATCTCGCCGGACGAGACGCGCATCTTCTGGGCGCCCCTGCCCTTCGAGGCGCAGGTTCATGTCAATCGCCGCTTCGTCGTGCGGCCCCTCCTGCCGCTGGCAATGCGGGACGGCACCTTTTGGGTCCTGGCCGCGTCGCGCGACGACGTCGCGCTCTATCGCGGCTCGCGGTTCGGCCTGGCGCGCATCCGCGACGAGCGTCTCCCGGCGTCCGCCGATGGCGTGTTCGGCGAGGCGGAGATCGAGAACGCCGTCGGCTTCCACGCCTCGGCACGCGGCGGCGCCGCGGCACGGATCCACGCGCTCGGCGAGAGCGCACAGGACGAGACCGACGGGCTGATGGACGAGTTCGCGGTCCGCATCGCCAAGGGCGTCGAGAGCACCCTGGGCGGCGACAGGTCTCCCCTCGTGATCGCCGCCGACGACCGCCTGCTGGGAAAGCTACGGCGCAGCCTGCAGGGCGCATCGCTGGCCGAGGAGGCGATCCGCGAGCATCCGGCTTCGCTCGAGCTGTCCGTCCTGCATGCCCGCGCCTACGACATCGTGCGGCCGCAGCTCGACGCGGCGAGGGCCGAGGTAATCGGGCGCCTGGAAGGCCGGCTCGGCGAGGGTGCTGCGACGGCATCGCGGCGCATCGAGGAGATCGTCGCGGCCGCGGAGGAAGGTCGCGTCGAAAGTCTGGTTGTCGCCGCCCGCGACGTCGACCGCGTCGACCTCGGCTGGAACGTGGGCACGATGCCGGAGCCGGCGGAGGCGCTGGAGATGCTCGACCGTGCCGTCATCGGCACGCTCAACCACGGCGGCGTCGTGCTGTCGCGACCGGCGGACCGTGCGCGGGACCTGCCTGCGGTCGCCGCCCTCTACCGCTACTAGGGAGATCGGCCATGGCCCGCTGCGACGTGTGCGGAAACGAGTATGACAAGGCATTCCAGGTGACGATGTCCGGCCGGAGCTGGACCTTCGACAGCTTCGAATGCGCGATCCACAAGCTTGCCCCCGCCTGTGCCCATTGCGAATGCCGGGTCATCGGTCATGGCGTCGAGAAGGACGGACGCATCTACTGCTGCGCCCATTGTGCCGCCGACCACGGGGTGACGGAGCTGCGCGACCGCGCCTAGCAGCCGCCGGCCACCATCCTCATGGGGTAGCCGCCGGCGGAGCATCCACCAGCGCCAGGAGCGCCGCGGCCAGGCCATCGATCCCGTCGATGCGCACGGCGCCCCGGATGTCGGGCGCGTCGAGCAGTGCCAGCACCGGCCGGCCGAACTGGAGGCCGAACGCCATCTCCGAGTGGGTCCCGTAACCACCGCCGATCGCCACGAGACAGCCGGCCGCGCGGGCGATGATCGCATTGCGGGCGACGCCGATTCCGGTCGCGATGGGGATCGTCACATGCGGGTTGGCGGCGTCCCAGTGCTCGTCCGGCAGGAGGCCGACCGATATCCCGCCCTTGGCCGCCACGCCGGCACAGACCGCCTCCATCACGCCCTGCCGTCCGCCGCAGAGCACGACGAAGCCGGCTCCGGCCAGCAGCTCGCCCACCGCCCGCGCCATGGCAAGCTGTGCGTCCGTCGCCTCGCGGGGGCCGACCACGGCGACCGGCGGCCGGAAGCCGCGGCCCGGCCGGTCGCGCAGCAGGGCGTCGACGGCCCTCACGGCAGGTTGGTCGCCGCCCCGCCCGCCCCCAGGTGGAGGTGGCTGAGCGTGCGGTCCTCATGCGCCATCCGCCAGGAGAGGAGCCGCCTGGCGCAATCGGCCATATCGGCATGCCGCGCCGGATCGCCGGACAGGTCAACCAGCTCCCCCGGATCGGCCTCCAGGTCGAAGAGCAGCGGCGGCAGCCCGGCGAAATGCACGTATTTGCGGGTACGCTCGCGGCGCACCAAGAGACTGCATTCGTCGGGGGCGAGCCCGAGGCGGGTCTCGAAATAGCCGCCGCGCACGTCGCGGAAGTCGAAACCCCAATGGGCCGCGTCACGCCATCGGGCGGGCTCGCCGCCGGCGAGGAAGGGGGCGAGGCTCCTGCCGTCGCATGTGGGTGGCACGGGCCGGCCGAGCCAGCCCAGCACCGTCGGCATCACATCGACCGCCTCGGTGAAGGCATCGACGACACGGCCCCTGCCCGCGTCGCCCGCGGCGCGCGGGTCGCGCACCACCAGGGGAATGTGGAAGGCCTGGTCGTGATAGCCGTCCTTGCCGTGCATCCAATGGTCGCCGAGGTGCTCGCCATGATCGGCCGTCAGCACGATCAGCGTGTCGTCATAGAGGCCGGACGATTTCAGCGCGTCGACGATCCGGCCGAGCGCCGCATCGGCCAGCGAGACCAGGCCGTAGTAGGTGGCGCGCCACTGGCGCAGCGCGGCCTCGTCGAGCGAGGCCATCGGCACCGTCTCGGCCAATGGCAGGTTGCCGCGCCACTGCCTTTCGATGTGGGCGGCGAGCCAGGGATGCTGGCGGCCCTGGTCCTCGCGGGTCGGCGCCCGCCGGGAGGGCGGCACATCGGCGGGATCGACCATGGAGTTGAACGGCGCCGGCGCGACGTAGGGCGGGTGGGGCCGGATGAACGAGACATGCAGGAACCACGGGCTGGCGCCGTTGACGGCGAGCCATTCGCGCACCCGGTCGGCGACGAAGAAGGTGATCTCTTCCTCGACCGGCATCCGCATCGGCGCGTAGGTGGGGCCGCGTCCGGCGACGTCACGCGCGCGGTCGGGCAGGTAGAGGTCCGTCAGTTTTTCCGGCACCTCGCGGCCGCGCGCCTTCAGCCAGGCGCCCCACGGCTCCAGCGATTCGGTCAGCAGCAGCTCGGCGTCGAACCCGGGCATCACGCCCTCGTAGGTCGCCAGCACGGGATCGGCCGGATCGTGCAGGCGCGGGTCGGCGCTGGTGTCGGTGTAGCCGAACAGCTTGGGTGCGTATCCGGCCTTGCGCGCCTCGCGCGCCAGATTGGGATGGCGGTCGTCGAGCGGCGTGCCGTTGCGCAGCGAGCGATGGTTGTGCAGGTAGAGGCCGGTAAAGAGCGAGGCCCTGGCCGGCCCGCAGGGTGCCGCCTGTGTGAAATGGTTGCGGAAGAGCACACCGTCGGCGGCGAGCGAATCCACCGTCGGCGTCCGCACGCAGGGATGCCCGAGCGCCGAGATGCAGTCCGCCCGCCACTGGTCGAAGGTGACGAGGAGCACGTTGCCCGGGCGGCGGCCTGCCGCTTCGTCCTTCAGCCCCTGCACGCCCGGCCTCCCCCCAACTTCCCCCGCGAGACCGCGCGACGTAGCACGTCGGCGGCGGCTCGCGTAGTCTTCCGCACGCGATCATCCTGCCGGAGGGGCGCCCCGTGCCTCAGTACCTCTTCGAGAACTGCAATCTCTACGACGGCGTGCGCGACGAGATGCGGGACGGCATGCATGTGCTGACCGACGGCACGCGCATCGCCGAAGTCTCCGACAAGCCGATCCGGGCGCAGGGCGCCCAGCGCATCCGCGTCGACGGGCGCACGCTGATGCCGGGCATGATCGACGCCCATGTCCACATCACCGCCACCGTCACCAACCTCGGCACGCTGATGGGCCATCCGCAAAGCCTGATCGCGGCGGGGGCGGCGCGCATCGCCTACGAGATGCTGATGCGCGGCTTCACCACCGTGCGCGATGCGGCCGGTGCCGACTGGGGCCATGCGGAGGCGATCGAGAGCGGCCTCTTCCACGGGCCGCGCCTCTTCTTCGCGGGCCAGGCGTTGAGCCAGACCGGCGGGCACGGCGACTTCCGGCCGCGCACGCTGGTCGCCGACGGCTGTGCCTGCGGCCAGGCCTTCCCGTCGCTGGGGCGCATCGCCGACGGTCCCGACGAGGTCCGCCGCGCGGCACGCGACGAGCTGCGCAAGGGCGCGACACAGATCAAGATCATGGCCGGCGGCGGCGTCGCCTCGCCGACCGACCCGATCCAGAACACCCAGTACTCCGCCGAGGAGATGCGCATCATCGTCGAGGAGGCGGAGGCCTGGCACACCTACGTGATGGCCCATGCCTACACGGGTGCGGCCATCCGCCGCGCGGTGACGGCCGGCATCCGCACCATCGAGCACGGCAACCTGATCGACGAGGAAGCGGCCAGGCTGATGGCGGAGCGCAAGGCATTCCTCGTCCCCACCCTCGCCACCTATGACGCGCTCGGGCGCTACGGCCGGGAGCTGGGCTTTCCGGAAGTCAGCCTCATGAAGCTGACCGAGGTGCAGGCGGCGGGCCTGCGCTCGATCGAGATCGCCAAGGCGCACGGTGTCGCCATCGGCCACGGCAGCGACCTCCTGGGCGCCATGCACGTCCACCAGCTGACGGAGTTCACGATCCGGCGCGAGGTGCTCTCCCCGGCCGAGTTGCTGGCGTCCGTCACCCGGGTCAACGCCGAGATCCTCATGAAGCCGAAGGAGCTCGGCCGCGTGGCCGCCGGGGCGTTCGCAGACCTGCTGGTGGTCGAGGGCGATCCGATGGCCGACATCGGCGTCCTGACCCAGCCGGAGAAGCGCCTGCTGATGATCATGAAGGGCGGCACCGTCTACAAGGACACCGCCGCCCTGCACTGATCGGGGCGGGGGCCGTCAATCTTCGGCTGAATCAATAGCTTCCGGCCATCAACTCAACTAACCTCTCCGAATCGGCCCCGCGAACCGGAGAGGAGGGATGCCCGGTCCGGCGACATGCCGCCCGCGCACGGCCTGGGGAGCCGTCGTGGCGCTCACCATTGCGCTCGCGCTCGGCGCCTGCGGGACCACCGCGCCGCCGAAGCCGCGTGCCGTGCCGGCACCGCCGCCGCCCGTCGCGGCGGGCGACGCCTGCTATCGCCAGCTCGCCGCCCGCGGCGTCATCTTCTCGCCGCTGGCGCAGCACGCGTCGATCGGCGGCTGCACGCTGACCAACGGGGTGCGGGTCGAGGGCATGGCGGCGGCGATGAGCCGCCCGGTATCGCTCGCCTGCCCGACGGCGCTTGTCGTCGACCGCTGGGTCGACGAGGTCGTGCAGCCCGCGGCCAAGCGCCATTTCCGCCGCCAGGTCGCGGTCATCCACCATGCGGGCGGCTTCGCCTGCCGGGGCACCCGCGGCGGCAGCCCGAGCGAACACGCCAAGGGCCGGGCGATCGACATCTGGGGATTCGAGCTGGACGACGGCACGAAGGCGCTGATCCGCGACCATTGGACCGGAGCCGGCGCCCGGTCGCGCTTCCTGCAGGAGGTCGGCCGGCGATCCTGCGCGCTCTTCAACACGGTCCTGGGGCCGGGCGCGGACGCCGACCACCACGACCACCTCCATCTCGACCTCGGCCAGTGGAAGCTCTGCCAGCTCTAGAAACGAGAAGCCCCGCCGAACCAGGAGGCTGGGATCGGCGGGGCTAGGCCCGACGCGTCTGGGGGGCAAAGCACGTCAGGACATGACCGGAACATGGGATGGCGGCCGTTACGGCACCATGGATGCCGGATTAATTCCCCGTCACTTTCCCGTCGCTCCAAGCCTTGCCGCCGATGGTGATCGGCGAGCCGGACTTGCGCGCGGTACGCGAGGTGCCGTCGCCCGACCGTGGGAGGATGATGACCTCCGACAGCGTCCCCGACATCTTGCGGCCGGTCTCCTCCGCGACCCGCCCGATCGGCCAGAGGGCGGGCCCCGTCGGCTCCAGCAGCACGTAGCTGCGGCCGTCGACGACGATCTTCGCCTCATCCTCGACCGATGGGATGTCGATCGCCAATAGCGCGTGCTCGGGCGGCAGCACCATCGCGATCGAGCGCTGCGGCAGAAGCGACTGCAGGATCGCCGCCAGCGCCGCCGACTTCACGTCGCAGTCGCCGCGGTTGATGTCGAAGAAGGCGGCCGGCATGACGAAGCCGCCCTGGCTGCGCCCCTGCGGCACCGCGTAGGGGATGGACTGCACGAAAGCCAGCGCCAGCGCGATGCGCTCGCGCTCGTCGGTGGTCTGCGCGGCGATGGCGTCGCTGATCGGCTTCAGGTCGGCGGCGGAGCGGGCGACGATGCGCTCGAAATCCGGTCGCACCTCGGAAGCGTTGGTGTCGCGCACGTTGTAGAAGGCGGCATAGGTCTCCGCCGTGGCGCTCTCGGCCCGCCGCTCGACTTCCGCCTCGACCGCCGGCGTCGCGCGGTTGGGCGGCAGCTTGACCTCGTAGTGGACGGACAGGCTGCCCTTCTTGCGCTGCACGTTGACGGTGATCGTGCCGCCCAGGGGCCGGACGTACTCGTCCAGCGTCTGCTCCACGCGACGCTTCAGGGACGCCGCCACTTCCGGGCTGTCGATCGGCCGATACTCGCGGTGGCCGCGCAGGACCGCGCCTTCCGCCAGCCGGAACCGCAGCGCCCTATCGCGCCCTTCGGCATCGTTGAAGCGGTAGCCGTATTCAATCGCGGCCTTCTCGACCTGGCGCGAGAAGGCGAGCTGCCGGGCGGCCGCATCGACCGGTTGGAGCATGAGCAGCGCCAGCCCGCAGAGCACCGAAAACCGCCCCGCCCCGCGCATTCCCATGAACTCCCTTCCCGTCACGGCGGCCACGATAACCGAGCCCGCCCCGGACGTGAACGCCCGACGCGCGGCGCGGGTTCGCCCGATCGTCCACGCTGAGGTAAGGTCCGATCCCCACCGATCAAGACACCGGACGTCCGCCGCCATGCAGCTCGCCCGCTTCCCGCGCCTGCGCTTCGCCCACCTGCCGACGCCGCTGGAGCGGCTCGACCGCCTGACGGCGGCGCTCGGCGGGCCGACGATCTGGATCAAGCGCGACGACTGCACCGGCCTCGGCCTCGGCGGCAACAAGACGCGCAAGCTGGAATTCCTGTGCGCCGCCGCGCAGGCCGAGGGCGCCGACACCCTCGTGACGGTGGGCGCCGTCCAGTCGAACCACGCCCGCCAGACCGCCGCCGCCGCGGCCAGGCTGGGGCTCGCCTGCGAGCTCGTCCTGGAGAACCGCATCGCCGACGCCGACGCGAACTATCGCACCTCCGGCAACGTCCTCCTCGACCGCATGTTCGGGGCGCGGCTGCACGAGTTCCCGCCCGGCGCCGACATGGCGCGGGCGCTGGCCGATACCGCGGAAGCCGTGCGTGCCGCGGGCCGACGGCCCTACGTGATACCGGGCGGCGGCTCGAACCCGACCGGGGCGCTCGGCTACGTCGCCTGCGCGCTGGAGCTGCTGGCCCAGGCGACCGACATGGGGCTGCGCATCGGCCACGTCGTCCACGCGACGGGCAGTGCCGGCACGCAGGCCGGCCTCGTCGCCGGTCTCGAGGGCCTGCGCACCGGCATTCCGGTTCTCGGCATCACCGTGCGCCAGCCGCGCGAACGGCAGGAGACGGCGGTCCATGCGCTGGCCGAGCAGACGGCCGACCTGCTGGGCGTCGCGGGCGCCGTCGCACGTTCCGCGGTGGTCGCCAACTCCGACTATGTCGGTGCCGGCTACGGCGTGCCGACGCCGGGCATGCTGGCCGCCTTGCGCATGCTCGCGCGCGAGGAGGGCATCCTGCTCGACCCGGTATATGCGGGTAAGGCGATGGACGGCCTCATCGACCTCGTGCGCAAGGGCCATTTCGCCCGGGGCGACAACGTCGTCTTCATCCACACCGGCGGCCAGGCGGGTCTGTTCGCCTATCAGGCCGCGATCGAGCGGGCATCGAACGAATGAGCGCCGGCGGCGGCGCGCCGGTGCCGGACGGGCGCGGCCTCAACCTCTGGCGCGCCGATCCGGACTTCGCGGCCCTGCTGCGCCTGCACCTGTCGCCCGCAATATACGAGCATCTGGAACCGCATCTCGACCGGCTGGGCGCGCTTGCGGGCGACCGGCTCGACGCGCTGGCCGCGACCGCCGACCGCAATCCGCCGGTGCTGCACCATCGCGACCGCGACGGCACCGACCGCCAGCGGATCGAGCACCATCCCGCCTGGCGGGAGATGCAGCGCATCGCCTTCGGCGAGCTGGGGCTGGCGGCCATGTCCCACCGGCCGGGCGTCCTCGGCTGGCCGGAGCCGTTGCCGCCCGCCGCCAAGTACGCGCTGACCTTCCTCTTCGTCCAGGCGGAGTTCGGGCTGTGCTGCCCGGTCAGCATGACCGACTCGCTGACCGCGACGATCCGGCGCCACGCCGACCCGGCGCTGGTCGAGCGCTGGCTGCCGGAGCTGGCCTCGACCGACCTCGATACCCTCGTCCAGGGTGCCATGTTCATCACCGAGCAGGCCGGCGGATCGGACGTCGGCCGCATCGCCACGGTCGCCCGGCGCGACGGCGACGCGTGGCGGCTCACCGGAGACAAGTGGTTCTGCTCGAACGCCGATGCCGGGCTGGCGCTGGTGCTGGCACGGCCGGAGGGTGCGGATCCCGGCGTCCGCGGGCTCGCCCTCTTCCTCATGCCGCGCCTGCTGGCCGACGGCAGCCCGAATCGCTACCGCATCGTGCGCCTGAAGGAAAAGCTGGGCACGCGTGCCATGCCGTCGGGCGAGATCGTGATGGACGGGGCACTCGCCTGGCTGGTCGGCGACGTCGGCCGCGGCTTCGTCCAGATGGCGGACATGATCAACCTCTCGCGCCTGTCGAACGGCGTGCGCGCGGCCGGGCTGATGCGCCGGGCCGTGACGGAGGCGCTGCATGTCGCCCGCAACCGTATCGCGTTCGACCGCCGGCTGATCGAGCTACCGCTGATGCGCCGCCAGCTCGTGAAGATGCTGCTGCCGGCCGAGGCGGCGCGCAGCGTCGCCTTCGCCACGGCGGCGGCGCTGGAGGCGGCCGACGCCGGCGACGGCGAGGCGGCGCGCCGGCTGCGCATCCTGACGCCCCTCCTCAAGTTCCGCGCCTGCCGCGATGCGCGGCGCGTCGCCGGCGACGCCATGGAGGTGCGCGGCGGTTGCGGCTACGTCGAGGAGTGGCCGGAGGCACGCCTGTTGCGCGAGGCGCATCTGGGCTCGATCTGGGAGGGCACCAGCAATGTCGTGGCACTCGACGTGCTGCGTGCGGCGCGGCGCGACGCCGCCGCGCAGGCGCTGGAGACCGACCTCCGCCGCCGTCTGGCGCTCGTCCCGGCACCGCTCGCTGGCGCGCTCGCCCGGGCGCTCGACCGCTCCATGGCGCTGCTCGAGGCGACGATGACGGCGGACGCGGAGCGGCAGGCGCGCCAA
>JBFWXJ010000133.1:0-13961 GCA_050187535.1 Alphaproteobacteria bacterium | reverse complement strand
CGGCTGGTAGGCGTTGGTGAACAGCTTGTCGAGCGGATGCGCCTTGGGCAGGCCGGCGAACTGCACGAGGTTGTCCTGGGTCGTCTTCCAGTCCTCCTCGGCCATCACGCCGAACGGCTTGCCCTTCGTCGCCGTCGTCACGTAGCTGTCCTTGGAGAGCTCGATCTGACGCATCAGGACCTTCTTGTTGCGGGCCTGGTCGGGCAGGCGCTTGATCAGCAGGTCGACCGCCTTCTCCGGGTTCGCCAGCGTCGCCAGATGCGCCTCGCGCGAGGCACGGATGAAGGCCTTGGCCGCCTCGCCGTTCTCCTTCAGCCAGTTGACGTTGGCACCGATGCCCTGGCTCAGCAGCTCGACCCCGAAGTCGCTGTACTTGAAGTAGTGCAGCTTGGCGCCCTGCGCCTCCAGCTCGGCCACCTGGACGTTGACGTTGGCCGGGATGGCGTCGGCCCGCTTCTGCAGGAAGAGCGCGTTCTTGGCGCCGACGGCGGGGTTGAGGATGCTGACCTTCTTGAGGTCCGCCCCGGCCTTGCCCATGAGGGCCGGCAGCATCTGGCCGGAACTTTCGGACGCCGCGAAGGCGATGATCTTGCCCTCCAGCTCCTTGGGCGACTTCACCGGGGCGTCGGCATGGCTGATGATGACGATGAGGGACGCCAGCAGCCCCTGCACCCCGATGATCGGCACGCCCTGGTCGATCGCCCGGATCATCGTCGCGAAGTCGATGAAGGCCATCTGGTCGTTGTTGCGGCCGACGAGCTGGGCGACGGTGCCCGAGCCCTGGCCCTCGCCGATCGACACGTTGAGGCCGGCCTTCTCGAACATCTTCTCCTCGAGCGCCAGGTAGAAGGGCGCGTGCGAGCCGTAGATGGTCCAGTCGAGCCGGAAGCTGATGTTGGTCGCCGCCCGTGCGCCGCGTACGAAGGGCGTGGTCAGCGCCGTCGCCGCCAGGAGGCCGGTCGTGCCGGCGAGGAGGCCGCGCCGCGAGATCTTCGTCATGTTCCCTGCTCCTCTGTTGTTGCCAGTCTGTCGTGGCCAGTCGTTGTCGTTCAGGCGCCCCGGGCCATGTCCTGCAGCCGCACCACGACGTGCCAGGGGATGGAGACGCGCTCGATGAACTCGACCGCGTAGTAGAGGACGATGCCGATCACCATGAGGGCGGCCAGCACGGCGAACAGCAGCGTCGTGTCGAGGTTGCCGTTGGCCCGCATCAGCAGATAGCCGAGGCCGGCGCTCGCCCCGACCCATTCGGCGATGACGGCGCCGACCACCGCGAAGGCGACCGAGACCTTGAGGCCGGCGAAGATGTTCGGCAGGGCCAGCGGCAGCCGGAAGTGCCAGAACATCTGCATGGTCGAGGCGCGCATCGACTGCGCCAGCTCGATCATCTCGCGCTCGATCGAGCGCAGGCCGACGATCGTCGAGATGACGATCGGGAAGAAGGCGACGAGGAAGGTCACCAGCAGCTTGGGCGTGAAGCCCAGGCCGAACCACACGACGATGAGCGGCGCCAGCGCCACCTTCGGAAAGGTCTGGCTCAGGATCAGCCAGGGCATCAGCGCGCGGTCGAGCGTGCGCGACGCGACCAGCGCGATGGCGATGGGGATGCCGAGCGCGATCGAGAGCGCGAAGCCGCCCAGCGTCTCCAGCACGGTGATGAGCGAGTGCCAGAGCAGAAACGGCAGGTCCTCGCGGATGCGGTCGTAGACGTCGCCCGGCAGCGGCAGGATGTACTTCGGCACCGCGAAGAAGATGACCGTGCCGTACCAGGCCGCGACCGCAGCGATCATCGCGGCGACGGGATATATGGCGGCGCTCAACCACTTCATCCGGCGACCCTCATCCCCCGTCCGTTCGCATCGCCGCCGCCCGTGCCCCTACACCAGCCCGACGAACGGGCGGCGCGCGCAGGCGTCGTGCACCATCGTGACGAGATGCGTGAAATCGAAGACCGGCAGCCCGGTCGCCGCCTGAACGGCAGCCGCGTAGGGCGGTAGCAAGGAGCATTCCAGCAGGATCGCGCCGACCCGCGGCTCGCGCGCGACGAGGCGGCGGGCGACGTCGACCGTCTCGCCCTCGATCCGCCCGTAGTCCAGGTACGGCTGGTCGTCCCACGAGGTCGCGGCGAACTCGGGGCAGCCCTCCATGCCGATGGTGGCGATGGTCGCCGGGTCGACGCCGGCACCCGCCAGATGCGCCTTCGTCAGATTGTCGCCGTCGGCGGTGACGACGCCGACGAGGCGACCCGGCTTCAGCATGCGGGCGACGAGCGGCGCCAGCAGCAGCGAGGAGGCGAAGACCGGCACCTCGACGGCGGCCGACAGGTGCCGCTGGAAGAGGGCCGCGAAGCCGCAGGAGGTCGTGATCGCGCGCACGCCCTGGCGGGCGAGATGGCGGGCGCCGTCGGTCCACGGCCGGATCGCCTCGTCGAACGCGGCGCTGTCGGGGTCCATCGACGCCAGCGTCCGCACGGTGTGCACGCCGGACGCGCCGGGCACGACATGGTGCATCACCGGGAAGGGAAACGACGTCGCGTTGCCGATGGCGCCCGGCGGGCGCGGGAAACGGCCCTCGATCATCAGGATGCCGATCGCGTAGCCGTAGAGGTTGCGTCCTCCGACCAGCGATCCGGCAGGGGCCGGCGATCCCGCGGGCGCCATCGTCGCCGTCATGGCTCAGTGCTTCGCGAAGAGGATGCGCGGGTAGTCGGCGAAGCATTCCGCCCCCGACTTGCCGATCGCGAAGGTCTCGGAGATGACGATGCCGTAGGTGTCGAGCCAGATCGCGGGGATGCAATGGAAGGTCATGCCCTCCTCCAGCACCGTCCGGTCGCCGGCACGCAGGCTGGCCGTCAGCTCGCCCCAGGTCGGCGGGTAGCCGATGCCGACGGGATAGCCGATGCGGTTGTCCTTCTCGAGCCCGTTGCGGGTGATGACCTTCTTCCAGGCCGCGGCCAGCTCCTCGCAGACGACGCCCGGCTTGACCGTGTCGAGCACGGCGTTCAGGCCCTCGGCGATCACCTTGGCGACCTTGTCCATGCGCTCGGTCGGCTTGCCGAGATAGACGCAGCGCGACAAGGGCGAGTGGTAGCGGTGCCGGACGCCGCCCATCTCGATGTAGAAGATGTCGTCCTTCTTCATCACCTCGTCGGTCCACGACAGGTGCGGGGCGGACGCGATCTCGTTGACCATCGCGTTGGGCGGCTTGCAGGGGAAGGTGCCGCCGAACTCGGGCGTGCCCGCCGTGGTCACCCGGTAGAGCTCGGCCATGACGTCGCACTGGCGGACACCCGGCTCGCACTTCTCGTAGGCGGCCTGCTGCGCGGCGGCGGCGATCTTGCCCGCCTGGCGCATGAACTC
This sequence comes from Alphaproteobacteria bacterium, assembly GCA_050187535.1. GTDB lineage: Bacteria > Pseudomonadota > Alphaproteobacteria > ATCC43930 > Allostellaceae > Allostella. The sequence goes on along the minus strand of JBFWXJ010000133.1, from coordinate 10,602 downwards.
CAGCTCCTGGTGCGACTTCTTCATGCGGCAGCGGTTGACCAGCAGGAAGGCGTCGACGAAGCGGGCGTTGGGCAGGCCGGCGCGCAGGATCGCGTCCCACTTGGCGGTGTAGTAGTAGTCGTCGGTCTCGACCCCGATCGTGCCCTTGTCCCAGCCGCGCCGCTGCAGCTCCTCGACCATGTACTGCATGGGGTGCAGCTCGGACGAACCGACATACTGGTCGGGGTAGGGCACGACGTTCTCGGTCTTCAGGAACGCGGTGAACTTGGCGCCGACCGCATCCATCTTGCGGCCGACCCAGATCGGCTCTTCCGCCGTCAGGCTGACGGCCACCATCTGCGGCGTGTAGAAGGACCAGCCGTCGTAGCCGGTCAGCCAGTTCTGGTTGGCCGGGGATGCGACCAGCAGCAGGTCGATGCCGCGCGCGGCCATCTCCTTCTTGGCGCGGCCGATGCGTTCCAGGAACTCGGCGCGCTCGAACAAGGGCTTCATCGTCCTCCCTCCGATTTCGTCAATGTTCGGGGGGAACCGTGACATGCCACCCATATGCCGGCCAATGAAATATGATCAGGATTGCATAACCATCCGGTCATGGGAGGAAGGGTGCGCCATCGGCCGAACCTGCGGCTCCTCGAGGTCTTTCGCGCGGTGATGGACGCCGACGGCGTCACCGAGGCGGCAGCCGCCCTCAACGTCAGCCAGCCGGCGGTCAGCAAGGCGATCGCCCAGCTCGAGGCGTCGCTCGGCATGCGGCTCTTCGGCCGCACCCACGGCCGGCTGCATCCGACGGGCGACGCCCATCGCCTCTATGCGGAGACCGAGCGCCTCTTCACCCAGGTCGACCGCTTCCACGACCGCATCAGCAGCCTGACGGGCGGCCGCGAGGGGCAGCTCACGGTCACCGCGATCCCGACCCTGGCGACCTCGATCGTGGCCGAGGCCGCCGCCCGCTTCGGCCGCGAGCGGCCGGAGGTCCGCATCCAGATCGTGACGGGCAACGCATCGGCCGTGGCCGAGGCGGTCGGTCATCACCGCTGCGACGTCGGCATCGTCCACTCGCCCGTGACCGAGCGCACGGTGACCGGCGAGATCATCGGTGAGAGCGAGATCGTGGCCGTGATGCCGGCGGTCCATCCGATGGCGCAGCAGGAAAGCCTTACGCCCGCCGACCTGCGCGACGAGCCGCTCGTCCTCAACGACACCGGCTCGCCGCCGACGCATCTCCTGTACGAGACCTTCGCGGCTGCCCGCGTCGACTTCCGCCTGGCGCTGGAGGCGAACAGCTCGGCGGTCTGCAACATCGCGGTAGCGACCGGGCTTGGGATCGCGCTGATCGACCCGTGGCCCAACCATCCCGTGCCGTTGCCGGGGCTGGTGCTGCGCCGGTTCCGCCCGCGCGTGCCGCTGCGCATCGCGCTGCTGCACTCCGTCTTCCAGCCGCCGACGCGGCTGGCCGAGATGTTCTCCGCGACGCTGAAGACGGTGCTGCGCGAGGCCGCCACGCAGAGCCCCTTCGTGACGACGCGGCGGTCGTGAGGCTGCGGTTCCGCGGCCGGAGAGCCTCGTCCTTCGACAGGCTCGGGACGAGGGACAAATTGCGGGGATCGGCCTGCGCAGCCCACCTCACCCTCCCCTCTCCCCCCGATGGGCGGAGAGGGCATGCGTCGCAGGTCCCGCCTGCTCTCCCTCTCCGCCCCTCGGGGGCGGAGAGGGTCGGGGTGAGGTGGGAGGTCTCCGGCGCTTCAGCGCCCCCGCCGGTGGTTTCATCCTCACGGATCGGGCAAGCCGGTGGCGGCTCCCGAACGCCTATGTCGTTCGCGTCGCCGGCGGGCGCGGCGGCGGGCGGATGGGGGCCGGCGCGGGCTTCTTCTGGGCCCACATGCCGCGGCCGGCGGCGCGCGCGGCGGATTCGTCGATGACGTAGGTCTCGGCGTAGCGCGGCAGCACGCGGGCCCAGCCGCGGCGCACCATCTCGCGGCCGATGTCGGCCTCGCCCGCGAAGCAGACGCCGATCCAGGACTGCCGGGCGCCGGCCGCGCCGCGCTCCAGCTCGACCAGCTCGCAGCGCACCGCCTCCTTGCCGACGATGCGGCGCAGCTCGATCAGCGCCCGCCGTCCCCTCAGCTCGCGCGGATCGGGTGCCTCGATCGCCTGCAGGCGCACCCGCAGCTCGCCGACCTCGAGCGTGTGGCCGTCGACCACCGTCGCTGGGCCCGCGGCGAGATCGACCGAGCGCGGCGGCGGCGCGGGCGGCGGCTGCACCGCGACCTGCGGCGCCGGCGCCTCGGTGGTGACGCATCCGCCCAGCAGCAGCGCCGCGGCCAGTGCCGTGCGGCGCTTCGCGGCGGGTCGCCCATGGATGGCGTGGCAGCGTTGCGGCATCCCCGAATATCGCCGGATCGCGCGCGGCCGTTCTAGCCGCGGAGTTGATCGTTGCGGCCGATCGCCGAGCGAAACTAGTATCAGGTTTCCGGGCGGCCGCCGGCCGGCCATCGAGAGGGAGACGCGCAATGCGGATGGCATCGATCCTGGCGCTCGCCGCGGCCGGCTGGGCCGCCTTCGCCGTGCCCGCCTCCATCGCGGCGGACGGGCAGACGCTGGCGGCGGTCAAGCAGCGTGGTCACCTCATCTGCGGCGGCGACGGCAACCGTCCGGGCATCTCCGCACCCGACGCCAAGGGCGACTGGAAGGGCTTCGACGTCGACTTCTGCCGCGTCGTCGCCGCCGCGATCTTCGGCGATCCCGACAAGGTCAAGTTCATCGCGCTCACGGTCGTCCAGCGCTTCCCGTCGCTGCAGTCGGGCGAGATCGACGTGCTGTCGCGCTCGACGACGCACAACCTGACGCGAGACACGACGCTGGGCTTCGACTTCTCGCCGATCACGATGTACGCGCACACCGCGCTGATGGTGCACAAGGACCTCGGCGTCAAGGCGGGCAAGGAGCTCGACGGCGCCTCGGTCTGCGTGCCGCCCGGCAGCTCGATCGAGCGCAACGTCGCGGATTTCTGGGAGCAGAACCGGATCAAGTACACGCCGGTCGTGATCGAGAACCTCAAGGAGCTGAACGACGCCTACCTCGCCCATCGCTGCGATGTCGTCGCCAACTTCCTGCCCGGCCTCGCCACGGTGCGCGCCTATCAGGCGGCCAAGCCCGAGGACCACGTCATCCTGCCCGACGTCCTCCTCAAGGAGCCGCTGGCGATCGCCTACCGCCAGGGCGACGCGCAATGGAAGGACATCGTCAACTGGGCGGTCTACGCGACCTTCGAGGCGGAGGAGAAAGGCATCTCGTCGAAGAACGTCGACGAGGCGCTGAAGAGCCGGGACCCGGAGGTGCAGCGCCTGCTCGGCGTCACCGCCGATCTCGGCGACAAGCTCGGGGTGCGCAAGGACTTCGTCTACCAGATCGTCAAGAAGGTCGGTAACTACGAGGAGATCTGGGAGCGCAACGTCGGCAAGGATTCGCCGCTCAAGCTCGACCGCGGGCTGAACCGCCTGTGGCGCGACGGCGGCGTCCTCTACTCGCCGCCCTTCCAGTAAGGCGGGGAGGCAGAGCGGCCCGCGACCGCATCGCGGTCCCTCGACGATGCTCGCGATGAGGAAGGCCTTGGATGGCAGTAACCAAATCACCTCATCCCGAGCACCGTCGAGGGACGCACTCACGCTCGTCCCATGCTCCGTGAGGCGTCCGGGCGGAGCGAGCGCATAGGCGGGGCGGCCGGCATTCTCGGCAACCGGACGGCACGCGACGTCGCGTGGCAGCTCGCCGCCGCGGCGGCGATCGCGACCGTGCTCTACCTGCTCGTCACCAACGCCGCGCAGAACATGGCGCGGCAGGGCATCGTGTCCGGCTTCGGCTATCTCGGCCAGGAGGCGGGCTACGAGGTCGGCGAGTCCTTCATCCGCCATTCGGCACGCGCCTCATATGCCCGCACGCTCCTCGTCGGCCTGCTCAACACCCTCTACGTCGCCGCGCTGGGCATCGTGCTGGCGACGATCCTCGGCGTCTTCGTCGGCATCGCGCGCGTCTCCCCGAACTGGCTTCTCCAGCGGCTCTCCGGCATCTATGTCGAGGTCTTCCGCAACACGCCGCTGCTGCTGCAGATCGTGTTCTGGTACGCGGTCATGCGGCAACTGCCGCCGCCCAGGCGGGCGTTCCAGCCCGTCGAAGGCGTCTTCCTCTCCAACCGCGGCCTCGTCCATCCCGTGCCGAGCTGGGACCCGGTGCATCAGTGGATGGGGGTGGCACTCGTCCTCGGCCTCCTCGCGGCGCTGATCTGGCGGATGTGGGCGCGTCGTCGGCAGGACAGGACCGGTATCCGCCCGCCGGTAGCCCTGCCGGCCACGGCCTTGCTGCTCCTGCCGCCGCTCGTCGTATGGGCGGCGGCCGGCGCCCCGCTCGCCCTCGACGTGCCGCGGCTGAGGGCCTTCAACTTCCAGGGCGGCACCACCCACAGCCCGGAGCTGGTGGCGTTGGTGACCGGCCTCGTCGCCTATGCGGCCGCCTTCATCGGCGAGGTGGTGCGATCGGGCATTCAGGCCGTCGGCTCCGGCCAGCGCGAGGCGGCGCGCGCGCTGGGCCTGCGTGACGGCCCGACCTTGCGCCTCGTGGTGTTGCCGCAGGCGCTCCGCGTGATCGTGCCGCCGTTGACCAGTCAGTACCTCAACATCGTGAAGGACAGCTCGCTCGCCGTGTGGATCGGCTACCCGGACTTCGTCGCCGTCTCCAACACCGCCCTCAACCAGACGGGGCAGGCGGTCGAGAGCATCGCGCTGATGATGGCCGTGTACCTGACCATCAGCCTGTCCATCTCGCTGTTCATGAACTGGTACAACCGCCACGTCGCGTTGCGCCGATGACGGACACGGCCGCCATTCCGCCGGCTGCGGGCGGGTTCGCGCCGTGGCTGCGGCGCAACCTCTTCGGCAGCGTGGGCAACACGCTGGTGACCCTCGCGATCGCGGTGGTGCTCGTCCTGGCCGTGCCGCCGCTGGTGCGCTGGGCCATCGTCGACGCGGTCTGGTGGACCTCCGACCCCGCGCGCTGCCGGGCGGCCGCGGGCGCGTGCTGGGCCGTCGTCGTCGAGAAGCACCGCCTCATCCTCTTCGGGCTCTATCCGCATGACGAGCACTGGCGGCCGCTCGCCGCCACGATCCTCTTCGCGGGTACGGTGGCGCTCACCTGCTGGCCGGCGACCTGGCGGGCGCGGGTGCTGGTGCCGCTGTGGGGCGCGGCGACGGCCGCCTTCCTCGTGCTGATGCTGGGCGGCGTCCTCGGCCTCACGGAGGTCGAGACGCGGCTGTGGGGCGGCCTGCCGCTGACCATCGTCGTCTTCACCGCGACGGTCGCGATCGGCCTGCCGCTCGGCGTCCTGCTGGCGCTCGGCCGGCGCTCGCGGCTCCCCTTCATCCGCGTCGCCTCAGTCACGATCATCGAAGTGATCCGCGGGGTGCCGCTGGTGACCGTGCTGTTCTGCGCGGCCGTCGTCTTCCCGCTGTTCCTGCCGGCGGGCTGGACGATCGACAAGCTGGTGCGCGTGCTGGTCGCGATGGGGATCTTCGCCGGCTGCTACTTCGCGGAGATCATCCGCGGCGGCCTGCAGGCCGTGCCGGACGGCCAGTACGAGGCGGCCAAGTCGCTGGGCCTGCCCTACCCTGTCGCGATGCTGCGCATCGTCCTGCCCCAGGCGCTGCGCATCGTCATCCCGGGCCTGATGAACCAGCTCATTTCGGTCTTCAAGAACTCGACGCTGGTCATCATCATCGGGCTCTTCGATATCCTGAACGCCACCACCACCGCCATCGCCGACCCGCCCTGGATCGCCTTCTACACGGAGGGCTATCTGTTCGTCGCCGCCATCTACTTCCTCGGCTGCTGGGCGATGTCGCGCTACAGCCGCTTCGTGGAGCGGCGGCTGGCGACGGGACGGCGCTACTGACCTTCGAGGACGCAACCCATGTCCGCCGCCACACCCATCGCCATGCATTCGCCGCTCGACGATACCGTGCCGTTGGCGGCGACCTACGAGCGCACCGCGCGCCCGCCGCTCGCCGCACCTCCGCTGGACGGCCGGGCCCAGGCCGATGTCGCGATCGTCGGCGGCGGCTTCACCGGCCTCTCGACGGCGCTGCACCTGGCCGAGCAGGGCGTCCGCGTCGTCGTGCTGGAGGCGCGCGTGGTGGGCGGCGGCGGCTCGGGCCGCGCCTTCGGCCAGGTCGTGCCCTACGCCAAGCACGGCCAGGACCACATAATCGGCCATTTCGGGCAGGAACGCGGCGAGCGCATCATCGAGCTGCTCGGCACGGGGCCGGACGTCGTCTTCGGCCTGATCGCCAGGCACGGGATCGCCTGCGAAGCGACACGCAACGGCCTGCTCTTCGCCGCCCACACGGCGGGCAACGCCGCGGGGCTGGAACGCCGCGCGCGCTTCTGGCAGGCGCGCGGGGCGCCGGCCGAGTTCCTCGACCGCGACGGCACCGAGCGCCTGACCGGCACCCGCTACTACCCGGCGGCACTGCTCGACCGGCGCGGCGGCACCGTCAATCCGCTCGGCTACGTCCGCGGGCTCGCCGCGGCGGCGATCGCGGCCGGCGCGGTGCTGCACGAGGGGACGCCGGCGACGGCGCTCGCCCGTGCCGATGGCGGCTGGATCGTCACGACGCCCCGCGGCGAGGTCGCGGCCGCGCAGGTCGTGCTGGCGACGGACGCCTATACGGACGGGCTGTGGCCCGGCCTCGCCGCCTCGCTGGTGCCGCTGCGCGCCTATCACATCGTCAGCGCGCCGCTCTCGGACAATCTGCGCGCCCAGGTGCTGCCCGGGCGGCAGTCGCTGACGGACACGCGTCGGCTCTATTCCGGCATCCGCATGCGCCCCGACGGCCGCCTGCATCTCAGCGTCGACGGCCCCGCGTTCAGCAACGACGGCCGCGCCGACCGGCGCAAGGCGTCGCGGCGGGTGGCGGAGCTGTTCCCGGCACTGACGGACCTCGCATGGGAGGAGGAGGTGGCGGGCTGGGTCGGCATGTCGGCCGACCAGTATCCCCATGTCCATGCGCTGGCGCCGGGCCTGTGGGCCGGCCTCGGGCTCAGCGGCCGCGGCATCGCCTTCGGCACCCTGCTCGGCCGCGAGCTGGCGGGCCGCGTCGCGGGCCGCACCGACGCCGAGCTGGCGCTGCCCGTGACGCCGCTGCAGCCGATCCGCGTGCGCCCCTTCGCACGCCCGCTGGTCGGCGGTCTGATGAACTGGTACCGCGTGATCGACGGCGTCGAGCTCAACGGCGCCTACATGCGCCGCCGCTGATTCCCCCCGGGAGAACGAGAACGATGACCAAGGTGCTGACGCTGGCCGAGCTCGAGGACGTGGTGGCAGCGGTGCTGGGCCGCCATGGGCTGGCGGAACCGGCGGCGCGCTCGGTGGCCGGCGTCGTCGCAGCGGCGGAGCGCGACGGCAGCCGCAGCCACGGCCTCTTCCGCCTGCCGGGCTACGTGGCGACGCTGAAGAGCGGCTGGATCTCCGGCGACGCGGTCCCCGTCGTGACCGACACCGCGCCAGGGCTGGTGACCGTCGACGCCGCCAACGGCTTCGCCCAGCCCGCCCTCGCCGCCGGCGCCGCGCTGCTGCGTGAGAAGGCGCGCAGCCAGGGGATCGCGGCGCTCGCCATCCGCAACTCGCACCACTTCGCGGCACTGTGGCCGGACGTCGAGCCCTTCGCCGAGGAGGGCTTCGTCGCCATGGCCTTCGTCAACGCCCGCAGCCGGGTGGCGCCCTGGGGTGCCAGGCGCAAGCTGCTCGGCACCAACCCCATGGCGTTCGCCTGCCCGCGCAGGGGCGCGCCGCCGCTCGTCTGGGATCAGGCGTCCAGCGTCGTCGCCCAGGGCGAGGTGCTGCTGGCGGCGCGCGAGGGACATCGGCTGGCGCCCGGCATCGGCCTCGACGCCGCGGGCGAGCCGACGGAGGATCCCAAGGCGGCGCTGGAGGGCGCCCTGCTGCCCTTCGGCGGCCACAAGGGCTCGGGCATCGCCTTCATGGTCGAGATCCTGGCGGCCTCCGTGACAGGCGGCCGCTTCGGCTTCGAGGACCGCTCGGCCGAGTATCCCGGCGCCCAGACGACCAACGCCGGCGAGCTCGTCATCCTCATCGACCCCGCGCGCAGCGCCGGGGAGGGGGCCATCGGCCGCCTCGACGGTCTCTTCGCCGCGGTCGAAGCCGCGGGCGTGCCGCGCCTGCCGGGCGACGCACGCTATTTCCGCCGCCGCAAGGCGATGGCGGAAGGCATCCGCGTCCCGCAGGAGACCTGGGAGATGGTGCAGGGGTTCCTGGCCGGGTGAGCGTCGGATCGCCGCTGGAGAGCCTCACCCTTCGACAGGCTCAGGGTGAGGAAACACTCATTGCTCCTTTGCGGCTGGGTCCTCGTCCTCAGCCTGTCGAAGGACGAGGCTCTCAGGCCTACCCGGGGATCTCGATGGTCCCTTCGAGGAAGGGTGCGACCGCGGCCGCCAGCCGCACCCGGTCGCCCCTGTGCTCGCAGAGGATGGTGCCGCCGCGGCGCGAGAGCTGGCGGGCGACGAGCGTCGTGCGGCCGAGGCGGGCGGACCAGTAGGGCACCACCTGGGCGTGGAGCGAGCCGGTCACCGGGTCCTCCGGGATGCCCTTGGCCGGCGCGAAGTAGCGCGATGCGATGTCGCAGCCCATGTCGTCGCCGGGTGCTGTCACGATGACGCCCGGCAGGTCGAGTGCGGCGATGCGTGCGAAGTCGGGCGTCAGTGCCGCAACCGCCCGGGCGTTCTCCAGCACGGCGATATAGGAAGCGCGGCGCAGCACCGCCTGCGGCGCCACGCCGATGGCGGCCGCGAGTCCCGGCGGCTCGGCGCACGGCTCCGGCGAGCGCGCCGGCAGCTCCAGCAGGTAGCGGCCGTCGGCGCGCGCGACGGTGAGCGCGCCCGCGCGGGTCGAGAAGGTCACGGCGTCGCGGGTCGGCTCCAGGCGCTCCAGCACCACCCACGCTGCCGCCAGCGTGCCGTGTCCGCACATCTCCTCCTCGACGCGGGGCGTGAACCAGCGCAGGCCCCAGCCCTCTCCCTCGCGCACCAGGAAGGCGGTCGCCGATACCGCGTTCTCCTCGGCGATCGCCTGCATGGTCTCCGCCGCCGGCCAGGCGTCGAGCACGCACACACCGGCCGGGTTGCCGGCGAACGGACGCTCGGCGAAGGAAGCGACCTGGAAGAAGGGGATGCGCATGCGGCCGCCGGTCACTCCGGCTGCAACCCGGCGTCGCGCACATAGACCTCCCACTTCGCGATCTCGCGCGCGAGATGGTCGCTGAGCGCCGCGGGGGTGCCGGTCACGACCTCGATGCCGAGCTTGTCCGCCTGCGGACGGACGTCGGGCCGCGCCATCGCCGCGACGAACTTCGCGTTGAGCTGGGCGACGATCGGCTCGGGCGTGCCGGCCGGCACGAAGGCCGCGAACCAGCCGACGAGGTCGAAGTCGGTGACGCCGGACTCGTGCATCGTCGGCACCGCGGGGTAGAGCGTCGAGCGCTGCTTGCCGCTGACGGCGAGCGGGCGCATGTCGCCCGACGCGAAGTAGCCCGCGCCCGACGCGAAGTCGGCCGCCATCGCCGCCAGCCGGCCGCCGATCAGGTCGGTCATCGCCTGCGGCGAGCTGCGGTAGGGCACCGAGATCATGTCGAGGCCGAAGGTCTTCAGCATCATGTGCGCGGCGATCAGGCTGCCGGCGCTGGCGGTGCCGACGCTGAGCTGCCCCGGCTGCGCCTTGGCGGCGGCGACCAGCTCGGCCATGGACTTGTGCGGCGAGCTCGAATGCACGGCGATCACCCAGTTGATCGAGCCCAGCCGTGTCACCGGCGCGAAGTCCTTGGTCGGGTCGACACGCTGCTGCTTCAGCAGCCACACGTTCGACGCCGTGCCGGTGGTGCCCATGAGGACGGTGTAGCCGTCGGGCTTGGCGCGCTTCACCAGCTCGGCGGCGACGGCGCCGTTGGCGCCCGGGCGGTTGTCGACGACGACCGGCTGGCCCAGTGTCTCCTTCAGCTCCTTGGCGATGATGCGGGCGAAGAGGTCGCTGGCGGCCCCCGCGCCAAACGGCACCACGAAGGTGACCGGCCGGTCGGGGAAGGTGTCGGCCGCAGCGGGCGCGGCGACCGCGAGGCTGCAGAGTAGGGCGGCGGCGAAGCGGAGCATCGGTGACCTCGTCCTGTTCCGGGGGAGCGGCATGGCGGCGGTTCGCCCGCTCTTCCGGTTGCCGCGCCCTTCGGTCTGGGCTAAACGGCAACCAGTATCCTATTTTTCGAATGGCGCGGCGGCGCCGTCAACGGAGTTCGGTGGTCATGCCCGACGCGTCGCGCACGGATTTCGACCCGGTCTCGCTGGAGATCCTGTGGAGCCGGCTGATCTCGATCGCCGACGAGTCCGCGGCCGCCCTGCTGCGCACCTCGTTCTCGACCATCGTGCGGGAGTCGAACGACTTCGCGACGGCGCTGATGGACGCCAACGGCGATTCGCTGTCGGAGAACACGGCCGGCATCCCGTCCTTCGTCGGCATCCTGCCGCGCACGCTGAAGCATTTCCTCGCGCGCT
>JBFWXJ010000132.1:0-14029 GCA_050187535.1 Alphaproteobacteria bacterium | reverse complement strand
CTTCCTCAGCGCGCGTCTCGCCCTGGTGGCGGCGCTGGCCGCCGCCGTGCTGGCCTTCCTCGCCGCCTACGCGCTGGTGCGCTGCCGCTTCCCCGGACGGCGCTTCTTCGAATCGCTCTTCCTGGCGCCGCTGCTGGTGCCGGGCATCGTGCTGGGCATCGCGCTCCTGCAGTACGTGAACTGGATCGGCCTCTACAACACGTTCTGGGCGCTGGTCCTGGCGCACATCGCCATCGTCACGCCCTTCGCGCTGCGCTCGATCCAGGCCCAGCTTCGCGCCGTGCCGGAGGACCTGGAATGGGCGGCGATGAACTTGGGCGCCAGCCGGATGCAGGCGATGCTGCGCATCACCGTGCCGCTCACCGCGCGCGCCGTGCTGGCGGGCTTCGTGCTCGCCTTCATCATCTCCTTCGCGGAGGTGACGGCGACGATCTTCATGACCGGCCCGGCGTACCCGACCCTGCCGGTGCGCATCTACAACTACCTGTCCGACCAGGTCGACCCGACCGTGGCCGCGATCTCGGCGATGCTGATCCTGCTGTCGCTCGCCCTCGTCCTCCTGCTGGACCGCCTGGGCGGCCTCAGGACCCTCGCCAAGTAAGCGGAGACCCAACTCCCATGGACTACAAGACCATCCTCGTCGACCACCGCGGCGGCGTGTCGACCATCACCCTCAACCGTCCCACGCTCAACATCCTGACGCCCGAGCTGATGGTCGAGCTGCACGCCGCCTTCGACGCCCTCGAGGCGCGCGAGGAGACGCGCTGCGTCGTGCTGACGGGCTCGGGTACGCGCGCCTTCTGCGCCGGCGCCGACCTGGGTGACGAAGCGCGCCACACGCCCGAGATGGGCAAGGCCTTCCGCGAATCCGGCCGGCGCGCCGTCGAGCGCATCGAGACCTTCCCCAAGCCGGTCGTCGCCGCCATCCGCGGCTGGTGCATCGGCGGCGGCACCGGGCTCGCATGGCCCTGCGACATCCGCATCGCCTCGGAGACGGCGAAGTTCCGCGCGGGCGACGTCTATCTCGGCATCATACCCACGTGGTCGATCGGCATGGTGCGGCTGGCCCATTACATCGGCCGCAACCGCACGCTCGACACGCTGCTGCTGGGCGAGGACATCTCCGCCGCCGAGGCGCTGGAGCTCGGCATCGTCAGCCGCGTCTATCCCGACGACCGCTTCGATGCGGAGGTCGCGCGCATCGCCGACCGGCTGGCGTCGGGCGCGCCGCTCGCCATCGCCGCCATCAAGGAGGCGGTGCGCGCCCAGTACTGGGACAACCCCGACCGCGCCGCCGTGCTGGAGGAGCGCTCGGCCCAGCGCGTGCTCTCGTCCAAGGACGCCAAGGAGGGCATGACCGCCTTCAAGGAGAAGCGTAAGCCCAACTTCACCGGCCGCTGAGGGGAGGCCACCCATGGACTTCGCCCCGAGCCCGGCGCAGCAGGCGCTGCGCGAGCGCGCCCGCGAGGCGGTGCAGCGCGTGGTGGTGCCGGTCGCGGCCGAGACGCCGCGCGGCGCCAAGCTGACCGGCGACCAGCTCCGCCGCATCTTCCGCGGCCTGGCGCCGTTGGGCTATCTCGGCAGCACCATCCCCAAGGACCTGGGCGGGGCGGGCATGTCCTGCGTCGACTACGGCCTGCTGCTGGAGGCGCTCGCCGAAGGCCCGGTGATGCTGGGCGAGATCGTGCCGCCGCGCACCATCAGCTACCTCGGCTCGCCCGAGCAGAAGGCGCGCTGGCTGCCCAAGCTGCTGGCGGGCGACTGGCTGTCGACGGCCGCCATCACCGAGCCGCAGGCGGGCTCCGACGTGCGCAACCTGCAGACGACCGCCGTCCCCGACGGCGATCACCTCAGCGTCGACGGCCGCAAGAAGTGGATCAAGCTGGGCGGGGTCGCCGACCTCATCACGCTGCTGGTCGTGCAGGACCCGGAGAAGGGGGCGGCCGGCGGCACCAACCGCCTGATCCTGGAGCGGGCGCAGTCGCCCTGGCAGGCCCTGGAGCTGGACACCATCGGCATCCGCAACCTCTCGTTCTGCGAGCTGGTCTTCGAGGGCGTGAAGGTGCCGCGCGAGAACATGGTCGGCACCGCCGGCGGCGGCACCGAGGCCTTCTACCGCGGCATCGAGGCGTCCAGGCCGATGGTCGGCATGCAGGCGGTCGGCATCGCGCGCACCGCCCTCGGCCGCGCCATCGCCTACGCCAAGGAGCGCATCGCCTTCGGCCGCCCGATCGCCAAGTTCCAGGCGATCCAGACCACGCTCGCCGATGCGCTGGCCGAGATGGATGCGGCGCGCCTGCTGTGCCTGCACGCCCTCTGGCTGCTCGACCAGGGCAAGCGCTGCCCGCACGAGGCATCCGCCGCCAAACTGTTCGCGACCGAGGCCGCCGTGCGCGCCTGCAACGCCGCCATGGACTGCATGGGGGCGGCCGGCCTGGCCGAGGAGAACGAGGCCGAGCGCTGCTGGCGCGACGCGCGGATGCTGACCGTCATCGACGGCACGTCGGGCATCCAGCGCCTCATCATCGGCCGCGAGGCGCTGGGCACCGCCGCCTTCGTGTAGTCGGCGCACCGGCTGAACGATCCTCATGGTGAGCCTGTCGAACCATGAGGCTCTCCGGCCGGCGCGACCTCACCCTTCGACAGGCTCAGGGTGAGGAAACACGGGCAAGAACGCATCGAACATCCGGGACGAACGCCATGAACGCCATCCCCCACCGCATCGACATCGGCGGCATCCTCGATCCGCGCTCGGTCGCCGTGTTCGGCGCGTCGGACAACACCGACAAGTTCGGCGGCCGCATCATCTACTACCTGACGCGCCACGGCTTCCCGGGCCGGGTGCTGCCGATCAACCCCAACCGCGCGACCGTGCGCGGCCTGCCGGCATATCCCTCGATCGGGGCCGCCCCCGGCCCGGTCGACGTGGCGATCCTGGCGGTGCCGCCCAAGGCCCTGCTGGACGCGGTGGCGGAGTGCGCGGCGGCCGGGGTCGGCGCCTGCGTCATCATGACGACGGGCTTCGCCGAGACCGGCGACGAGGCGGGGGCCGAGCGCCAGCGCCGGCTGGTCGAGATCGCGCGCAGCAGCGGCATGCGCATCGTCGGCCCCAACTGCATGGGCCTGATCGCGCCGCGCGCCCGGATGGCGCTGACCTCGTCGCTGGTGCTGGAGATCGACGCGATCCGCCAGGGCCGCGTCGGCCTGATCAGTCAGAGCGGCGCGCTGATGGTCTCGATCTTCAGCCGCGCGCACGATGCCGGCATCGGCTTCAGCGCCTGCGTCTCGCTCGGCAACCAGAGCGACATCGAGATCTGCGACGTCTTCGACTGGATGATCGACGATCCCGGCACGGATGCGATCTGCCTCTATGTCGAGGGGCTGGTCGACGGCCCCCGCTTCTTCCGCGCCGCCGCCCGCGCGCGCGCCGCCGGCAAGCCGGTGCTGCTGGTCAAGACCGGCCGCACGGAGGAGGGCGTGCGCGCCGCGCGCTCGCACACCGCCAGCCTGGCCGGCTCCTACAAGGTGTTCGAGGCGGCCTGCCGCGCGGCCGGCGTGCTGCTGACCGACGACCCCGACGGCATGGTGCGCGCGGCCGACCTCATCCGCCGCTGGCCGCACCCGCCCGGCACCGGCATCGGCGTGCTGTCGCCGTCCGGCGGCGGCTCCGGCATCGGCATCGACCGGGTGAGCGAGGCGGGGCTGCGCGTCGCCCGCCTGAACGCCGAGACCAAGGGCAAGCTGCTGGAGCTGCTGCTGCCGCCCCAGGCCGACAACCCGATCGATCTCGGCGGTCGGCGCAGCGGCGATTCCGTCGGCGTCGCCGGGGCGTGCGCCGCGACCATGGCGGCCGACCCCGATGTCGGCCTGATGTTCATCGTGCTGACGACGGTGCCCTTCTACGAGGCGACGACCAAGGCGCTGGCCGAGGCCGCACTGGCATCCGGCAAGCCGCTCGTCCTCTCGGTCACCCCCGGCACCGCGGCCGACGGCCCGCGCCGGGTGCTGCGCGAGATCGGCTGTCCCTATTTCGACACGATCGACGACGGCCTGCGGGCACTCGGCCTGCTGACCCAGCGCCATGCGGCACTCCACGTACCCGTCGCCGAGCCGCGCCCGGCCGCCCTGCCGCCCGCCGGCCCGCCACCCGCCGCGGGCCGCCTGACCGAGCCCGAGGCCAAGGCGCTGGCCGCCCGCTACGGCGTGACGGTGACGCGCGAATGGCTGGCCACGTCCGCCGACGCCGCGGTCGCCGCCGCGGAAGCGATCGGCTATCCGGTGGTGCTGAAGGGTGTCGCGCGGGCACTCGTCCACAAGAGCGACAAGGGCGTGGTGCGCCTCGGCCTCGCCGATGCCGCCGCCGTCCGCGCGGCGTGGGATGACGTGGCGGCGATCCTCCGCACCGATCCCGATGCGGGCGCCTTCGAGGGCTGCCTCGTGCAGGAGATGGCCCGGGGCGAGGCCGAGATGATCGTCGGCATCCGCCGCGACCCACAGTTCGGCCCGGTGGTCGTCGCCGGCATGGGCGGCGTGCTGGTCGAGGTGGCGGGCGACATCGAGGTGGCGCCCGCACCCCTGTCGCGCGCCGAGGCGACGGCCATGCTGCGCCGGCTGCGCTTCTGGCCGGTGCTGGAAGGTGTCCGCGGCCGCCCGGCGCTCGACACGGACGCGCTGGCCGACGCGATGGTGGCGCTCTCCTGGCTGGCGGTCGACCTGGGCAACCGCCTCGTCGACCTCGAGATGAACCCGGTCTTCGTCCGCGCGGCCGGGAAGGGTATCGTCGCGGTCGACGCCAGGGGAGAGATCGCATCATGAGCGCCACGGTCGAGACGCTGCGGACGCTGGCCGCCTTCCCGACCGTCAGCCGCGATTCCAACATGGCGCTGATCGACTGGGCAGCCGAGCGCCTGAAGCCCGCCGGTGCCGCCATCCGCCTCTTCCCCAGCGACGACGGCCGCAAGGCGAGCCTGCTCGCCACCATCGGCCCGGACCGCGACGACGGCGTCATCCTCTCGGGCCACAGCGACGTCGTGCCCGTCGAGGGCCAGCCCTGGACGTCCGACCCGTTCGAACTGACGGAGCGCGATGGCGGCCGCCTCTACGCCCGCGGCTCGTCGGACATGAAGGGCTTCATCGCTGCCATGCTGACGGCAGCCGACCGCGCCCGGGGCCGCCGCCTCGCCCGGCCGCTGCATCTCGCCATCTCCTACGACGAGGAGATCGGCTGCGTCGGCATCCGCCCGATGCTGGCGGCCCTCCAGGCGGAGGGCTTCCGGGCGTCCGGCTGCATCATCGGCGAGCCGACGGAGATGCGCGTCGGCACCGGCCACAAGGGCAAGGTCGCGGGCTGCATCTGCTGCCGCGGCCTGGAGGCGCATTCCTCCAACCCGCTGCTCGGCCTCAACGCCATCCACCTCGGTGCCGGCATGGTGCACGAGGCGATCCTGCTGCAGGAGCGCCTCGCCGCCGCCGGTGCCCGCGACGGCGACTACCCCGTCCCGCACACCACCGTGCATGTCGGCACCATCCGCGGCGGCACCGCGCTCAACATCGTGCCCGGCGACTGCAATGTGGAGTTCGAGCTGCGCCTGGTGCCGCCCGACGACGCCGACGCGCTGCTGGCCGAGCTCGCCCGCGCCGGCGAGCGCCTGTCGGCCCCCGGCCGCGCCCGCGGCCTCGCGACCGGCATCGAGGTCTCCACGGTCAACACCTATCCCGGCCTCGACACCGACACGGGCGAGGCCATCGTCTCGCTCGCCCGCATGGCCACCGGCCAGAACGGCACCGTCAAGCTCGCCTTCGGCACCGAGGCCGGCCTCTATCAAAAACGTCTCGGCATCCCGACCGTCGTCTGCGGCCCCGGCTCGATCGACCGCGCCCACAAGGCCGACGAGTATGTGACGCGCGACGAGCTGGCGGCGTGCGATGCGTTCCTGGATCGGGTGGTGGATAAGCTGGCGGCGGGGTGAGGGCGGCCAAATGAAGATCGACGGCGCGTGCCACTGCGGCTTCGTCACCTACGCGGCGGAGGTCGACCCGGCGAAGGCCGCCATCTGCCATTGCACCGACTGCCAGACGCTGTCGGGCTCCGCCTTCCGAACCGTCGTTCCGTCGCGCGCGGGCACCTTCCGGCTCCTCTCCGGCACGCCCACGCTCTACGTGAAGACCGCCGAGAGCGGCGCGCGGCGCGTCCAGGCCTTCTGCCCGCAATGCGGCTCGCCGATATACTCCTGCGCCGACGAGCCCGAGCCGGCGGTCCGCTCCATTCGCGTCGGGACAGTGCGTCAGCGCGATCAACTGGTGCCCGCGCTGCAGCTATGGGGCCGGTCGTCCCAGGGATGGCTCGGCAACGTCGCCCGTCTTCCGAAGCTCGATACTCAGCCCACCAGCACGCCAAGTGCGAACGTCGCCGGCGATCGGTAGAGACGTTGCTAGGCAGCGCGCGGCGCTATCGCGTCGACGGATGCGTTCGCCTGTTCCTTCCGCGCGAGGCGGCGCCCGACCGATTCCGCCAGGAGGGCGGACACCAGTGCGTTGAGGCTGACGCCTTCGGCCTGGGCCAGCTCTCGAAGCTGGACGTGAAGCGTCTTCGGTACGCGCTGCCGCCATTGCCCGCTCGCACTTCCCGGCTCGGGAACCGGGCGTCCGAGTTCCTCTGCGGCCTCCGTCCAGGATTCGATCGCACCTTGGACGTTCTCGACGGCCTCCTGGACCGTCTGGCCGTCGGACATGCATCCCGGCAGATCGGGGACAGTCGCGACGTATCCGCCGCCTTCGGACGGGGGCAACGGCCTCACCAGCACCGCATATCCCGCGCTATCCGTCATCCGTCTGCTCCCACACTCTTTCGATGAACGCAATCAACTTGCGTATGTAGACCGGTCGAATGGGGCGATGGGCCGGAATGGTCAGGATCTCCGCCTGCGACGGATGCGACACCTTGAAGTGATCGCCTCGCCGCGGCGCTACGCATGCGATGCCGTTGGCGTTGCAGACTGCGCTGACGTCCTCGATGCGCCAATCATCGCTCGGATTGGCGCGCATACCCTCGAACCGCTTGGCCGCATTCGACATGCCCTAAGATACCGCGGGCGGTATCACCTTCAAGGGGGCCGCTACGGCACCAGCACGATCGGCCCCGTGGTGCGGCGCGCCTCGAGGTCCTGGTGGGCGATGGCCGCTTCCGCCAGCGGATAGCGGTGCTCGACGCGGATGCCGATCGTCCCCTGGCGCAGCGCACCGAACGTCTGCGTGGCGATCGCCTCCAGCGCCGGGCGAGCGGCGGTGTAGTGGAAGATCACCGGCCGTGACAGGGTCAGCGACTTGGCACCCAGCGTCTCCGGCGTGACGGGGTCGATGGTGCCGCTCGCCTGGCCGTAGCTGACCCATTGGCCGCAAGAGGCTAGCGCTTCCAGGTTCTCGGCCGTGGCGGCGCGGCCGATGCCGTCGTAGATGACGTCGACACCCTCGCCGCCGGTTGCGGCGCGGACGGCTTCGGCGAAGCGGTGGTCGGGGGCGATGATGGGGACGTCGCAGCCGGCGGAGCGCGCGCGGCGGGCCTTTTCCTCGGTCGAGACGGTGCCGAGCACGCGGGCGCCGAGCGCCTTGGCCCAGCCGCACAGCAGGAGGCCGACGCCGCCGGCGGCGGCGTGGACGAGGACGCGCTCGCCGGCGGCGACCTTGCGGACGCGGTGGAGCAGCACTTCCGCCGTCATCCCCTTGAGCAGGACCGCGGCGGCGGTCTCGGCGTCGATGTCGTCGGGCAGCAGCAGCACCTGGGCGGCCGGCATGGTGCGGATGCCGACATAGGCGCCGACCGGCGGGGCAGCGTAGGCGACGCGATCGCCCGGCAGCAGGTGGGCGACGCCCTCGCCGACATCGACGACCGTGCCCGCCGCCTCCATGCCGAGCGGGGCGGGGGGCGTGATCATGCGGTAGAGCCCGCGGCGGACATAGACGTCGATGAAGTTGACGCCGATCGCTTCCTGCCGGATGCGGACCTCGCCCGGGCCAGGGGCGGGCGCCTCCCAGGGCTGGTGGCGCAGCACCTCGGGGCCGCCATGGGCGGTCGCGACGACGGCGGTGGTCGGCATCGGCGCGGCGGTGGCGCCGGCCATGCGGGCGGCACGCGGCAGGGGGCGGCGCAGGAAGGATCGCAGTCCCTCGAACCCCGCCTCGTAGACGCCGGCGCCGACGAGGTCGGCGAACTCGCGCTCGCGGCCGCGCGGCGGCTCGAAGGTCGATTCCCAGTGCCAGAAGGTGCGTTGGCCGTCCGTCACCGGCTTGAGGCGCACGGTCGCGACGTAGCGGGCGAGCGGGATGGTCGCGTCGAGGATGCAGTAGGTCGAGACGTGGTCCCGGTCCGACAGTGTCAGGAGCTGCTCGCGGATGTGGTTGCCGTTCTTCAGCGTGAAGTTGCGCACGCAGCCGACCTGGTCGGCAGGCTCGCCGTTCTCGATAGCCGATTCCGCGATGATCGGGTGCCAGTCGATATGGCTGTTGAAGTCGCGCAGCACCCCCCAGACGCGCTCGATCGGCGCGTCGATGACGGCGGAGCGGGTGACGCGGATCATCCGCGCCTCACCGGCGGAAGAGCCCCTTGAGGCTGTCGAAGGCGGCCTGGAACACGCCGTCGCCGATCTGGCGCGCCAGTTCCCCTTCGCGGCCGGGCGCGCAGTCGAACTCCGCCCACCACTCCGCGAAGGTGCGGTTGCCGTCGGTGACGGGCGTCAGCTTCAGGGTCGCCACGTAGTTGTCGACGCCCATCGGGCTTTCCAGGATCGAATAGGTGCACTGGAAGTCGTAGTCCGAGAGGGTCAGGAGCTGCTCGCGGATCACGCCGCCGTCGCGCAAGCGGAAGTTGCGGATGCAGCCGACCTTGTCGGCGGGCGCATTGCCCTCGATGCGCGATTCCGCGACGAAGGGCGTCCATTTCGACAGCCCGTTGAAGTCGCGGATCTGCGCCCACACGGCGTCGGCCGCCGCGTCGATGACCGAGGACGTGTAGACCTTGATCATCGCCGCACTCCTACTCGGCCGCCTTGTCGGAGGGCAGTGCGGCGGTGCCCGGGCCGCGGCGCAGCATGTCGCGGGCGAGCGACCCGCTGTCGCCGCCCTCGATGCCGATCTCGCGCAGGAGCTGGTCGACCAGCGGCCCCTGGGCGCGGTAGCGCAGGGCCGAGTTGACGAGATTGTCGGAGAAGCTGCCGCCGCCCTCGGCCACGCCGTTGCGCCCGCCGCCGCCCCCCGCCAGCCCGTCGACCTGCAGGATCTTGATGCCCTCGATGCGCTCCAGCGGCCGCGCGGATTCGCGGATGATGCCCTCCAGCTTCTCGATCAGGCGCAGCCGCATCGCCGAGAGGCGCGCGTCGTTGCTGAGCAGGTTCTGCGCCTCGTTCATCAGGCGCGTGCCCTCGGCCTCGACCTCCTGGCGGATCTTGAGGGCCAGCGAGCGGATGCGCTCGGCCTCGGCCTGCGCCTCGGCCTCGGCGCGGATGGCGGCACCCCGGTCGTCGGCCGCCTCGCGCTCGGCGCTGGCGGCGACCTTTAGGCGCACGGCCTCGCGCTCGGCGTCCTGGGAGGCGGCGATGAGGTCGATGCGCTTGCGCCGCTCGGCCATCTCGGTCTCGCGCGCGGTGAAGACGCGCTCCTCCTCGGCGGCGGCCAGCGCCCGGGCGCGGTCGGCCTCGGCCTGCATCTCCGACTGGGCGCGGGAATGGCGGGCGACCTCGATGGCGCGCTGCTGCTCGGCCAGCTCGATCGCCTTGCGTCGTTCGACCTCGAGCTGCTCGATGTCGCGCTCCTTGGCGATGCGCTCCTCCTCGACGGTGCGCTCCGACGCCAGCCGCGCCCGCTCGACCGTCTCGCGCGAGGTGATCTGCGCGCGCTCGGCCGCCTGCTCGTGGGCCGCGCGCTCGCGCGTCACATCGGCGCGCTGGCTGGCGCGCTGCACCTCCAGTTCCCGTTCCTGCGACAGGCGGGCGTATTCGAGGTCGCGGTCGATCTCGAGCGCCTGGCGCTCGGTGTCGAGGTTCTTGTTCCGGATCTGGATCATCGTGTCCTGCTCGATGTCGTTCCGGATCTTCTTGCGCCGCTCGATCTGCTCGGTCAGGCGGGTCAGGCCCTCCGCGTCGAAGGCGTTGGACGGGTTGAAGAACTCCATCGCCGTCTGGTCGAGCTGGGTCAGCGACACGGCCTCCAGCTCCAGCCCGTTCTGCAGCAGGTCGTCGGCCACCTCCTGGCGCACCCGCTTGACGTAGTCGCCGCGGCGCTCGTGCATCTCCTCCATGGTCATCTCGGCCGCCACCGTGCGCAGCGCGTCGACGAACTTGCCCTCGACCAGCTCCTTCAAGGCGTCCGGCTGCATGGTGCGCAGGCCGAGCGTGCGGGCCGCGGCCGCGATCGCCTCGGCCTCGGCCTGGACGCGGACATAGAACTCGCTGGTCACGTCGACGCGCATGCGGTCGCGGGTGATGAGCGCCTTGTCACGGCCGCGCGAGACCTCCAGGCGCAGCGTGTTCATGTTGACGGGGATGACCTCGTGCAGGATCGGCAGCACGAAGGTGCCGCCGTTCAGCACGATCTTCTGGCCGCCCAGGCCCGTGCGCACGAAGGCGCGCTCCTTGGACGAGCGCAGGTAGAGCCAGTTGAGCAGCCACACGACGATCGCCACGGCGACGGCGACCGCGATGAGGCCGAGGACGAAACCTCCGAACTGCGATCCGCTCATGGCGGTTTCCTCCCTGCTATCGCGTGATCCGCTTGAATTCGCGGGTCGTCTCGGTCAGCGCCCGTTCCGTCGGCAGGCGCTCCATGCTGGATGCGCCGTAGAAGCCGTTGCAGCCGGGGCAGCTCGCGAGGATGAAGGCGGCGTCCGCGGGGGTCGCGATCGGGCCGCCGTGGCAGAGCACGATGATGTCCGGGTCGACCGAGCGCGCCGCCTTCATCCAGGCGTCGATGCGCGGCACGCAGTCCGCCAGCGTGAAGGCGGTGCCGGCCCCGATCGCGCCGCCGGTCGTCAGGCCGAGATGGCAGACGACGATGTCGGCCCCCGCCTCGGCCATGGCGACCGCGTTCTCCTCGGAGAAGACGTAGGGCGTCGTCAGCAGGTCGCGCTCGCGCGCCGCCCGGATCAGGTCGACCTCCAGGCCGTAGCCCATGCCGGTCTCCTCCAGGTTCGCGCGGAAGAGGCCGTCGATGAGGCCGACCGTCGGGAAGTTCTGGATGCCGGAGAAGCCGAGAGCCGCCACCTGGCCCAGCAGATGGTCGGTGATCATGAAGGGGTCGGTACCGTTGATGCCGGCCAGCACCGGGGTGTGCCGCACCACCGGCAGCACCTCGCGCGCCATCTCCAGCACGATCTCGTTGGCGTTGCCGTAGGCCATCATGCCGGCGAGCGAGCCGCGCCCGGCCATGCGGTAGCGGCCGGAATTGTAGATGACGATGAGGTCGATGCCGCCCGCCTCCTCGCATTTGGCCGAAAGCCCGGTGCCGGCCCCGCCGCCGATGATGGGCACGCCCTCGCGGATCATGGCGCGGAAGCGGGCGAGGATGTCGGCGCGGGCGATCCTGGGCATCGGCGTCTCTATCTCGAAGCTGTGCGCGCCGCGGGGGCCGCGGCGATTTCGCGGAACTGGGCGACCACGGCGTCGGCGAATTCCGGGTCGTTGATGTTGTGGGCCAGCTGGATGAGCCGCCGGTTGCCGCCGGCGCGGAAGCCCGTGGCGACGGCGTCGAACAGCGCCTTGTCGGCGGCCGGATCCCAGAAGGGCTGGCCCGGCGCGTCGAGGCCGGAGAGCCCGCCCTCCGGGATGAGAAAGCGGACCGGGCCTTCCATGCGGTTCAGCTTGTCCGCGATGAAGCGGCCGATGCGGGCGCATTCCTCGGCCGTGGTGCGCATCAGCGTGACGTTGGGGTTGTGGCGGTGCAGGCGGCGGCCGCGGAACTGCGGCGGCACCGTCTCGGGCGCCCAGAAGTTCACCATGTCGAGCGCGCCCAGCGACCCGACATAGGGCAGCCGCGCGCGGATCATCGCGTCCATGCGCTCGGGGCCGGCGGTCAGCACGCCGCCCACCAGCTCGTCGGCGATCTCCGTCGTGGTCGTGTCGATCACCCCGACCAGCAGCCCGGAATCGACCAGCTTCTCCATCGACTGGCCGCCGGTGCCGGTCGCGTGGAAGACGAGGCAGTCGTACGCGTCCTCGAGCTGGCGGGTGATCGCCTGCACGCAAGGGGTGGTCAGCCCGAACATGCTGAGGCCGATGGCGGGCTTCGACTGTGGTGCCGTACCCGGCGGCGGCGCATGCGCGATCATGCCGGCCAGCGCGTGCGCGGCGTTCGCCAGCACCTTCTCGGAGATGCGGTTGAGGCCGGCGACGTCGGTGACCGAATACATCATGCAGATGTCGGACGGGCCGACATAGGGCTTCACGTCGCCCGACGCTACGGTCGAGACCATGACCTTCGGCACGCCGACCTGCAGCCGGCGCATGGCGCGCGTGGCGAGCGCGGTGCCGCCCGAGCCGCCGGCCGAGATGATGCCGCCGACATCGCGCCGGCGCGCCACGAACTGCTCGAAGGCGACCGCCATCTCCGTCACCGCGCTGCCGCGGTCGCCGGTGAAGACGGCACTCTCGCCCTTGGGATGATGCCGGGCGACCTCGCGCGGATGGACGGTGGCGGGCGAGGGGCGGCCCGACGTCGAAAGGTCGACCGTGACCGTGCGCAGCCCGAGGCGGTCGAGGCAGTTGCGCACGAACAGCAGCTCGCGGCCCTTGGTGTCGAAGGTGCCGGCGACATAGGCCGCACGGCCCGATGTGGCGGCGACCGGCAGCTCGACGGCGCGGCCGCGGCCGGCGGCGGTGCCGAGCGCGTCGGCGGCATCGGCCAGCGACGGCGTCTCCGGCATCGGTTCGGCGCGCGCCTCGACCAGGCGGTCGCGTGGTGCCACGCGGGTGTCGGCGGCGTTCCATCTGGTGATGCCGCGCACCGCGCGTTCGTCGGCGGTCGCCGTCGGCTCCGGGGCGGATGGCGCGTCGTCGGCGCGGCGGATCGTGTAGATGCGCGCGGGCTCGGGCTGCTCGGCATCGGGCTCGGCCTCGGCCGCCGGCTCGTCGCCATGGGCGCGCACGCCGAGCAGGCGGTGCTGCAACTCGTGGTCGGCCGCCAGCTCGGCCGCCGGCAGGACGCGGGCGACGCGGCCGTTGACCATGACGGCGACCGTGTCCGCCACGTCGACGGCGACCCCCAGGTTCTGCTCGATCAGCAGAATGGCGATCTCGGCCTCGCCCGACAGCGAGGCCAGCGTGTCGGCGACCTGCTCGACGATGATCGGCGCCAGCCCCTCGGTCGGCTCGTCCATGACGAGGAGGCGCGGGTTGAAGAGAAGCGCGCGGCCGATCGCCAGCATCTGCTGCTCGCCGCCCGAAAGCTGGGCGCCGCCGTTGCCGCGCCGCTCGGCCAGCCGCGGGAACAGGTCGTAGACGCGCTCGACCGTCCAGGCGCCGCGCCGTGCCGTGCGCGAGGAGAGGCGCAGATGCTCGTCGACGGTGAGCGACGGCCACACGCGGCGACCCTGCGGCACGTAGCCGACGCCGCGGTCGGTGATGGCGTGCGGCGCCAGGCCCAGGATTTCCTCGCCCGCCAGCTTGATGCTGCCGGTTGCGGGGACGAGGCCGGTGACGGCGTTGCACAAGGTCGTCTTGCCCATGCCGTTGCGGCCGACGACGGCGAGCACACCTTTCTCCAGGGTCAGCGACACGCCCTGCAGCGCGTGCGCGCGGCCGTAGCGCACGTCGAGGTTCTCGATGCGCAGCACGGGGCTGGCGCGCTCCTGGCCGGGCATGGCACGCATGGGCCGCCTCATGGCGATAACCTTGGCCCTCTCCGCCCTTCAGGGGGGAGAGGGAGGGGACCCGCCGCGCAGCGGTGGGGAGGGTGAGGTGGGTGGTGCCGCCGCACCTCGGCGTGCCAACCAAGGCTCATGCGCGCCGCGGACGCGGCGCCCCACGCACCCCCGCCCACACCCCCC
>JBFWXJ010000131.1:0-14090 GCA_050187535.1 Alphaproteobacteria bacterium | reverse complement strand
CCGCGGGACAGTGCCTGCCGCGTCGGGGTCATGACCAGCCCGGAGCAAGTTCGATGCCGCCGGAACGCCGATCACGATTGCATGATCGAACCGGCAACCGCTCCCGCGTCGCCCCCCGGCGGCGGGAAGGGCGCTCGCTTCAGTCCGTCCCGGGGCAGCCGATCCGGGCGAGCAGGTCGATGCGGCCCTTGATGATGTGGGCGGTGACGAGGATCGCCGCGGTCTCCGGGCAGCGGTCGCGGAGCGCCTGGATGATGTAGCGGTGGTCGGAGTTGACCCCGTCGAGCCGGGCGGCGTCGGGCGGATGCACGCGCCAGAGCGAATCCAGGAGCTCGCATTGCCGGTTGGCGATGGCGGCGGCATCCGGATGGTCGGCGATGCCCTCGATGATGTTGTGGAAGCGCCGGTTGAGCCCGACCGCGGCGTCGGCGTCGCCGAGGGCGGTGCTGCGCTCGATCTCGTCCTGGACCTGCTCCAGGAGCGCGATGTCGCCCGGCGTCGCCTGGGCCGCGGCCCGCCGGGCGAGCATCGATTCGATCGAGATGCGCACCTCGAAGACGGCCCGGATGGCCTCGGGGTCGACCGGCCGGACGCGGGCGCCGCGATTGGGCGCCCGCACGATCAGCCCCTCGCCCTCCAGCAGGCGCAGCGCCTCGCGGATCGGCATGTGGCTCGCGTCGTAGCGGGCGGCGAGATAGTCGATCTTGAGATGCGAGCCCGAGCCGAGATGGCCGGAGAAGATGTCGCGACGGATCCGGTCGAGGACTCGTTCGGCGGTGCCCGTCATCTCGGCTTCCCCAGCAGCGGCGGCGCCCGGCTATCTGATCGCTGGCCTGATTTGATCAAAAGCCGTGCCAAACTCAAATTGGAATCGCCCCATCGGCTCCCTTAGCGTGCGTCGCGAAGCGGAGGAAACGGCGATGTCGGACCATCAGCGGCTGTTCGGCGCCATCGACGGCGAATGGATCGCACGCGAGACCGAGACGATGGCCCGCATCCCGAGCGTGACCATGGACGAGCAGGCGGTCTGCGCGCATTTCCAGGGGCACCTGGAAGCCCTGGGACTCGCCGTCGACGTGCGCGAGGTGACCCCCGGCCGCAACAATCTCTACGCCCGCATCCCCGGCGCCGGCGGCGGCCCGTCGCTGGCGCTGAACGGCCATCTCGACACCATCCCGATCGGGTCGGCCTGGCCGTGCCGGCGCGAGGGCGGCCGGCTGCACGGCCGCGGCGTCGAGGACATGAAAGGCGCCATGGTCGCCATGCTCGCCGCCGCCCGGGCGCTGAAGGAGACCGGGACCCGCCTCAAGGGCGACCTGTGGCTGACCGCGGTCGTCGGCCACGAGGAGGCCGAGGCGCGCAAGGACGGCCCCCGCGCGCTGGTCGACGACGTGAAGAGCGGCCGGCTGCCCTGCGACCGCATCCTCATCGTCGAGGGCGGCCAGGAGCTGTGGGTCATGAGTATGGGATCGGCCGTGTTCTCGATCACCATGGACTCCGACAAGGGCGGCAGCCACACCAACAACGTCGCCTTCGGCGACAACCCGATCCGTTACATGGGCGAGCTGATCGGCGCCCTGCACGACCTCCAGGTCCGCCTCGACGCGGGCGCTCGCCATCCGCTCGCCGGCCCGGAGCGCATCGACGTCGGCATCGCCCAGGCCGGCGACTACCACAACCGCACGCCGCCCAGGGTCTACCTGGAGGGCACGCGGCGCTGGATGCCGGGGCGCACCGGGGCCGACGTCATGGCCGAATTGGAGGCGATCGCCCGGCCGATCGCCGAGAAGGGCGGCCTCTCGCTCGCCGTCACCTATGCCATGGAGCGGGAGCCCTTCGAGGTGGCGGGCGACGACCCGGCGGTGGTCGCCGCGCGCGAGGCCGCCCGCGCGGTCACCGGCAAGGAGCCCGGCATGATCGGGCGGCGCATCGTCGGCGACGCCAACATCTACGTCCATGGCAGCGGCGTGCCCGCCTTCTATTTCGGCCCGCAGTACCTGACCGCCCATTCCGACGACGAGTGGGTGGACATCGCCGACCTGGAGACGGCGGCGCGCGTCTATGCCGCCACCGCCGTCCGGTACTGCGGCCTCGCCTGAGGGCCACGCGGGGTGGGAAGGTTCGTCCTGCGCCGGCTGCTGACGGCACTCCCCGTCCTCTTCCTCGTCAGCCTCATCACCTTCGGCCTGATCCAGCTCGTGCCGGGCGACCCTGCAACGGTGATCGCCGGCCAGGACGCCTCCCAGGCCGAGCTCGCCCGCGTGCGCGAGCTGCTGAAGCTCGACCGGCCATGGCACGAGCAGCTCATCTCCTGGTATGGCCGCCTCGCCCAGGGCGACCTCGGGCAATCCTTCACGCTGGGGCGCAGCGTCGCCGACGCGATCGGAGAGCGGGCGCCCGTCACGCTGAGCCTCGCGGCGCTGGCGCTGCTCATGACGGTCCTGATCGGGCTCGCCACGGGGATCGCCGCGGCACTCCGCCAGAACTCCTGGGTCGACGCCGCCCTCATGGGCTTTGCGCTCGTCGGCGTCTCCCTGCCGAACTTCTGGCTCGGCATCATGTTCATCTTCGTCTTCGCCGTGGAGCTGGGCTGGCTCCCGTCGGGCGGCTATGTCGGGCCGGACGAAAGCGTGGTCGGCTGGCTGCGCTCGCTGGTGCTGCCCGCCCTCTCGCTGGCACTGCTGCAGATGGGGCTGCTCGCCCGCATCACGCGCTCCAGCATGATCGAGGTGCTGCGCCAGGACTATGTCCGCACCGCACGCGCCAAGGGCCTGCCCGCCTGGAAGGTCGTCGGCAAGCACGCCATGCGCAATGTGCTGGTGCCGGTCGTCACCGTCATCGGCATCATCTTCAGCCTGCTGCTGGCGGGTGCGGTGGTGATCGAGACCGTCTATTCGATCCCCGGCATCGGCCGCCTCGTCGTCTCCGGCATCGCCCGGCGCGACTACCCGGTGATCCAGGGAGCGCTGCTGACGATCGCGACCGCCTGCGTGCTGCTCAACGTCGCCGTCGACATCCTCTACGCCTATATCGACCCGCGCGTCCGCTATGACTGACGTCGCCGGCACGCTGACGGCCGCCCCGCCGCGCCGCCGGTTCTGGCGCCGGCTCGCCCGCCGCAAGCTGCTGGTCGCGGGTGCGGCACTCCTCCTGGTCGTGATCGCCGCCGCGGTGCTCCTGCCGCTCTTCCTCGATCTCCAGCCGACCCGCTCGCAGATGCGCCAGCGCCTGAAGGCACCCGGCCTCGCCCACTGGTTCGGCACCGACAATTTCGGCCGCGACCTGCTCGCCCGCGTCGTCGTCGGCGCGCAGATATCGCTGCTCGTCGGCGCGGCGACGGTGATCGTGACGGGCGTGCTGGGCACGATGATCGGCCTCGCCGCGGGCTATGTCCGCCGGCTCGACAACGCCGTCATGCGCCTGATGGACGCGCTGATGGCCTTTCCCTCGGTGCTGCTGGCCATCGCCATCGCCGCCGCGCTGGGGCCCTCGATCCTCAACGTCGTGATCGCCCTCGGAGTCACCTACACGCCGCGCACCGCCCGCATCGTCCGGGCGAGCGTGCTGGTGGTGCGCGAGGCGGAGTATGTGGAGGCCGCGCGGGCGGCCGGCGCCGGGCATCTGCGCCTCGTCTTCCGCCACATCCTGCCGAACTGCCTCAGCCCGCTGCTGGTCCAGCTCACCTTCATCTTCGCCTACGCCATCCTGGCCGAGGCGGCCTTGAGCTTCCTCGGCATCGGCCCGCCGCCGCCGACGCCGACCTGGGGGGCCATCATCGCCGACGGCCGCAGCCTGATCCGCGAGGCGCCGTGGATCTGCCTCTTCCCGGGCCTCGCGGTATCGATCACCGTGCTCGGCCTCAACCTGATCGGCGACGGCCTGCGCGACGCCTTCGATCCCAGGATGCGGGTCGAGCAATGACGGCGACCCCGCTGCTCGAGGTCGAGGACCTCCGGATCGCCTTCAGCGCGGACGGCCGTCCGTTGCCCGCCGTCGACGGCATCTCCTTCACGCTGGCGCCGGGCGAGACGCTGGGCATCGTCGGCGAATCCGGCAGCGGCAAGAGCCTGACGGCGCTCGCCCTGATGGGCCTGCTGCCGGCGGGCGTCGCGGTGTCCGGCGCCGTGCGCTTCGAGGGCCGCGACCTCACGCGCCTCGCCGAGGCGGAGCGGCGGCGCATCCGCGGCAACCGCATAGCGATGATCTTCCAGGAGCCGATGACCGCCCTCAACCCGGTCTTCACCATCGGCGAGCAGATCGCCGAGGTGTTCCGCCAGCATCGCGGCCTGAAGCGCGCCGAGGCCCGCGCCGAGGCGGTGGAGATGCTGCGGCTGGTCGGCATCCCGGCACCCGAGCGGCGTGCCGGCGACTATCCACACCAGCTCTCGGGCGGGATGCGCCAGCGCGCGATGATCTCGATCGCCCTCGCCTGCCAGCCGAGATTGCTCATCGCCGACGAGCCGACCACGGCGCTGGACGTCACCATCCAGGCACAGGTGCTGGACCTCCTGCGCGAGCTCCGCGACCGGCTCGGCCTCGCCCTCATCCTCATCACCCATTCGCTGGGCGTGGTGGCCGAGATCGCCGATCGGGTCTCGGTCATGTACGCCGGCCGCATCGTCGAGGAGGGCCCGACCGCCGATCTGTTCGCGCGGCCGCGCCACCCCTACACGGCCGGGCTGCTCGCCGGCATCCCGCCCATAGACGAGGACGTGGTGCGGCTGACGCCGATCGCGGGCACCGTCCCGCCGCTCCACGCAATGCCCGCGGGCTGCCGCTTCCAGCCGCGCTGCCCCAGTGCCGTGGCGCGCTGCCGGGCCGAAGACCCGGTGCTGCGATCCCTGGCGCCGCGGCAGCGCGCCGCCTGCCTGCTGGCCGCAGCGCCGTGACCCCGTCGCTGGTCGAGGCGCGCGGGCTGCGCAAGATCTTCCCCGCCCGCCGCGGCACGGGCGGCATCCGCGCGGTCGACGGCATCGACCTCGACATCGCCGCCGGCGAGACGCTGGGCCTGGTCGGCGAGAGCGGCTGCGGCAAGTCGACCGTGGGCCGGCTGCTGCTGCGCCTCGTCGAGCCGACCGGGGGCAGCGTGCGCATCGCCGGCGAGGCGATCCTGGAGCTCGGCGGCCGCCGCCTGAAGGCCTTGCGCCGGAAGGCGCAGATCGTCTTCCAGGACCCGTTCGGCTCGCTCGACCCGCGCATGACCGTGGGCCAGACCATCACCGAGCCTATGGTGATCCACGGCATCGCCGACCGCGCCGGCCGCCGCGCGCGCGTGGCAGAGCTGCTCGACCGCGTCGGCCTGCCCGCTGCCCATGCCGAGCGATACCCGCACGAGTTCTCCGGCGGCCAGCGCCAGCGCATCGGCATCGCCCGGGCGCTGGCGACGGAGCCCGGCTTCATCGTCTGCGACGAGGTGGTCTCCGCACTCGACGTCTCGATCCAGGCGCAGATCGTCAACCTGCTGGTCGACCTGCAGCGGTCGCTCGGCGTCTCCTACCTCTTCATCGCCCACGACCTGTCGGTGGTGCGGCACATCTCGGCCCGCGTCGCGGTCATGTATCTCGGCCGCATCGTCGAGACCGGGCCGACGGCGCTGATCTACCGCACGCCGCTGCACCCCTACACGAAGGCGCTGCTCGCCGCCGTGCCACGCCCGCAGCCCGGGGCGCCACGGCGCGGCCCGCCGATATCGGGCGACGTGCCCAGCCCCTTCGACCCGCCCAGCGGCTGCCGCTTCCGCACCCGCTGCCCGCTCGCGACCGCCATCTGCGCCGCGGAGGCGCCGCCGCTCCGCGACGCCGGCGCCGGCCGCTCCGTCGCCTGCCACCACGCGGGGTGAGGGCCATCTCCCTCTCCGCCCCTTGGGGCGGAGAGGGAGTAGCTGCCCCCCTACTGCAGTGAGACGTTCCAGAAGCGCATCGTCACCGACGGCTGGAAGCCCTTCACGTTCCGCCGGGTCGCCTGGAGCTGGCCGCGGTCGCCCAGCGTCAGCGCCACCACCTGCTCGAAGAAACGGTACTGCGCCTTGTCGAAGGCGGTCTTGCGCTCGGCGAAGCCGGGCAGCGTGCGCATCTGCGCGACCAAGTCGGCGAGCACCGGGTCCCGCACGAAATGCGCCGGCTTGTCGCCGACCCACTCCTGGAGATAGGTCGCCGGCGAATCGATCCACTGATTGAAGAACTTGCCGCTGTGCGAGAGGTGATAGGCGGTGCGGTCGTTGCGGATCTTGGTGTGGGTCGGCCAGTCGCTGACGACCATGCGCACGGTCATGCCGATGGCACGCAGCTGCTCTGCCATGACGGTGGCGCCGTCGACCATCCATTTGAAGTCGGAGCTGGTGGTCAGCACGATCTCCTCGCCCTTGTAGCCCGCCTCTGCGAGCAGCTTCCTGGCACGGGCCGGGTCGGCGACGTTGTAGAACTCCTTGCCGGCGTCGGAGTAGTTGGGCCGGCCCGGCCACATCAGGCCGGGGTTGAGCGAATAATTGTCCTCGTGCGCGATCGCCATGATTTCCGGAATGTCGAGCGCGACCTGGACGGCGCGCCGGACCTCCAGCTTGTCGAAGGGCGGCTTGGTCGGGTTGACGTAGACCATGTGCTGCATCGCCGGCTTCACGGCGATGAGCTGGATGTCCGGGTTCTTCTCCAGGGTCGCCTTGGAAGCGGTCGGCACCGCCTCGGCAACCTGGATCTCCCCGGTCTCCAGCGCCGCCATCATGGCGCTGGGCTCCGGGATGAAGCGGATGACGACCCGGTCGACCAGCGCCTGCTTGCGCCCGCCGTAACCGTCGGTGCCGGCCGCCCGCATGTCGCCCGCGTAGTCGGCGAAGCGCTCCAGCACGATGTGGCGGTCGGCGATCCACTCGACGAAGCGGAACGGCCCGGTGCCGACGCGGCTGTTCTTGTTCGCCTCCGACGCCGCATCCTCGGCCGGGTAGACCGACATCGGCACGATCTGCTGGCTGAGATCCTCGAGGAACAGCGGCTGCGGCCGGGCGAGCCGGATGACGAGGGTGGCCGGATCGGGCGTCTCGAAGGCCGCGACGGGCGCCAGCAGGTCGCGCCGGATGGCGATGCGCTTGTAGCGCTCGAAGGAGGACTTCACGTCCTGCGAGGTCATCGTCTTGCCGTTGTGGAACCTGACACCCTGGCGGATGCGGAAGGTGTGGACGAGACCGTCGTCGGACGCCGCGTGACTCTCCGCCAATCCCGTCACGATCCGCCCGTCCTCGCCGCGGGTCATCAGCGTCTCGTAAATGTGGAAGGTCGCGTGCTTGGCCGAGAGCGCGTTGGTCAGGTGGTCGTCGAGCGAGGGCGGATGGCCGGTCTGCCCGGCGACCAGCGTCCTTGCCGGCGGCTGCTGCGCCGCCGCGATCCCGGATGCCGCGGCCAGAACCAATCCCACCAGCAACCCGGCAGCGTTCAGCTTCGCCATGCGGCACCTCCTCAGTCGGAGCGGCAACGCTATCACGCGTGCGGGGCCCGGCCGGCCGGCCAAGTTTGATCAAACCCGGCCGGCCGCCGCCGCGGGCGGCCGTGTTACGCAAGCCTCCGACAACGCGCGCATCGGGGGAACGCCGGCATGTCGATCCAGCGCCACGAGACCGGGCCACGCATGAGCCGGGTCGTCGTCCACAACGGCACCGTCTACCTGGCCGGCATGGTCGCCGACGACCCGGACCTGCCGATCGAAGGCCAGACGCGGCAGGTGCTGGACAAGATCGACCGCTACCTGGCCATCGGCGGCACGGACAAGACCCGCCTGCTGACGGCGCAGATATGGCTCGCCGACATCGGCCTTTGGGCCCGCATGAACACCGTGTGGGACGCCTGGGTTGCCCCCGGCGCCACCCCCGCCCGCGCCACCGTCGAGGCAAGGCTCGCCGGCCCGACTCACCTCGTCGAGATCATGGTCGTCGCGGCCGCCGCCTGACGATCCCCATCACACACCAAGCCCGAGAGACGCCCATGACCGCCATTCCCGCCCGCGGCGACATCGACATCCTCTTCGCCCACGCCGCCTACCGCATGGGCGAGACCTTCGCCGCCCGCAACACCGGCCTCAAGTTCCGCGAGGTCCGCGACCTCGACGCGCTGAAGGCGGCCGTGCCGACTGCCGACGTGCTGGTCGTATCGGGCCTGTGGCGCAACGAGCTGGTCGAGCTCGGACCGCGGCTCAAGTTCGTGCAGTCGATCGGCGCCGGCACCGACCAGTATTCCCGCGACGCTTTGAAGGCCAAGGGCATCCGGCTGGCGAGCGCCCAGGGCGTCAACGAGCGCTCGGTCTCCGAGCATGCGATGGCGCTCATCCTGACCTTCACCCGCCAGCTCCACCTGGCCCGCTCCAACCAGGCGACGCGGACCTGGCGGCCGATGATCACCGAACCCACGCGCCGCGAACAGGAGCTGGGCGGCAAGACGCTCGTCATCCTCGGCCTCGGCCGCATCGGCACGCGGCTCGCAACGCTGGCGCGCGCCTTCGGGATGCGGGTGATCGGCATCAGGCGCGACACGGCCGCCGCCGCCGGTGCCGCCGATGAGATCGTGCCGCCGGCCCGGCTGAACGAGGCGCTGGCGCAGGCCGACTTCGTGGCGCTGAACTGCCCGCTGACGCCGGAGACGCAGGGCCTGATCGGTTCCGCCGCGCTGGCCGCGATGAAGCCGTCCGCGGTGCTCATCAACGTCGCCCGCGGCCGCGTCGTCGACGAGCCGGCGCTGATCGCCGCGTTGGAGGCCGGCCGCATCGCCGGTGCCGCGCTCGACTGCGCCTGGGACGAGCCGATCCCCACCTCGTCGCCGCTCTGGGCCATGCCCAACGTCGTTATCACGCCGCACACCGCCGGCGAGACGCAGAAATACGAGGCCAACGTCGTCGACATCCTGCTGGAGAATCTCGACCGGCTGTGGCGCGGCGAGACCACCTTGCGCAATCAGGTCGTCTGAGCCGACCATCGCCCCATGATCAACCTCTACTCCGACAACGTGGCACCCGTGCCGCCCGCCATCATGGCGGCGATCGACGAGGCCAACCGTATCTCCGCCATGCCCTACGGCAATGACGGGACGACCGAGCAGGCGACCGCCGCCCTCTCGGCCTTCTTCGAGCGGCCGGTGACGGTATGCCCGGTGCCGACCGGGACCGCCGCCAATGCCCTCTCCATGGCGCTGCTGCTGCGGCCCTACGGCACCGTCTTCGCGACGGACTGCGCGCACATCCACACGAGCGAGGGCGGGGCGACGGAGTTCTTCACCGGTGGCGCCAAGATCACGACGGTGCCGGCACCGGACGGCAGGCTGCCGCCGGCGGCGCTCGAGGAGGCGATCGCAAAGGCCGGCAAGGGGCTGCGCCACCGCTCGCAGCCGGACGCCGTCTCCGTGACCAATGCGACCGAGCTCGGCACCGTCTACGGCGTCGAGCAGGTGACGGCGCTGTCCGCCATCGCCCATCGCCACGGGCTGAAGTTCCATATGGATGGCGCCCGCTTCTCCAACGCGCTGGCGCGGCTCGGCTGCTCGCCCGCGGACCTGACCTGGCGGGCCGGGGTAGACGTGCTGTCGATGGGCCTGACGAAGAACGGCGCCATGAACGTCGAGGCGGTGGTCAGCTTCGATCCGGATCTCGGCGACGAGATGGCGCACCGGGCGCGGCGCTCGGGTTACACGTGGTCGAAGATGCGCTACGCCTCGGCCCAGGTCGTGGCCGCGGTGGCGGGCGATACCGCACGCGACCTGGCGGCGCGCGCGAACCGCGCGGCCGGTCTGCTGGCCGACGGCCTGCGGCCGCTGCCGGGGCTGGAAATCCTCTACCCGGTCGAGATCAACCACCTCTTCGTCCGCGTGCCGGAGGCGGCGGCCGAGGCCCTGCTGTCGCACGGGCTGCGCATCGGCCATCGCGGCGGCGGCCTCATCCGCATCGTCACCTCGTGGGCCACAACCGACGCGATGGTGGCAGGCGCGGTAGCCGCGTTCCAGGCGGCGCTCGCCGGTGCCGCCGCGCCGCGCGCTGCATAAGACGCGATCCGAGGCTCCAATGGTGGTGACGTGGCGCGGGGACTCTGCCTAGAGTTTCACCACCGCGCGGGTCGCATCCCACTCCGCGCCGGAACGAGGTCCGAGCATGACGCAGATCAGACGTAGCCTCTGGACGGCAGGCGCGCTCGCCGCGGCCTGCCTCGCATTCGGCGCAGGGACGGCTTCGGCCCAGGACAAGGCCTGCCCCGCGGCACCCGCCGGTGCGGCCGACGCGACCTTCCTCGCGGCCTATGCGGCGAGCCCGCCCTCCTTCGACGAGACCGCCTTCACCATGGAGGTCGAGAACCTGCTCGCCAACGTCTATGGCGGCGATCTCGTGCAGTACAAGCCGGTGTGGTGGGACCAGTACAATGTCTGCGGTGCGGGCACCAACCAGGCGGGCGAGAAGCAGGTGACCGGCCGCTGGGCGGAGGGCTGGGAGGAGAGTGCCGACGGCCTCACCTGGACCTTCAACCTGCGCAAGGGCATCAAGAGCTTCGCCGGCAACGAGATGACCTGCGAGGACCTGCGCTGGAGCTGGGCGCGCGGCTTCGAGATGAAGTCGGTCAAGTTCTTCTTCACCAAGGTCATGAACCTGGCCTCGATCGAGGGCGTCACCTGCCCCGACCCGTCCAAGATCCAGTTCCGCATCACGGCGAAGAACCCCCTCTTCCTGCAGCTCCTGGCGATGAACTACTACGGCGGGCCGTTCGACTCGACCGAGGCGAAGAAGCACGCGACCCAGTCCGACCCCTGGGCCAAGGAGTGGCTGAAGACCAACACGGCCGGCTTCGGCCCCTACCATGTCGAGAAGCACACGCCGGGCGAGGAGCTGATCCTCGTCCGCAACCCGAACTTCCAGCCCAAGCCCCAGATCGCGCGGGTCATCATCAAGATCGTGCCGGATTCCGCGACCCGGCTGGCACTGCTGAAGCGCGGCTCGATCGACTACGCCATGCGCCTGCGCGAGCGCGAGTACAACGAGGTCGCCAAGGACGCGGCACTCAAGGTCGTCCACCACGCCGCCAACTTCATCCCCTATTTCGGCATGGTGCAGACCAACGAGATCATGGCCAAGCAGGCGGTTCGCCAGGCGCTGGCCTGGGCCGTGCCCTATGACGAAATCTACCAGAAGGTCTATGGCGGCCAGGGCGACATCATCCGCTCGATCACGCCCAAGATATTCCCCAACCACACCGAGGAGTTCTGGCCCTACCGCACCGACCTCGACAAGGCCAAGAAGCTGCTCGCCGACGCCGGCTACCCCAACGGCTTCCCCATGACCATCGCCTACGACAAGGCGATCTCCGAGATGGAGGAGACCTGCACGCTGATCCGCAGCAGCTTCGAGAAGATCGGCATCAAGGTGCAGCTCCAGGGCCTGCCGTCGGCGGTCTACTCGGACACCAAGTTCCAGCGCAAGCAGATGGCCCATTGCGACAACTTCCAGTGGCCATGGATCGCCGACACCGGCTACACCGCCTGGGTCTACCTGACGCATCCCAAGGACAACGTGATGGACGCGGTCCAGCACGACAATGGCGAGCTGAACAAGCTGACCGAGCTCATGTTCACCACC
The DNA here is from genome assembly GCA_050187535.1 of Alphaproteobacteria bacterium. GTDB lineage: Bacteria > Pseudomonadota > Alphaproteobacteria > ATCC43930 > Allostellaceae > Allostella. The sequence goes on along the minus strand of JBFWXJ010000131.1, from coordinate 2,501 downwards.
GCCTACGGACCGGAGCGCACGCAGATGGACCGCAGGATCCAGCAGCTCGTCGGCGAGCAGGTGCCATGGATCTTCATGGTCAATCCCGGCTGGCGCGAAGCGCTGAAGAAGGGCTGGGAGGGCGCCACCTGGTACCCCGACAACAACATCCACTTCGAGCGCCTGTTCAAGACGCAGTGACCGCCTGACCGGACGGGCGGCCCCCACGGGCCGCCCGTCCTCCTCGCGCCCCGCGCACCTGCCTTGCGCTTCCTCCGCTATACGGGCCGACGGTTGCTGGTGCTGCCGCTGCAGCTCCTCATCGTCTCGCTTATCGTCTTCTTCCTGGTGCGCCAGCTTCCGGGCGACCCGACCTATCTCTATGCCGGGCCCTATGCCACCGCCGACCGGGTCGAGGAGGTACGCCGCCAGCTCGGCCTCGACCAGCCGATCTGGGTGCAGTACGCGCGCTATGTCGAACGCATCGCGGGGGGCGATTTCGGCACCTCCATGCGCACCGCCCAGCCGGTGATGCAGGACATCCGCCAGCGCTTCCCGGCGACGCTCGAGCTGATCCTCTATTCCGTGCTGTTCAGCGTGCTGATCGCCGTGCCGCTCGGCGTCTACACCGCGATCCGCAGCAAGGGCCTGCTCGGCCGTGCGGTCTTCGTCTACGGCATGATGGCGGGCTCGCTACCCGACTTCTGGTTCGCGCTGCTCGCCATCTTCGTCTTCTTCTACAAGCTCGCCTGGCTGCCGGGGCCGATCGGCCGCCTGGACATCATGGCCTCGAAACCCACCGACATCACCGGCCTCTATACCGTCGACGCGACGTTGACCGGCAACTGGGAGGCGCTGGCCTCGGCCGCTTCCCAGCTGGTCCTGCCGGTCGCCGTGCTGACGCTGGTCTACATGCCGCTGGTGCTGAAGAACGCCCAGTCCGCGATGCAGGAGATGCTGGGTTCGGAATTCGTCACCTATGCGCGGGCGGCGGGCCTCCGGCGCTGGACGCAGTGGCGCTACGCGCTCTTGAACGCGCTGCCGCCGGTCATCACGGTGACGGGCATCCTCACCTGGTTCCTGCTGGGCGGTGCCGTGCTGGTCGAGACGGTGTTCGCCTGGGGCGGCCTCGGCCAGTACGCGGTGCAGTCCGTCGTCAACTCCGACTATGCCTCGCTGCAGGCGGTCGTCCTGCTCTCGGCCGTCTTCACCATGCTCATCTTCTTGCTGGTCGACCTCGCGTACTTCGTCATCGATCCGCGCATCAAGTGACCGACATCGCCGGCGACAATGCACCCGAGCCGGTGCAGATGGTGAGGGGGAGCGCGGCCAGGCGCCGGGCGGTGGCCGACTTTCTGCGCTTCGTGCGGGCGCGGGCCGCCTTCCAGATCGGCCTCGTCATCGTCGTCGCCAGCGTCTTCCTCGCCCTCTTCGGGCCGGCGATCGCCCCCTATCCGCCGGAGACGGCACTCCCGGGCCAGACGCTGCAGCCACCCTCCTGGGCGCACCCGCTCGGCACCGACGTCTCCAACATGGACATCCTGTCGCGCGTGATCTCCGCGCCGCGCATAGACCTGACGATCGCGCTCGTCTCGACCGCGATCGCGTTCGCGGGCGGCGTGCTGCTGGGCGTGATCTCCGGCTTCTTCGGCGCCAATCGCGGCGTGCCGCGCCTCGTCAGCGAGGGCATCATGCGCGGCGCCGACATCATCCAGGCCTTCCCGGTCTTCATCTTCGCCCTGGCGCTGGTGGGCTTTCGCGGGCCCGGCATGGAAAACGTCATCGCGGCACTGGCCTTCCTCAACATCCCCTATTTCCTGCGCATCACGCGGGGTGCCGTGCTGCAGGTGCGAGAGCGGCCGTTCGTCGAGGCGCAGCGCTGCGCCGGCGCGTCGGAGCTGCGCATCGCCTTCGTCCATGTCATGCCGAACGCACTGACCGCGCCCATCGCCAACATCTCGCCGACCATCGGCTTCTCGATCCTGCTGACCTCGGGCCTCAGCTTCGTCGGCGCGGGCGTGCCGGTGCCGACCCCGGAATGGGGCTCGATGATCGCCATCGGCGCGCCCAACATGATGACCGGGCAGTGGTGGACCGCCCTCTTCCCCGGGGTGGCGCTCGGCATCACCATCCTCGGCTACGCGCTGGTCGGCGACGGCTTGCGCGAATACCTCGACCCGGTACGCAAGCGATGAGCGACCCGCTGCTCCGCATCGAAGGGCTGTCGGTTGCGGCCGACGGCGACAGGGGGCCGGTCCCCGTGGTGACCGACGTGACGCTGGCGATCGCGGCCGGCGAGACGGTCGGGCTGGTCGGCGAATCCGGCTCGGGCAAGACGGTGCTGGCGCGCGCGGTGATGGGCCTCTCCGACCCGCCGCTGCGGCGCACCGCCGGCCGCGTGGTCTTCGGTGGCGCCGACCTCACGACGCTCGACGAGGAGGCGATGCGCCGGCGGCGTGGCCGCGACATCGCGCTGTCCACGCCCGAGCCGCGCAAGCACCTGATCCCGCTGTTGTCGATCG
>JBFWXJ010000130.1:0-14147 GCA_050187535.1 Alphaproteobacteria bacterium | reverse complement strand
GGGGCCGCTCTATCCCGGCACCTGCCGCGCGCTCCCGGCCGACATCCGGGCCGAGCGCATCGCCGCCGGGATGCCGCACGCCATGCGGCTCGACGTCGCCCGCGCAATGGCGGCCGCCGGGCCGCTCGAATGGACCGATCTCGGCCGCGGGCCGACGGTCGCCCGGCCGGACCTGCTGGGCGACGTCGTGCTGGCGCGCAAGGACACGCCGACCAGCTACCACCTGGCGGTGACGGTCGACGACGCGCTCCAGGGCGTGACCCTCGTCACCCGCGGCGAGGACCTGCTGGAAGCGACCCATGTCCACCGCCTGCTGCAGGCGCTGCTCGGGCTGCCGGTCCCGCAATGGCACCACCATCGGCTGCTGACGGACGAGACGGGCCGCCGCTGGGCCAAGCGCGACAGGGCGCTGACGCTGGAAGCCCTGCGCGCAGACGGCCGCACGCCGGCCGAGGTCCGCGCGATGGCCGGCGGATAGGCTCAGCGGCGCAGGCCGCGGCAGATGGCGAGGTAGTCCGGGTCGCCCGGCTTCAGCAGGCCGTGGCGGACGAAGAAGTCGATCAGCGTCACGTTGACGTTGAACTTGAAGTCGTCGGTGTCGCGCACGCGGGCGAGCACGTCGGCAGCCGGCATCAGGGTGAAGCCGGTGATCTCGTCGTCGTTGGGTCGCGGCTCGACGCCCTCCGGCATCTCCAGGTCGTAGAGGTAGAGCACGTCGTCGCGGGAGCCGCCCTCGCGCTCCATCACATAGCTGACGATGCCCGCGGCGACCGACCGGCCGGCGACCGCCGGCGGCAGCGAGGCCTCCTCCTCGGCCTCCTTCAGCAGGGTCGACCAGGGTCCGTGACCGGCGCTCATGCCGCCTGCCACCATGTTGTCCAGCTTGTCGGGATCGACCGCCTTGCCCGGCGCCCGGCGGCCGATCCAGAGATGGATGCCGTCCGGCCGGCGGACATAGCCGTTGAGGTGGACGCCGTAGGCGCGCACGCCGAGGTGCGCCAGCACCCCGCGATCGACGCGGAAGAGCGGGGTGGGATCGTCTTCGGCCCTGACATCGAACCACTCGTTGCGCCAGGCGCCGAAGAGGCCGTCCTTCGACAGACGCCGCGTCACCAGCCCGATCGCCGCCGTCAGCGCATCGGGAGCCGCATCCGTGGGCACGATCCCGACCGCGCCGTCATCGACCGCGAAGACGGCCGGGAATGACGCCAGCGCGTCGGCGACATCGCGACGAACTCGTCCGACCCGGCGGTCGCCCAGCATGAGCGGCCGGAATCGAGCCGGGTTCCAGGCGTTCACCGCGTGGAGATGGCGCAGCAGGGACATCGACAGCACACGAATGATGTTGGATAGCGGGCCGATCGGCAGGAGCGCCCGCCACCGCCCTCCAGTCAACCGTTCAGATCGCCCTATCGTTCACGTCGCATCAGTCTCCTCAGACCGAGAAATACTTCGCCTGCGGATGGTGGACGACGATGGCCGAGGTGCTCTGCTCCGGCTCGAGCTGATCCTCGTCGCTGAGAGTGATGCCGATCCGCTCGGCGCCGAGCAGGCGCAGCAGCGCCTCCTGATCGTGCAGGTTCGGACCGGCGGGATAGCCGAAGGAATAGCGCGAGCCGCGATAGCCCTGCTGCAGCATGCGGTCGATCTCGCGGTCGTCCTCGTGGCCGAAGCCGAGCTCGGCGCGGATGCGCTTGAGGACGTATTCCGCCATCGCCTCGGCCATTTCGACGCCGAGGCCGTGCAGGTAGAGATAGTCCTGGTAGCGGTTGTCGGCGAACCACTCGCGCGCCACGTCCGACGCCTTCTGGCCGATCGTCACGACCTGCAGGCCGATGACGTCGCGGGTCTCGGGCGTCGTCTCGCCGCGCTCGCGGAAGAAGTCGGCGATGCACAGCCCGCCCTCCCGGTTCTGCCGCGGGAAGGCGAAGCGGGCGACCTCGCTCTCGCCGTCGTCGCCGAACAGCACCACGGCGTCGCCGTCGGCGGCACAGCGCCAGTAGCCGTAGCAGGCCTGCGGCACCAGGATGTCCTGCTGCACCACGATGTCGAGCATGCGCTTCAGGGTCGGCCGCAGCTCGCGCTGCGCCCAGGCCATGAACTCCTCCAGCGTGCGGCCGTCCTTCCGGTAGCCCCAGTGGAATTGGTAGAGCATGCGCTCGTTGAGGTAGGGCACCAGGGCCGCGACCGGCACGCGCGCGATCGTGCGCGGGCCCCAGAAGGGCGGCGGCGGCACCGGCTGGCCCTTGTGCAGCTCGGCGCGGCGCAGCCGGATCTCCTCCACGTCAACCGGGCGCAGCACCTTCGGCTCGGCCGCCTGGCCCAGCGTGCGGCGGGTGTTGGTCGGCCGGCCGCGGCGCTTGCCGGCGACCTCGGCGATGTGCCCGTCGAAGGTGCGGTTCACCACCTTGTCCATCAGCGACAGCCCATCGAAGGCGTCGCGGGCATAGGCGACCCGGCCGCAGGCGTAGACCGAGGTACAATCCTCCTCGACGTATTTGCGCGTCAGCGCCGCACCGCCCAGCAGCACCGGGACCGTGACGCCCTGGCGGTTCATCTCCTCCAGGTTCTCGCGCATCACCACCGTCGACTTGACCAGCAGGCCGGACATGCCGATGGCGTCGGCGCGGTGCTGCTCGGCGGCCTGGAGGATGCTGGCGATCGGCTGCTTGATGCCGAGGTTGACGACCCGGTAGCCGTTGTTGGTCAGGATGATGTCGACGAGGTTCTTGCCGATGTCGTGGACGTCGCCCTTCACCGTGGCGAGCACGATCGTGCCCTTCTCCTGGCCGGCGATGCGCTCCATGTGCGGCTCCAGCGCCGCCACCGCCGCCTTCATCGTCTCGGCCGACTGCAGCACGAAGGGAAGCTGCATCTTGCCGGAGCCGAACAGCTCGCCGACCACCTTCATGCCGTCGAGCAGGAAGTTGTTGATGATGTCGAGCGGCTTGTGCGCCTGCATCGCCAGCGCCAGGTCCTCCTCGAGGCCGAGGCGGTCGCCGTCGACGATGCGCTGGGAGAGGCGCTCCTCCACCTTTTCGGCGCGCACCTTCTTCACCGCCTGCGAGGCCTTGCGGTTCTCGAAGAGCGCGATGAAGGCGTGCAGCGGGTCGTAGCCCTCGCGCCGCCGGTCGAAGATCAGGTCCTCGGCCGTGCGCACTTCGTTCTCGGGGATCTTGTGCAGCGGCACGATCTTGCTGGCGTGGACGATGGCGCCGGTCATGCCGCGCTTCAGCGCATGGTCGAGGAAGACCGAGTTGAGGACGTGCCGGGCCGCCGCGTTGAGGCCGAACGAGATGTTGGAGAGGCCGAGGATGATCTGGCACTCCGGCAGCTCGCGCGCGATGCGCTCGATCCCCTCCAGCGTCCACAGGCCGAGCTTGCGGTCGTCCTCGTTGCCGGTCGCGATCGTGAAGGTCAGCGGGTCGAACAGCAGGTCCGACGAGCGGAGGCCGTAGCTGCGGGCGAAGTCGTGCAGGCGGTGGGCGATGCGGACCTTGGATTCGACGTCCTTGGCCATGCCCACCTCGTCGATGGTGAGCGCGATGACCGAGGCGCCGAAGCGCTTGGCCAGCTTCAGGCGCTCGGCCGCCTTCTCCTCGCCGTCCTCGAAGTTGATCGAGTTGATGATCGCCTTGCCGCCGTAGAGGGCGAGCGACTTCTCCAGGACCGGCGTCTCGGTCGAATCGAAGACCAGCGGCGCCGCGACGGCGCCGCGCATCCGCGACACCACCGCGGTCATGTCGGCGATCTCGTCGCGGCCGACGAAGGCGGTGCAGACGTCGAGCGCGTGCGAGCCCTCGCGCGCCTGCTCGCGCCCCATGTCGACGCAGCCGTCCCAGTCGCCGGCTTCCTGCAGCTCGCGGAACTTCTTCGAGCCGTTGGCATTGCAGCGCTCGCCGATGGCGAGGAAGGCGTTCTCCTGGCGCAGCGGCACCTGGCCATAGAGCGAGGCGACGGACGGGACCCAGACGACGCTGCGCCGCGCGGCGGCCGGCCGCACCGCCGACCCGGCGCGCCGGCGCAGCATCGCGTCGAGAGCCGCGATGTGACGCTGGTCGGTGCCGCAGCAGCCGCCGATCATGTCGATGCCGTCCTCGGCGATGAAGCGCTCCAGCCACTTCGCCAGGTCGTCGGGCGCCAGCGGGTAGTGCGTCTTGCCGTCGACCAGCTCGGGCAGGCCCGCGTTGGGCTGCACCGACACCGGCCCCGCCCAGTTGCGGGCGAGCCAGCGGACATGCTCGGCCATCTCTTGCGGGCCGGTCGCGCAGTTGAGACCCATCACCGGCACGTCGAGCGCCTCGATGATGGTCGCCGCCGCCGCGATGTCGGTGCCGACCAGCAGGGTGCCCGTCGTCTCGACCGTCACCTGGACGATGATCGGCAGGTCGCCCTTGCCGCGTTCGAGGCGTGCCCGCTTGGCACCGTTGACCGCGGCCTTCACCTGCAGCGGGTCCTGGCAGGTCTCGATCAGGAAGGCATCGACGCCGCCGGCGACGAGGCCGGCGCACTGCACCGCCAGCGCGTCCTCGAGCGTCTGGTACTCCGCATGGCCGAGGCTCGGCAGCCGGGTGCCGGGCCCGATCGAGCCCAGCACGAAACGCTGGCGCCCGTCGGCCGCGAACGGCTCCATCGCCTCGCGCGCCAGCTCGCCGGCGCGCTTGTTGAGCGCGAAGGCGCGGTCGGCGATGCCGAACTCGTTCAGCGTGATCGGCGACCCGCCGAAACTGTTGGTCAGGACGCAGTCGGCACCGGCCTGGAAGTAGCCCTCGTGGATGTGCCGGACGATGTCGGGCTGGCTCTCGTTCAGGATTTCGGTGCAGTTCTCCAGCCCCTGGAAGTCGCGGTCGACGTCGAGGTCGAGCGCCTGGACGCGCGAGCCCATCGCGCCGTCGCACAAGAGGATCGTCTCGGAGAGGGCTTCGAGGAATTGCGTCATGGCTGTTGGCTCCGCGCCGGCGGACGGACGCCCAGAATGTGGCAGATGGCGAAGCTGAGGTCGGCGCGATTGAGGGTATAGAAATGATAGGCACCGACACCGCCCGCGCTGAGCACACGGACCTGTTCCGCCACCACCGTCGCGGCGACGAGCCGGCGCGTCTCCGGATCGTCGTCGAGGCCTTCGAAGAGGTGGCCGAGCCAGCCGGGCACATCGGCACCGCAGGCGCCGGCGAACTTGCGCACCTGCGCGAAGTTGGTGACCGGCAGGATGCCCGGGATGATCGGCACCGTCACGCCCGCCGCCGCCGCGCGGTCGCGGAAGCGCAGGTAGACGGCGGGGTCGAAGAAGAACTGGGTGATCGCCCGCGTCGCCCCGGCGTCGATCTTGCGCTTGAGGTTGTCGAGGTCGGCGGCGGCACTGGTCGCCTCGGGATGGGTCTCGGGGAAGGCGGCGACCGTCACCTCGAAATCGGCGACGCGCTTCAGGCCGGTCACGAGGTCGGCCGCGAAGGCATAGCCGCCCGGATGCGGTTCGTAGCGCTGGGTCGACGACGGCGGGTCGCCGCGCAGCGCCACGACATGGCGGATGCCGGCCTCCCAGTAGTTGCGGGCGACCGCGTCGATCTCGTCACGCGTCGCGCCGACGCAGGTCAGGTGGGCGGCCGGCTCCAGCGCCGTCTCCCGCCGGATGCGGGCCACGGTCGCGTGGGTGCGCTCGCGCGTCGACCCGCCGGCCCCGTAGGTGACCGAGACGAAGCGCGGCGCCAGGGGCGCCAACCGCTCGACCGTCTCCCACAGCCGCGCTTCCATCTCGGGCGTCTTCGGCGGGAAGAACTCGAAGGAGACCTCGGCCGGCGGGGGAGCGCGGAAAAGCTCGGCCGAACCTTGCGTGGGGGCTGGGGCGGCGCTCAATGGGTCAATCCTCGCGGCGGCGGCGGCGGTTCGGGATGGGCGGGCGGGACACCCGTTGCCGGCCGCCGGGCCGGCCACAGCGCCACCGTGAGCGGGTCGCCCGGAAGGTGCACCGGCGTCGCCGGCTCCAGGCCGGCCGCGCGCAACCACTGCGCGATCTCGGCGTCGGCGAAGCCGAGGCGACGATGGGCGTGCTCGGTGCGCAGATGATCGAGCGCATGGGGCGCGAAGTCGACGACGACGAGTCGCCCGCCCGGCCGCAGCACACGCGCCGCCTCGGCGATCGCCTCGCCGGGGTCGTCGAGGTAATGCAAAACCTGATGGATCGTCACCGCATCGAACGATGCGGGCGGCATCGGCAGCTGGTAGGCGTCGGCGTAGCGCACCTGGCAGTGGCGCAGATCCGCCTTCTCCAGGTTCGCCCGCGCCACGCCCAGCATGTCCCGCGACAGGTCGACGCCGACCGCGCGCACGCCCCGCCGGCCGAGCAGCTCGACGATGCGGCCGGTGCCCGTGCCGACGTCGAGCAGGTCGTGGAAGTCGCGCTCCGGCAGGAGCGCCAGCAACGCCTTCTCCACTTCGTGCTCGTCCACGTAGAGCGAGCGGATGCGGTCCCATTGCGCCGCGTTGGCACGAAAATAGGCGGCCGCCTGCTCCGCGCGGGCCGCCTTCACCGCCGACAGCCGTGCGAGGTCCCGGCCGACCGTCGCGTCATCCTCGGGAATGCGATCGACCAGCAGCTGTGCCAGCGTGCCGCCTTCGCCCTGGGCCGCCAGCCGGAAGAAGGCCCAGGTGCCCTCGCGGAAGCGATCGAGCAGCCCGGCTTCGCAGAGCAGCTTGAGGTGGCGCGACACCCTGGGCTGGCTCTGGCCGAGGATTTGCGTGAGCTCGCTCACCGTCAGCTCGCCATGGGCGCATAGCGCCAGGACGCGCAGGCGTGTCGGCTCGGCGGCGGCCCTGAGGCCGTTCAGCAGAAGGTCCACGGCTCGGTCTTTCTCATAGAGACATATAAACATGACTTTATATTTGATGCAAGGCAGCGCCAGCGGATCGCAGGACCCCTGTGTCGGCAGATCGGCAACAGTGACTTCCGAACATCGTCGCCGCGTCCGGTCGCCTGCTGGCGATTCGCGATTCGGTGTGTTAGCTCCGAGGTCGAATGTCCTTGTTCACCCACCTCCGGCACGGGCTGCGGCGGTCGCGTGGCGCCGCGGCACTGGCCCTCGCGATGGCGCTCGCGCCTGCCGGCGCCGCGATGGCGGCGGAGATCGGCGAGGACGACCCCCTGGAGGGCATCAACCGCGCCTTCTACGACTTCAACCGCGTGCTGGACGGGCTCATCCTGAAGCCGATGGCGATGATCTATCGCGGCGTCCTGCCCGAGGAGGTGCGCGGCGGCGTCCGCAACGCGCTGGACAACCTGCGGGGGCCGGTGATCCTCGCCAACGACCTGATGCAGGGCGAGACCGACCGCGCCGGGGTCACCCTGAAGCGCTTCGTCGTGAACACCACGGTCGGCGTGCTCGGCGTGATGGATCCGGCCTCCGGGCAGGGGCTGGAGAAGCACCAGGAGGATTTCGGCCAGACCATGGCGGTGTGGGGTGTCGGTTCCGGCCCCTATCTGTTCCTGCCGCTGATCGGGCCGTCCAACCCGCGCGACGCCGCGGGACTGGCGGTCGACGCCTTCGTGCTCGACCCCTGGGGCCATATCGCGCGTGCCGCCGATGCCGACTGGTGGCCGTGGACGCGGCTGGGGATCGACATCGTCGACACCCGCTCGCGCAATATCGAGGCGCTGGACGACATCGAGCGCAACCAGCTCGATCCCTACGCGTTCATCCGGACCACGTCCCGCCAGCGCCGGGCGAGCGAGATCGCCAACGGCCGGCCGCGATAAGCGGACCGCCAGCCCCGTCATTCCGAGCAGAGGAGCGCACCCATGCGCGCCCGATCCCTGATCCGCCGATCCCTGATCCGCAGCCTCTTCGTCGTCGCCGCGCTCTTCGCGGTCCCGCTAGCCCCCTCCGCGGTCATGGCCCAGACGCCGCGCGCGCTCGTCGAGACGTTGGGCGACAAGGCAATCAAGTCGCTCACCGGGAGCGGCGTGTCGCGGGCGGAGCGCGAGCAGCGCTTCCAGGCCCTGCTGCGCGAGGGCTTCGACGTGGCGGCGATCGGCCGCTTCACGCTCGGGCGATACTGGAACCAGGCGAGTCCGGCCCAGCAGCAGGAATACCTGCGACTGTTCGAGAAGTTCATCGTCCAGGCCTATGCCGCGCGATTCGCCGAGTATTCGGGCGAGCAGTTTCGCGTCACCGGCGAACGGCCGGACGGCGACGTGGTCATGGTGCAGAGCGAGATCTTCAAGCCGGGCGCCCAGCCGACCCGCGTCGAGTGGCGGGTCACAGCGGGCGCCCCGGCCAGAATCGTCGACGTCATCGTCGCCGGCGTCAGCATGGCGGTGACCCAGCGCTCGGAGTTCGCGGCCGTCATCCAGCGCGGCGGCGGCAACGTCGAGAGCCTCATCTCGGCACTGCGCAGCAAGACCGGCGGCTGAGCCGCCCCGCCCCGGCGCTGCCGGGGCGCATCCCCATGGCCATCGCACGGACGAGCCGCCGGGCGGCCGCGCCATGAGCCTGCGCGACGTCGCCATCGTGCTGCTGGTCGTCACCATCTGGGGGATGAACTTCCCGGTGGCGAAATTCGGCTTCGTCGAGCTGCCGCCGATCCTGCTGACCGCCCTGCGCTTCACGCTGGTCGCCGCCTTGCTGGTGCCCTTCGTGCCGGCCCCGCGCGGCCACATGCGCGGGCTGGCCCTGCTCGCGATGGCGTTGGGCGGCGTGCATTTCAGCCTGATGTTCCTCGGACTGTCGCGCATCGATTCGGCGACTGCGGCGATCACCACCCAGCTGAGCGTGCCGTTCGCCGCGCTGCTGGCCGCCGTGGTCTTCCGCGACTATCTCGGCTGGCGGCGGGCGCTCGGCCTGACCGTCGCCTTCGCGGGGGTCGCCATCATGGCGGGCGAGCCGCGCGTCGCCGACGACCCCTGGCCGCTGCTGGCGATCGTCGGCGCGGCACTCGCCTGGGCGGTCGCCAACATCCAGGCCAAGCGCCTGGGCGCGCTCGACGGCATGGTCGTCAACGGCTGGATGGCGCTCTTCGCCGCCCCGCAGCTCCTCGTCGTGTCCTGGATCCTGGAGCGCGACCAGTGGGGCCGCGCGCTCACCGCCGGCTTCGTCGGCTGGGGCTCCGTCGTGTACATGGCGGTGATGGTGACGATCGTCGGCTACGGGCTGTGGTACCGCATCCTCGCCACCTACCCGGTGAACCAGGTCATGCCCTACACCCTGCTGGTGCCGATCGTCGGTGCCGCGGCCGGCATCCTGCTGCTGGGCGAGCCCGTCACCTGGGCGATGGCGATCGGCGGCGTGTCGACGCTGCTGGGCGTCGCTATCATCGTCATCCGGCGGCCGCGGCTGACCGACCGCCACCCGCAGCCGTGACCACGATCCGCGAGCGCCCGTCGCCCAACCACGGGCCGCGCCCGCCGGGTGCGGCCGTGCTCATCCTCGTCATCCACTACACCGGCATGGTCGGCGCGCAGGCGGCGCTCGACCGCCTCTGCGATCCCGCGGCGGCCGTCAGCGCCCACTACCTCATCGACATGGAAGGCATGGTCCACCGCCTCGTCGCGGAAGACCGCCGCGCCTGGCACGCCGGCGTCTCCTGGTGGCGGGGCGAGACGAACCTCAACGACACGTCGATCGGCATCGAGCTCGACAATCCGGGACACGAGTGGGGCTACCGCCCGTTCCCTCCCGCCCAGATGGACGCCCTTGTCGCGCTGGCACGCGGCATCCTGGCGCGCCATCCCATCCCGGCCCATGGCGTCGTCGGCCATTCCGACATCGCGCCCAGGCGCAAGATCGATCCGGGGGAGCTCTTCGACTGGCGCGGCCTCGCGGCCGCCGGCATCGGCCTCTGGCCCGCCGGCCTCGACGCGCCGGCGCCCGCCGACCCGCCATTCCCGCCCGCAGAGGGCCTGGCCCACCTCGCCCGCTTCGGCTGGGAGATCGTCGAGCCCGCAGCGACGGTGAGAGCGTTCCAGCGCCGCTTCAGGCCCGAGCGGGTCGACGGCGCGCTGGACGCCGAGACTCTATGGCGCATCGCGCGGCTGGTCGAGAGCCCCGGAACGAGCACGGACGGCGCATAGCGCGGGTGCCGCCGGCGAATTGTCAGCTTGGAGCCGACCCTCCCTCAATCGTCGGCGCAGGCATAGACTTCTCCGACCGGCCACAGCACCGCGTTGTCGATCGGCCCGGTCGCGACCAAGCGGGCCCGCGCAGCTTCGACGGCGGCACGCGGGAAGAGCCGCGGATGGCGCAGGATGATCGCTTCGCCGGTCAATTCGGGCAGGCCGCGATCGAGCAGCATTCGGAACCCGACGGTCTCCTCCTTCGCCTGCGCCCAATCCGTCAGCGTCTGGATCACGCCCACCCGATCGATCTTCTGGCGGGTGCGCGCCAGCAAGGTCGTCTTGCCGCGCTCCTCCTTCAACAGATGCTCGAATGACGAGATCATCTGCCACATATCGTGCTCGACCGTGCCGGGCTTTTCGGACGGCAAGATGAACACGAGCCGCCGAAATGCGGCCGAGGCCAGCGTGTCCGCTCCACGCGACCGGGCGTTGGCGATCATCGTCTTCAGCTGATCTGGGTCCTCGCACCTGGCGATGAAGGCCAGGAGCTTCTCATTCGCTGCCACGCTCGGCTCCGCTCCTGGCCGGCTGGTCGCCGCGTCTCGGCTCATGCGAACCTCTCCAGGACGAAGGGATTCCGTTGCCACCATCGGCAATCTTTCCCGTCCCGAGCATCTTCGAGGGACGCGCGGACGGCAATGCCATCGCGCGCAGCCGCTCACCAGCTTCGTTACGAAAGATTGACGCCGCCGCCGCGCGGCGCCAAGTTCCGCGCCGCCAGACGGCCGGATGGTCGCTCTTCGCCCTTCGGGCGGAGGGAGGAAAGTCCGGGCTCCACGGAAGCGCGGTGCCGGGTAACGCCCGGCGGGGGCGACCCCAGGGAAAGTGCCACAGAAAGCAAACCGCCACCCCAAGTGCCGGGCGTTCGCGTCCGGCGCCGGGCGGTAAGGGTGAAAGGGTGCGGTAAGAGCGCACCGCGCGCGCCGGCAACGGCGGCGGCACGGTAAACCCCACCGGGAGCAAGACCAAATAGGGACGGCCGGCCGGCGTTCGTTCGCGAACGTGCGGCGCGCCAGCTTCCGGGCTGCCGTCCGGGTCGGTCGCGTGAGGCGCTCGGCGACGAGCGTCCCAGATGAATGACCATCTCCTGCGGCGACGCGGGGACAGAACCCGGCTTACAGGCCGTCTGGCGCCTGACCACAAATAGAACATAGAGAGAACACCGGCCGCTCGCCGACGAGTTCTTGGCACTGGCCGGTGCCGACCCCCCGACATCTGGGGCGGGACTGGCAATTCGGAGCAAAACGGGAAGCCGGGCAAGGGATTAGCCCATCCGCTTCCATTGACTCCCATATTTTCCCATGGTATCCCAAATCATCCCAACGACACCCAGCGATCGGGTCTGTTGGGCGGGCCGGCGCAGCGGGGGTTCGCGCCGTCCGGGGGGGAGTCGATGGCGCTGTTCGTCTCGACATTCGTGAATCGGATCGACCGCAAGGGACGGGTCTCCGTCCCGGCGACGTTCCGGGCCGCCCTCAAGGGACAGGAATTCGAGGGCATCGTCGCCTTTCCGGCGCTCGGGCTGCCCGCCATGGAGGGCTGCGGGATGGACTTCATGGAGCGCCTGTCGGCCGGCATCGACAGCTACGACATGTTCTCGCAGCGCCGCGCCGAGCTGGCCGCGGTGGTGTTCGCCGATGCCCATCAGCTGCCGTTCGATGGCGAGGGCCGGGTGGTCCTGCCGCCGGCCCTGATGGAGCACTGCAAGATCGAGGCGGAAGTGGCCTTCGTCGGCCAAGGCCGCACCTTTCAGCTTTGGGAACCTGCGACCTTTCGGCGTCACGCCGAGGAGGTCCGCAGACGCGCCCTCTCCGAGGGCGCGACGCTCCCCGTCCGACCGGCAGCGCCGGGGGGAAATGCGCCGTGATCGGACGGGGAGCGGGCTTATTCGCGGGCGCGGCGCCGGGGGGCGGGCACACCCCCGTGCTGCTGCGCGAGGTGGTCGACGTGCTGGCGCCGCGTGACGGCGGCATCTATGTCGACGGCACCTTCGGCGGCGGCGGCTATTCCGCCGCCATCCTGGCGGCGGCGCGTTGCCGCGTGCTGGGCATCGACCGCGACCCGGCGGCGATCGCCCGCGGCCGCGATCTCGCCGCCGCATCGGAAGGAAGGCTGACCCTGATCGAGGGCCGCTTCGGCGACATGGACGCGCTCGCCGACGCGCACGCCGTGCGTGCCGCCGACGGCGTCGCGCTCGACCTCGGCGTGTCGTCGCCGCAGATCGACACGCCCGAGCGCGGCTTCTCCTTCCGCTTCGACGGCCCCCTCGACATGCGCATGGGCGAGGACGGGCCGACCGCCGCCGATATCGTCGAAACGAGCGACGAACGCACGTTGGCCGACCTGATCTTTCGCTATGGTGAGGAGCGGCACGCGCGTCGAGTCGCCAGCGCCATCGTCGCCGCCCGCTTGCGGCAGCCGATCACCCGGACGGGGGAGCTGGCGGAGATCGTGCGTCGGGCCGTGCCGCGGGCCAAGGATGGGATCGACCCTGCGACACGGACGTTCCAGGCGCTTCGCATCGCCGTCAACGACGAGCTCGGCGAGCTCGCGCGCGGGCTGGATGCGGCCGAGCGGCTGCTGGCCCCGGGCGGGCGCCTGGCCGTCGTCGCCTTCCATTCCCTCGAGGACCGCGCCGTCAAGTCGTTCCTGCGGGAGCGCAGCGACACGGGCGGCGGCTCGCGCCACCTGCCGCCCACCGATCGCCCCGCCCCGACCTTCCGCCTCGTCGGGGGCAAGGCCGTCCGCCCGGCGGACGACGAGGCCGACGCCAATCCGCGTGCCCGCTCCGCCCGCCTGCGCGCGGCCGAACGCACCGACGCCCCCGCACGGACGCCGCTGCCATGGGACGTGACCCGCTCCGCTTCGAGCGGTTCCGCCCGGACCGGTTCAGGACGCGGCGCCGCTCCGACGGGGGGCGCACGATGATCCGCATCGCGCTCGCCTTCTGGCTCGGCCTCGTCTCCGCGCTCGGCTACGGCGTCTTCCAGGTGAAGTACGAGGTGCAGGAGATGGAGTCGCGGCTGGTCCATCTGAACCGGGCCATTCTCGACGACCAGCAGGCGATCCACGTGCTGAAGGCGGAGTGGAGCTTCCTCAACCAGCCGGCCCGGCTGGAGCAGTTCGCCCGCCGCCACCTCGACCTGGCGCCGATCGGTGCCGGCCAGCTCGGCCGCATCGAGGACATCCCGCTGCGGCCCGAGTTCGCGCCGCCGCCGGCGTCGCCGCCGCTGGCCCGCAGCCCCGCCCCGGCACCGACGCGGCCCATGGTCGGCGCCGCCTACACGACGCAGAGGCCGCAGCGATGACCCGCGACACGCCGCCCCTGCCGATCACCGATCTCGCCTGCCGGCCACGCGCCCGCGGCGGCGCCTTTCGCGGCGCCCCGGTCGACGGCCCGATGCAGGCCGCCGTGGAGCGCGGCCGGAGCCGGCTCCTCTTCCTGGCCGGCGCGTTCACGCTGGCGTTCCTGGTGGTCGCCGGGCGCCTCGTCGACGTGACGCTGCTGGCCGCCCCAGCCGAGCCGCGCGCCGCCCAGGTGGCCCAGCGCGGGGCGGAGACCGAGCGGTCGGACATCGTCGACCGCAACGGCACGATCCTGGCGACGAGCCTGCCGACGCCATCCCTCTACGCCAATCCAAAGCAGGTCATCGACCCGGCGCAGACGGCGCGCAAGCTGGCGGCGGCGCTGCCCGGCCTCGACGAGGCCGAGCTGCGGAACAAGCTGACGGAGGACCGCAGCTTCATCTGGATCAAGCGCCAGCTGACGCCGCGCCAGCAATACGAGGTGAACCGCCTCGGCCTGCCGGGCCTGGAGTTCCAGCGCGACGAGCGGCGCATCTATCCGCAGGGCCGCCTGGCGGCGCATGTCGTCGGGTTCTCCGGCGTCGACCATGTCGGCCTGCAGGGCGTCGAGCGCACGCTGGAGGACCGCATCCGCGGCCAGCGCAAGCCGGTCGAGCTGTCGCTCGACCTGCGCGTCCAGCACGTGCTGCGCGAGGAGCTGCTGCGCTCCATGACCGAGTTCAAGGCGCTGGGT
>JBFWXJ010000129.1:0-14181 GCA_050187535.1 Alphaproteobacteria bacterium | reverse complement strand
GATCGCCATGGTCAGCCCGCTCCCGCCACGCGGCGCGTGCGCAGCCGCGGATCGATCCAGCCGTAGAGCATGTCGACGGTGAGGTTGGCGCAGACCATGGTCGCCGCCACGAAGAGCAGGATGGTCTGCACCACCGCGAGGTCGCGGTTGGCGACGGCGACCACGAGGAGGCGCCCGACGCCGGGCCAGGAGAAGACGCTTTCCACCACCACGGCGCCGGCGACGAGGCTGCCGACCATGAAGCCGACGATCGTCACGGTCGGGATCGCCGCGTTGGGTAGCGCGTGGTCGACGACGACGCGCCGCCACGACAGCCCCTTGGCGGACGCCGTGCGGATGTAGGGCTGCCCCAGCACCTCCAGCATGGCGCTGCGGGTGAAGCGCGCCAGCACCGCGGCACCCGCCGTGCCGAGCGTGATCACCGGCAGGATGCCGTGCATCCACGTGTCCTGCCCGCCGGACGGCAGCCAGCCAAGATTGACCGCGAAGATCAGCACCAGCACCAGGCCCAGCACGAAGCTCGGCACCGTGAAGCCGGCGACCGAGAATAGCATGGTCAGCCGGTCGGCCAGCTTGTTGCGATGGAGGGCGGCGTAGATGCCGGCCGGGATGCCGATCAAGAGCTTGAGCAGCAAGGCCGGGATGGTCAGCGCCAGGGTCGCCGGCACCCGCTCCAGGACGAGGTCGATCGCCGGGCGGCCGTCACGCATGGAGCGGCCGAGATTGCCCTCGGCCACGGCGGCGAAGTACTTGACGAACTGCTCCCACACCGGCCGGTCGAGGCCCCAGGACTTGCGGAACGCCTCGATCGCCTCGGGGGCGGTGTCCGGCGACAGGATCAGCAGCGCCGGGTCGCCCGACAGCCTGAGGATGACGAAGGCGAAGGTGATGACGAAGACGATCGTCAGCATCGCCCGGACGAGGCGCGTGGCGAGGTAGCGGAACATCGGCCCGGGCCCCCTATGCGACCAGCCGCGCCGGCGTCGCCTCGCCATGGGCGACATGGCAGGCGACGAGGCGGTCGCCGAGCGGCTTCAGGACCGGCACGTCGACCCGGCAGCGATCGACGGCGGCGGGACAGCGCGGATGGAAGGCACAGCCGCCCGGCCGGTCGACCGGATTGGGCGGATCGCCCTTCAGGATCAGCCGCGGCCGCCGACGCGCCGCCGCCGCGACGGGGATCGCCGAGACCAGCGCCTGGGTATAGGGATGCGCCGGGCTGGTCAGCAGCTGCTCGGGATCACCCTGCTCGACGATCCGCCCGAGATACATGACCGCCACCTCGTGGCTGATCTGGCGCACCACCTTGAGATCGTGGCTGATGAACAGGAATGCGAGGTTGAAGCGCTCCTGCAGGTCGAGCAGGAGATTGATCACCTGCGCCTGGATCGAGACGTCGAGGGCCGAGATCGGCTCGTCGCAGACCAGCAGCGACGGCTCGAGGATGAGCGCGCGCGCGAGCACGATGCGCTGGCGCTGGCCGCCCGACAGCTCGTGCGGGTAGCGGTTGAAGAAGGCCTCGCCGAGCCCGACCGCATCCAGCAGCGCCGCCGCGCGCCGCCGCCGCTCGGCGCGCTCGCCGATGCCGTGGATGGCGAGCGGCTCCATCACCTGGACGCCGACCGGAATGCGCCGGTCGAGCGCGCCCAGCGGATCCTGGAAGACCATCTGCATGCGACGGCGCAGGCGACGCCATTCGCCCGTGCCGGGCGCCGGCACGGGCGCGCCTTCGAAGCGCACCTCGCCCGCACTCGGCATCAGCATCCCCAGCACCAGGCGGGCGGTGGTGGTCTTGCCGCAGCCGGATTCGCCGACCAGCCCGAGCGTGCGCCCCGGGCGCAGGTCGAAGGAGACGCCGTCGACGGCGTGCAGCACCGCCGGGCGGCCGAACATGCCGCCGGCGCGGCGGACGCGGAAGGCACGCGACAGGTCGCGTGCCTCCAGGATCGGTCCCGTCATGCTCATGCCGCTTGCGCCCTTGTGACCCGCACGCAGGCGGCGACGTGGCGATGGCCGACCGGCGTCAGCTGCGGCACCGCCTCGGTGCACAGCGCGATCGCCGACGGGCAGCGCGGCGCGAAGGCGCAACCGGGCGGCAGGCGCGCCGGCTCGGGCACGGTCCCCGGAATGGCGACGAGGCGGCGGCGCGGGCCATCGAGATCGGGCAGGGCCGCCAGGAGGCCGTTGGTGTAGGGATGGCGCGGGTTGGCGAACAGCTCCGCCGTCGGCGCCTCCTCGACGATGCGGCCCGCATACATGACCGCGATACGGTCGCTGTTCTCGGCGACGACGCCGAGATCGTGGCTGATGAGCACCATGGACATGCCGCCGTCACGGCGCAGCGCGCGCAACAGGTCGAGGATCTGCGCCTGGATCGTCGCGTCGAGCGCCGTCGTCGGCTCGTCGGCGACCAGCAGGTCGGGCTCGCCCGCCAGGGCCATGGCGATCATCACCCGCTGGTTCATGCCGCCCGAGAGCTGGTGCGGATAGTCGTCGAGGCGCCGGCGGGCGTCGGCGATCCCGACCCGGTCGAGCAGCCGCTGCGCCTCGGCCCGGGCGGCCGAGCCGCCGAGGCCGCGGTGCAGCGACAGGGCCTCGCCGATCTGCCGGCCGATACGATGCACCGGGTTGAGCGCGCTCGCCGGGTCCTGGAAGATCATGGCGATCCGCCGCCCCCGCACCCGCTCCAGCGCGCGCGGCGGTGCCCCCAGCAGCTCCTGCCCGGCCAGCGTCACCGAGCCGCGGACATGCGCCCGCGGGCCCAGGAGCCCGAGTGCGGCGAGCCAGGTCACGCTCTTGCCCGACCCGGACTCGCCGACCAGACCGACCGCCTCGCCCTTGCCGACCGTCAGATCGACGCCGTGCAGCGCGCGCACGACGCGATGCCCGACATCGAAATCGACGGTCAGCCGGCTGAGATCGACCAGCGTTTCCACTTGTCCCGCTTCGCTCGGCTCAGCCATGTCCCATCTTGAAGTTCCGGGCGCGGAAGTCCATCGCGAAGGACGGGGCCGCCGTCCAGGCGATATCCTTGCGCTTGCCGGTGAACACCGCGTTCTGGTGCAACACGGTGTAGCCCGGATCCTCGCGCTCGCAGATCTCCAGGATGCGGCGGAACATCGCCTTGCGCTTGGCGCGGTCGGTCGAGGTCTCGAGCTCGATCGACAGCTTGTTCATCTCCTCGTTGGTCCATTCGCCGACCTGCTGCTGCTGGCCCTTGGGCCCATGCTGGTTGACGATGGATGAGACGGGGTCGTTGTAGGGGGCGCTGTTCGACCAGTCACGGACGCCGCGCGCCGAGTTCTTGTCGAAGATCTGCCCCCAGTTCTCCTTCATCTGGATTTCGACGTTCATGCCGACCTGGCGCCACATCTCGACCATCACCTGGGCGGTCGCGACCTGGTTCGTGTAATAGTTGTTGAGGACGCGGAAGGGGATGACGCCGCCCTTGTAGCCCGCCTCGCGCAGCAGCCGCTTGGCGAGCGCCGGGTCGTAGGCCGGCACCGACCAGTCGGAGATGAACATCTGGTCGTAGAACTCCCACTGCAGGCCCTTCGGCACGCGGGTGCGGCCGGCCCACAGCGAGTCGACGATGAGCTGGCGGTCGATCGCATGCGTCATGGCGCGGCGCACGCGCGGGTCGCGCAGCTCGGGATGGTCCTTGGCGAAGCACAGGATGCGGTGGTTGTTGATGAGGCCGCCCTGGACCTCGTAGCGCGCATGCTTCTCGACCTCGGGGATCTGGTCGGGCGGCAGGTCGGACGCGAAGTCGTACTGGCCGGAGACGAGCCCGTTGATGCGGCCGGAGACCTCGGGCACCACGACGAAGCGGAGTTGCTTGATCGGCGGCCGGCCGCCCCAGTACTCGTCGAAGGCCTCCAGCGTCAGCGACACGTCGGGGCGGAACTCGACGACGCGGTAGGGGCCGGTGCCGGCCGGCTTGCGTGCCCATTCGAGCCACGTCTTCGCCTCGTCGAAGTTCCGGCGCGAGACGATCTGCGAGCCGAGCCGGGCGATGCGGCCCTCGAGCGTCACGTCCGGCACCTTGTTCACGACGCGCACGGTGTACTTGTCGACGGCCTCGACCTTCTCGAGATCGGGCCACAGCCGCTTGGCGACGGCGGCCACCTCGGGCGGCAGCTCCTTGCCGGAGCTGGTCGGCGCCGAGGTGAAGAGGCCGCCGGCGCGGGCCGCCGTGCCGTGGCCGAACATGCGGTCGGGGCCGAAGCTGAAGACCACGTCCTCGGCGGTCATCTCGTCGCCGTTGTGGAACTTGACGCCGCGCCGCAGCGACAGCTCGAGCGTCCGGTCGTCGATGCGCCGCCACTCCGTGGCGAGACCCGGGACCTGGCGCAGCTCGCCCTGGAGATCCTGGTCGATCAGGGTCTCCATGTAGCTGTTGACGACGCGCTGGCCGACGTTCGACTGCTCGCGCAGCGGCTCCAGGGTATTGGCGTTGGCGATCTGCTGCACCGCGACGGAGATCGTCGGGCGGTTGTCGGCCTGGGCGATAGCGACCCGCGGCAGCGCCGCGGCGGCGCCGGCGGCGACGCCGGCCTTCAGAACGGAACGGCGGGTGATCGTCGTCATCTCGCTCTCCCCTGTCGTCGGCTTGTCGAATTGGGCGGCATCGGCCGGGTCAGCCGCGGCCGATGCGGAAGTTGTGGGCGCGGAAGTCCATCGCGAAGGCGGGTGCCGCCTTCCACTGGATGTCCTTGCGCTTGCCGGTGAAGATCGCGGTCTGGTGCAGCACCGTATAGGCGGGATCCTCGCGCTCGCAGATCTCGAGCATGCGGCGGAACATCGCCTTGCGCTTCGCCCGGTCGGTGGACGTCTCGAGCTCGACCGCCAGCCGGTTCATCTCCTCGTTGGTCCACTCGCCGACCTGCTGCTGCTGGCCCTTGGGGCCGTGCTGGTTGACGAGCGAGGAGAGCGGGTCGTTGTAGAGCGCGCTGTTCGACCAGTCGCGCACCCCGCGCTGGGAATTGCGGTCGTAGACCTGGGAGAAGTTCTCCTTCATCTGGATCTCGACGTTGAGGCCGACCTGCCGCCACATCTCGGTCAGGATCTGCCCGGTCGCCGTCTGGTTCGGGTAGTAGTTGTTGAGCAGCCGGTACGGGATGACGCCACCCTTGTAGCCGGCCTCGCGCAGCAGCCGCTTCGCCTCGGCGGGGTCGTATTTCGGGACCTCCCAGTCCTCGACGAACATCTGCCCGAAGAACTCCCACTGCAGGCCGCGCGGCACGCGGGTGCGGCCACCCCACAACGATTCGACGATGAGCTGCCGGTCGATCGCGTGGGTGAAGGCGCGTCGGACCCGCGGATCGCGCAGCTCCGGATGGGTCTTGTCGAAGCAGGTCAGACGGTGGTTCGGCACCAGCCCGCCGGCGACGTCGAAGCGGGCGTTCTTGGTGATCTCCGGAACCTGGTCCGGCGGGATGTCGCAGGCGAAGTCGTACTGCCCGGAGAACAGGCCGTTGATGCGGCTCGCCACCTCCGGCACGACGATGAAACGGATCTGCCGGATGGGCGGGCGGCCGCCCCAGTAGTCGTCGAACGCCTCGAAGGTGAGCGAGACGTCCGGCCTGAGCTCGCCGACCCGGTACGGCCCGGTGCCGATCGGGCGGCGCGCCCAGTCGATCCAGGTCCTGGCCTCGCTGAAGCCGCGGCGCGAGACGATCTGGCCGGCCAGGCGCCCGATGCGGCCTTCGAGCGTGACGTCCGGCACCTTGTTCACGAATCGCACGGTGCGGCTGTCGACGATCTCGACCCGGTCGAGAGACGGCCAGAAGCGGCGCGCGACGGCCGGCACCTCCGGTGGCAGCTCCTTGGTGTCGCCACCGACCGTGCTGGTGAACAGGCGCTGGTCGCCGCCCGTGCCCTTGCCGAACATCCGCTCGGGCCCGAAGGTGAAGGCGACGTCCTCGGCCGTCATCTCGTCGCCATTGTGGAAGCGCACGCCCTGGCGCAGCGTCAGTTCGACCGTGCGGTCGTCGATGCGGCGCCATTCCGTGGCGAGGCCCGGGATCTCCTGGAGCTCGCGCTGCAGGTCCTGCTCGATCAGCGATTCGAGATAGAGCGGCGCGATGCGGTAGCCGACGTTGGACTGCTCGCGCAGCGGCTCCAGCGTGTTGGAGTTGGCGATCTGCTGCACCGCCACGGTGATGCTCGGCCGGTCGTCCGCGCGCACGATGGCGGGCCGCGCCAGGGCCAGGGTGGTGCCGGCCGCGATCCCGGCCTTCAGGACAGTTCGGCGGCTCAGCCGGGACATCGGGCCATCCTTCCTCGATCTCTGGTCAGGCGCGCGCTTCGAGGCCCTTGGGCGTCGCGCGGAAATGGGTCAGCGTCCGCTCGGCGTAGCGCAGGCGCCAGTTCAGCATCTTCTGCGCGTACTCGGCGACGCGGGCCGCATAGGCGGGATCGGCCGCCCGGTCGTCGAGCTGCCCCGGATCACGCTCCAGGTCGAAGAAGAGCGGCGGCAGTGCCGCGAAATGGACGTACTTGTACTTGTGGTCCTGGACGACCGCGAGCGAGCTCTCGTCCATGTGCAGGCCGAGAGCCGTCTCCGGCTGCGAGTAGAAGACGTCGCGGAAGTCGAACTCGTAGTGGACCTCGGTGCGCCAGTCGGACGGGCGGCCGAAATGCGCGAAGGGCAGCAGGCTGCGGCCGTCGCATTGCCGCGGGATCGGCGCGCCCAGCCATTCGAGAATGGTCGGCATCGTGTCGATCGTCTCGGAGAAGTCGTCGACGATGCTGCCACGCGTGCCGTCCGCCTCCGGCGACGGGTCGCGCAGGATCATCGGGATGCGGAAGCTCTCGTCGAAATAGCCGATCTTGCCGAGCAGGTGGTGGTCGCCCAGCTGCTCGCCGTGGTCGCAGGTGAACAGGATCAGCGTGTCCTGCCACTGCCCCGTCTCCTCCAGGAAGGCGAAGACGCGGCCGAGATGGGCGTCGATCTCGCTCATCAGCCCGCGATAGGTCGCGCGCATCTGGCGGACCTCCGCGTCCGACAGCTCGCTGCCGAGGCCCTTGGCGTTCTGGAAGAAGCCGGACTTGCGGATGGCACCGACATAGTGCGCGAGGAGCGGATGCTGCCGGCCCTCCGCTTCCGGCGACTCGGCGCGCACCGCCGGCGGCATGTCGGCCGGGTCGTACATTGCATGGTAGGGCGCGGGCGCGATGTATTGCGGATGCGGGCGGTAGTAGCCGAGGTGCAGGAACCACCCGCCGTCGCGGCGGCCCTTGAGATAGGTCAGCGCCCGGTCGGTGAAGTAGGCGGTGTCGCTGAGCTCGGCCGGGATCCGCGACGGGCGGCCGGTCGGTCCCGGCACCGCATCGTCGCCTTCGGGCATCCAGATGTCGGTGCGGTTAGGCGGCAGCGCGTGGCCCTTAGCGGCGACCCAGCCGAAATAGCCGTCCATCGCCGGCTCGAACGGGCCGACGGACCGGAAGCCGTCCATCAGGTCGCCCAGGATCTTGAAGCGCGGGTCGTCGGCGCCGGTGGTGCGCGGGTCGGGCGTGGTCGTGGTGTAGCCGACCAGGGCCGGGTCGTAGCCGACGCGCCGCAGCGCCCGGCCCAGCGTGTCGTGGCGATGGTCCAGCGGCACGGTGTTCTGCACCGCCCGATGGTTCATCTGGTACATGCCCGTCAGCAGCGACGCCCGCGCCGGTCCGCAGGGTGCCGTCTGCGTGAAATGGTTGCGGAACGTGACGCCCTCGCGGCACAGCCGGTCGAGGTTCGGCAGGTGCAGGTTCTCCATGCCGAGGCACGGCAGATGGTCGCCGCGCCACTGATCAACGACGATCAGCAGCACGTTCCTGGGTCGGCCCATAGGGTCGGTCGCCTCTTCCCGTGATCGGCGGAATGCCTCCGCCTCTTATCAGCCGAACCCTACCGATTTCTTACCAATATGTGACAGTGAAAATTTGTTTCGATCTCGAAAATCTGTCCACAGGCCTCCGCTCAGGGCATGCAGACCTTGTCGGATTCGAGATCGGAGATGAGGCCCTTCGACGGCGCCGAGGTGATCATCAGCGGCAGCCCCGCCTGCTCGGCGACGGTCTGCGGCGTCATGCTGCAGGCCCAGAAGACGGGCACCACGTCCTTCGGGATCGCCGGCACCGGATCACCCATCATCGGATGCTCCAGGTCGCAACCGAGTGCCGCGGGATCGCCGATGTGATAGGGCGCGCCGTGGTTGAACGGGAAGCGGCCGGTGAGCTGCGTGGCGATGATCGCCTCCTTCGGCGTCAGCCACCGCATGGTCACGACGAGCGGCCCGTGGAACGGCCCCGCGGGATCGCATTCGACCTTCGTGCGCAGGACCCAGCGGTTGCGCTCGGTCTGCAGCCCGGCACGACGCAGCGCCAGGTCGCAGGACGTGTTGGAGCCGATGCAGAACGCGACCGAGTCGTCGCGCCACAGATCGACGATGTCCGTCACGTAACCTTCGAGCTTGCCGTGGCGATAGACCGAATAGCCCGGGCTGTCGGTGCGCAGGTCGGCACCGGGCGCGATGCGCCTGGGCTCCGGATCGCCCGGGTCGGTGACGTCGAGCACCGGGCAGGGTCGCTGGTTGCGCTGGCAGAAGACCATGAAGTCGAAGGCCACCGCCTTCGGCAGCACGACCAGCGCGCATTGCACGTGGCCCAGCGCCACGTTGCGCGTGGTGCGCAGCGTGAAGCGGTTCTCGCGCATGACCTGCCGCACCGCCCTGGGCGACATGCGGCCGTACTCCTCGAGCGTCGGCTCGCGTTCCAGAGCGATCGCGGACATGGCGGCTCTCCCGGTTCGGTGGCGGATGGGGGTCAGTTGTCGATCTTGAGGTTCTGGGCGCGGATGATGGCACCCCACTCGTCGAATTCCTTCTTCACGAAGGCGCCGAGCTCCGCCGGGGTGGAGCCGACCGGGTCCGTCGAGAGGTCGGCCAGCCGCTTCAGCGTGTCCGGATGGTTGAGCGCGTCGAGCGCGCTCTTGTGCAGACGGTCGACGATCGGCTTGGGCGTGCCGGCCGGCAGGAAGAAGCCGGTCCACGACGAGACGATGAGGCCGGGGAAGCCCTGCTCGGCCGTCGTCGCGATGTCCGGCAGCTTGGGCGACCGCTTGGTGTCGGCGACCGCCAGCACCCTGAGCTTGCCCGCCTGGTGCAGCGAGATGGTCGTCTGGATGTTCTCGACCATGATCGGCGGCTCGCCCGCCAGCACAGCGTTGCGCGCCGGGCCCGAGCCGTTGAACGGCACATGGACGATGTCGAGGCCGGCCATGGTGCGGAACCGCTCCATGCCCAGATGGCCGCCGGTGCCGTTGCCGGGCGACGCGTAGTTGTACTTCCCGGGGGCGGCCTTCAGCAGTGCCACCAGCTCCTTGGCGTCCTTCACGGGCAAACTCGGATGGGCGATCAGCACGCCGGCCGAGCTCGTCATGAGAATGACCGGCTCGAACGCCGTCAGGGTGTCGTAGGGCAGGTTCCGGTAGAGGTTGGGCGCCAGCGAGTGGGTCGACGCATTGCTGATGAACAGCGTGTAGCCGTCGGGGGCGGAGCGCGCCACGAAGGCGGCCGCCGTTGTGCCGCCGGCGGTGCCGCGATTGTCGACGACGATGCGCTGGCCCAGGTCCGCGCTCATGCGCTCGGCGAAGATGCGCGCCAGCACGTCGGTGGTGCCCCCCGCCGGGAACGGAACGATGAGGGTGATCGGCCGCGCGGGCCAGGTGCCCTGCGCGGCGGCGGGCGAAACGACGGTTGCGATGGCCGCCAGCGCGACCGACGCGATACGGAGAAGCGTGCGCATCCCTGTTCTCCTTTTCCTCGTTGCTTGGTTCAATCTTCGCGGAACGCCGTCTCGCGCAGGCCGCGGACGACCGGCAACAGCGTGACGGCGAGCAGGATCGCGGCCAGCGCCAGGATGACGCCGCTCAACGGGCGGGTGACGAGGATGGACGGGTCGCCGCGGCCGATCAGCAGGGCGCGGCGCAGGTTCTCTTCCATCATCGGCCCGAGCACGAAGGCGAGTATCAGGGGTGCCGGCTCGCAGCGCAGCTTCAGCAGCACATATCCGAGCAGGCCGAAGAGCATCGTCAGGATGACGTCGAGCACGCTATGCGCGTAGCTGAAGGCGCCGATCGCGCAGAACATCAGCACGGCGGGAAAGAGGATACGGTAGGGCACCCGCGTGAGGCGCGCCCAGATCCCGACCAGCGGCAGGTTGATGACCACCAGCAGCAGGTTGGCGACCCACATGCTGGCGATGATCCCCCAGAACAGCTCGGGCTGCTCGTCGATGACCATGGGGCCGGGCGTGATGCCGTGGATCATCATGGCGCCGATCATCAGCGCCATCACGGCGTTGGAGGGGATGCCCAGGGTCAGGAGCGGCACGAACGAGGTCTGCGCGGCCGCGTTGTTCGCCGATTCCGGCCCCGCCACGCCCTCGATCGCGCCGTTGCCGAAGCGCGAAGGATCGCGGGCGACACGCTTCTCCAGCGAGTAGGACGCGAAGGAGCCGAGGATGGCACCGCCGCCCGGCAGGATGCCGAGCAGCGAGCCGATGCCGGTGCCGCGCAGTATCGCGGGCCATGCCTGGCGGAAGTCGAGCCGGGTCGGCCACAGCCGGGTGATCGGCGCCGGCGGCGGCGCACCGCCCCTGAGCCGCTCCAGGTTGACCGCGATCTCGGCGATGCCGAACACCCCCATGGCGAGCGGGATGAAGCCGATGCCGTCGGCCAGCTCGGCGATGCCGAAGGTGAGCCGCGGCTGGCCGCTGTTGACGTCGGTGCCGACCGTGCCGAGCAGCAGGCCGAGCAGGATCATCAGCACCGCCTTCAGGACCGACCCTTGCGCCAGCACCACCGCCGACACGAGGCCGAGCAGCATCAGTGCGAAATACTCGGCGGCCCCGAAGAGCTGCACGAGGTCGGTCAGCGGTGGCGCGAAGAGCGCGACCAGCACCGTCGCGACGCAACCCGCGAAGAACGAGCCGAGCGCCGCGATCGCCAGTGCGGCGCCCGAGCGGCCCTGGCGGGTCATCGCATGGCCGTCGAGGCAGGTGACGACGGAAGAGGATTCGCCCGGGATGTTGACCAGGATCGAGGTGACGGAGCCGCCGTACTGGGCGCCGTAGTAGATGCCGGCCAGCATGATGAGGCCGCCGATCGGCGAGAGATGGAAGGTGACCGGCAGCAGCATGGCGATCGTCGTCGCCGGCCCGAGGCCCGGCAGCACGCCGATCAGCGTGCCGAGCAGGGCGCCGAGAAAGCAGTAGAAGACGTTGGCCGGGCTGAACGCCACGGCCAGCCCGAGCCCGAGATGGGCGGCGATGTCCTCTAGGCCGGCCACAGCGCCAGCGGCAGACGCAGCAGCTCGACGAAGACGAGCGCGCTGAAGGCGGCCCCGCCGACCGCCACCGCCACCGTCTCCCAGGGGCGGAAAGGCCGGTCGGCCAGCCGCGAGATCACGAGCAGCGCCAAGGTCGCGCCGACGAGGCCGATCGGATCGACGAGCAGCGCGAAGGCGCCGAGCGCGCCGACCACGGCGGCGATCGGCCCGAGATTCCAGCCAGGCATGGCCTCGCCGTCGGGTCGCAACACGGCGCGCAACGCCAGCAGGCAGGCGAGGCCGACGAGCAGCCAGGCGATCGCCGTCGGCAGGTAGCCCGGCCCCATCCGCATCGCCGATCCGACGGGAAGATTGCGCGTCGCCACGAGCCCGATACCCCCCGCCACGGCGAACAGCGTGGCGGCGGCAACGTCGGGATCGGCGAAGCGGCGGATCATCGGAATACCGGATCGTATACCGGCGACGACGGCAGCTCCAATGGCCGTCGCGCAGTCATCCGCCGATTCCCGCCGCCGACCAGCTTCGGCCCGGCACCGCGTCGAGCAGCGCCTGCGTGTAGGGGTGCCGCGGCGCCCCGAAGATCTCGGCGGTGGGGCCCGTCTCGACGATCTCGCCCAGCCGCATCACGGCGATGCGGTCGGCGACCTGGGCGGCGACGCGCAGGTCGTGGGTGATGAACAGCATCGCCAGCTCGAAGCGCCGGCGCACGTCGTTGAACAGCTCCAGCACCTGCGCCTGGACCGAGACGTCGAGGGCCGACACCGGCTCGTCGGCGATCAGCAGCTTGGGTTCCAGCGCCAGCGCACGGGCGATGCCGATGCGCTGGCGCTGGCCGCCGGAGAATTCGTGCGGATAGCGGTCGGCCGCACCCGCATCGAGGCCGACCAGCCCGAGCAGCGAACGCGCCCGCGCCATCGCCTCGGCGCGCGCGGTGCCATGCGCGATCGGCCCGTCGGCGACGATGGCGCCGACCTTGCGCCGCGGGTTGAGCGAGGCATAGGGGTCCTGGAAAACCATCTGCACGTCACGGCGGAGCGCCCTCAGCCGTCCGGGCGGCGCCCCCAGCAGGTCGGTTCCGCCGAAGGCCACCTCGCCGCCGTCGGCCTGCACAAGCCGGATCAGGAGGCGGCCCAGCGTCGACTTGCCGGAGCCGGATTCGCCGACCAGTCCCAACGTCTCGCCGCGGCCGATCGTGAGGTCCAGCGGCTTGACAGCAGGCACCGTGCGGCGCCGGCGGAAGATGCCGCCCGCCGCCCGAAAGGTTTTGGCGACGCCGCGGGCGACCAGCAACGCGGGGGCGGCGACCGCTGCCGTAGCGCGCGGCTCCAGCCGCGGGACGGCGGCGATCAGTGCCTTCGTGTAGGCATGCGTCGGACAATCCAGCACTTGGGCGACCGGGCCGATCTCGACGATGCGGCCGTGCTGCATGACCGCCACGCGGTCGGCGATCTCCGCCACCACGCCGAAATCGTGGGTGATGAAGAGGACACCCATGCCATGGCGAGCCTGGATGTCCTTGATCAGCGCCAGGATCTGTTTCTGCGTCGTGACGTCGAGCGCCGTGGTCGGCTCGTCGGCGACCAGCACTGCCGGCTCCAGCGCCAGCGCCATGGCGATCATCACCCGCTGCCGCTGCCCGCCGGACAGGCGGAACGGGTGGGAATGCCGGAGCTGCTCGGGATCTGGCAGGGCGACGGCCGTCATCAGCTCGACGACGCGCCGGCGCCGGGCCGACTCGTCGAGCTTCGTGTGCGATTCCAGCACCTCGGCGATCTGGTCGCCGACCCGCATCAGCGGATTGAGGGCCGTCATCGGCTCCTGGAAGATCATGGCGATGCGTCGGCCGCGCCAGCCGCGCATCTCCGCCTCGGACAGGCTCGCGAGGTCGGTGCCTTCCAGCGCGATGCTGCCGCCGGTCATGCGGACCGAGCGGGGCATCAGGCGCATGATGGCGCCCGCGGTCAGCGACTTGCCCGAGCCGGATTCGCCGACGACGCAGAGGATCTCGCCGGCCGCCAGGTCGAAGGAGACGCCGTCGACGGCATGCGCGCGGTCGGCGCCGGCGGGGAGCGCGATGCGCAGGTCCCGCACCTGCAGCAGCGGCTGAGCCGTCATCGCCCCTCGCGCGCCAGGCGGGGGTTGAGCGCGTCGCTCAGACCCTCGCCGACCAGATTGAGCGCCAGCACCGTCAGCAGGATGGCGAGGCCGGGAAAGAAGCTCGTCCACCATGCGACGCGCACGACCGAGCGCGAGGCGCCGATCATGTAGCCCCAGCTCATCATGTTCGGGTCGCCCAGGCCGAGAAAGCTGAGCGAGGATTCGACGAGGATCGCGGTCGCCACCATCAGCGAGGCGGAAACGACGATCGGCGAGATGGCGTTCGGCAGGATCTCGACGAAGATGATGTGCCGGCTGGAACGGCCGAGCACGACGGCGGCCTGCACGAACTCCCGCGTGCGCAGCGACAGGAACTCGCCGCGAACGAGGCGGGCGACGGCCGGCCAGCTCACGGTCGCGATGGCGACGACGATCGAAGTGATCCCGGGCGTGAAGATGGCGACCAGCACCACCGCGAAGACGAAGCTCGGGATGGTCTGGAAGAACTCCGTCAGGCGCATCAGCAGATCGTCGACGCGGCCGCCGAAATAGCCGGCGACGGCACCGACGCAGACGCCGACGAGGACGGCGACTGCGGTCGCGACGAAGCCGATCAGCAGCGAGACGCGGGCGCCGTGGACGATGCCGGCCGCGACGTCGCGGCCGAGCGTGTCGGTGCCGAGCAGATGCTCGCCGAAGGGTGGGCGGAAGGGCGCCCCCGCCATGTCCCACGGGCTGTCCGGATAGGCGA
>JBFWXJ010000128.1:0-14218 GCA_050187535.1 Alphaproteobacteria bacterium | reverse complement strand
TGCAGATGCTGAAGTCGGGCGGCATCGACTTCACGCAGAGCTTCTACAGCGGTCATGCCTTCTTCGCGAAGGCGCTCGGCCAGGATATGGGCTACCTCGCCTGGAAGGACGTCGGCATCAACCCGTATTCCAACGCGGTGGTGCTGCATGGTGCCTTCCTGGCGCGGAAGCCCGACGTCGCCAGGGCGTTCGTGCGGACGACGCAGCGCGCCTTCGCGGCGTGCTGGGATGCACCGCGCCCCTGCATCGAGGCGCTGGTCGCCGCCAACAGCGGCCTGACGGTCGAGAACGAGCTCGAGACCTGGAGGCTGACGCGCGAGCTGATGGACGACGTCGGCTTCCGGACCGTGGCGCTGGGTCATTTCGATCCTCCGCGGATGCAGGCCGACTACGCGCTGGTGGACGAGCATTTCACGCTCGAGCGCAAGTTCGACCCGGCATCGGCCTACACCAACGAATTGCTCGATCCCGCCGTCCGCTTGCCGAAGTAGGGAGGCCGCCATGCCGGACACCGTCGCGCTCGCGCCGGCCTTGCATTCCGCGCGCGAGCGCTTCCGCCGGGACGGGCATGTCACGGTGGCGGGCATCTTCACGTCGGCGGAGATGGACGAGGCGGCGGCCGACGCGGATGCTTTCGCCGCGGCGACGATCGCGGCACTCGCGCCCGCCGCGCGCGCCAAATACCTGGACGCGGGCGGGCTCCCCCGCTGGATCGACCATCCGGTCCGCCATCGGCCGGTCTTCCGCGGGCTGGCCGAGGCGCCGGCGCTGGTCGCGGCGGTCGAAGCGCTCATCGGGCCGCATGTGGACGCCTATTTCAGCCAGATCTTCTTCAAGCCGCCGCGCGACGGCAGCCCCAAGCCGGCGCATCAGGACAATTTCTACGCCGGTCCTAACGATCCCGACGGTCTCGTCACCGCCTGGATCGCGCTCGACGACGCGACCCTGGAGAACGGCTGCCTCGAATTCGTCGACGGCTCGCATCTGGGCGTGATCCATCCGCACGTGGCACCGCCGGGCCAGCCGCACCACCTGCAGATCGCCGCCGAGACGCTGGCCCGGTTCCGGTTCGTTGCCGCGCCGGTGCCCAAGGGGGGAGTGTCCTTCCATCACGGCGGCACCATCCACCGTTCGGCCGCGAATCGTTCAGCGCATGCGCGCCGCGCCGTGGCGATCACCTACGTGACCAAGACGACCCGCTTCGACGATCCGAAGCTCGCCTACGACCCCGCGATGCGCCTGCCGGTGACGTGATACCCTGGGGCGAACGGCACAGCGGAGCTGACAGCATGGCAGGTATCGAGGTGCGTCGGATCGCCGGCGCGCTGGGGGCGGAGATCGGTGGGGTCGACCTCGCGCGCGATCTCGACGAAAGCGTGGTTGCGGCGA
The DNA here is from genome assembly GCA_050187535.1 of Alphaproteobacteria bacterium. GTDB lineage: Bacteria > Pseudomonadota > Alphaproteobacteria > ATCC43930 > Allostellaceae > Allostella. The sequence goes on along the minus strand of JBFWXJ010000128.1, from coordinate 12,829 downwards.
TCCGGCAGGCGCTGCTCGACCATCTCGTCATCTTCTTCCGCGACCAGGACCTGAGCCCCGAGCGCTACCTCGCGTTCGCGAAGCGCTTCGGCGTGCCGGTCGAATATCCCTTCGTGAAGGGGATCGACGGCCATCCCGAGATCATCGAGGTGCTGAAGCGCGAGCACGAGCGGTCGAACTTCGGCGGCATCTGGCATTCCGACACGACCTATCTGGAGATGCCGCCGATGGGCTCGATGCTGCTCGCGCGCGAGCTGCCGCCCTATGGCGGCGATACCATCTTCGCCAACATGTTCATGGCCTACGAGACACTGTCAGACGGTATGAAGCGGCTGCTGGACGGCCTCTGGGCGGTCGCCAGCTCCGCCAAGGCCGACGTGTCGAAGACCCGCGAGGATCGCATCCGCGACAGCGCCAACGCCGATGCGCGCAAGGAGTACACGGCCGAGCATCCGGTCGTCCGCACCCATCCGGAGAGCGGCCGCAAGGCGCTCTACGTCAACGTCGCGCATACCCTGCGCTTCCGCGACATGACCGAGGCCGAGAGCCAGCCGCTTCTGCAGTACCTCTTCCAGCATCAGGTCCGGCCCGAGCACACCTGCCGCTTCGTCTGGTCGCCCAACGCCATCGCCTTCTGGGACAACCGCTCGACCCAGCACAACCCGGTCAACGACTATCACGGCTTCCGCCGCCTGATGCACCGGATCACGCTGGCCGGCGACCGCCCACGCTAGGGCGGCCGCCGGTCCGCATTCAGCGCTGGAAGCGGCCGCCGCTCTGACGCCCGCCCGAGTGCTGCATCTGACGCCTCGCGCCGGTGTCCCGAGCACGGGAATCCCGGCTCAGGCCTTCGAAGACATTCTGGTTGGCGGGACGGAGATTGCCCCGATCGAAGTCGCCCGGCCGCGAGCCCTGGACGCCGCCCGCCTGTGGCCCGCGCGGCTGCGCCATCGGCTGGCCTGTGCCACGGTCGCCGCCTTGCGGGACGCGACCCTGGGTGGCCGATGGCGCGTGCGGCCGGTTGCCGTTCGCCGGCGTCCGAGCCTGGGCCGGGAGCTGGTCCGGACGCCGGGCATTGTTCCACGACCCGTTCTCGTAGCGCTGCCAACCGTCACCTTGAGAACGGCGATACACTTCGCCGTCGCGCCCGACGAATGTATCGTTGGGGCCGCGGACGACGGTGGTCGATCCGCGCGGACCTTCGGTCCGCACGACCCCGGTGCCCTCCGACGTCACGACGCCGGCGGCGCTGCGACGGTCGTTCGAGACATAGCCGCCGCGCGCCCAGTCGTCGCCCCGGGTCACCACGCCACGGCCCCAGCTGCCGTACTGATTGGTGCCCGACACACCGGCCGCAAATACGCCCGTCTGGGGGTTGTATCCTCGACCGGCGCGCCAGGCGCCGTTCGGGCCATAGCCGGCCGCACCCTGCACCCAGCGGCCGGTCGAAGGATTGTAGGCTGTGCCGACCGCGTATCCGCCGTGCGGTCCATAGGCGGCATAGCCGCGACCATAGGCGCCGGTGGCCGGATTGTAGACGGCGCCGGCGCCGATACCGCCATAGGGGCCGTATACGGCCCCGCCGCGGAAATACGTGTTCGTCACCGGATTGTACCAGGCGGCGGCGCCCCAGGTGTACGGGTACGGGTGGTAGATCGGGTAGAGCGGTCCCGCGACCCAGTAGGGCGGATAGTAGTAGCCGGTACCCCAGGCGAGCACGCCCGCGGTGACGAAGCCGAACATGTAGCCGGCGGTGAAACTGACGACGACATCGCTCGTCGTGGCGCTCTCCACCCTCACATAGGTCACGTTGTAAACCGGCGAGCTCGGAGGGATCGTGTAGATGACGGCAGGTACGCTGTCGGCGACCGTCCATGGTCCGCCGACGGACGGCGCGACAAACCAAACACCCCGTTCACACGCGTAGAACAGCGTGTCCGAGACACGGATCACCGTTGTCGAAGCGTTCGGGGAGTAGTGCAGCGCGGTACCGTTGATCGCGACGAAGGCGGGCGTACCCGTGTAGGTCACGCTCAGCTTCGCTTGGCTGCGGGAGATGGTCGCGCGGCTGGGGATCGACGCGACCATGATCGCCTCCTTCGATTCCGGTGTTCCCGGCACCGAGGCGCGGATTCTCGCCTTCGGGTGGTTCGACGGGAATCGCAGGAAGTCCGGCGGCAGGTCGGCGGTGGCGAACGTCCAGGGGCCGTCGAGCGACGCGGAACGATACCAGCGGCCGGCGACGAGGAAGTAGTAGCGGCCCTGCGCCCGATGGAAGAAGAGGTCCGCGCCGGTGTTGGTCACGACCTGCAACTGCGTGCCCTGGACGGCGGCGAAAGTCGGCTGCCCGCGAACGACGATCAGCTCGCTCGGGGTCGTGGCGACGTAGATCGTCGGGGCGCGCGTGCCGGGCGTGGCGCGCGCCGGTAGCGCCGCGCGCGCATCGCGCCAGTTGTCGCCCGGGGGGAGGCGCAGGAAATCGCCCGGCAATGCGCTGGCGATCGACCACGGGCCGGTGATGTCGGCCGACGTCAGCCAGGTCTTTCCGTCCAGGAGGAAGTGGCGGCCGCTGGCGGTCTCGCGGAAAAGCGACCAGTTGGTGTTCACGACATAGGTGAGGCCGGTGCCTTCGATCGGAGCGAAGACGGGCTCGCCGTCGAAGAGGACGAGCCGTGCGTCGGCCCGGCTCACGATGATGGGTGGCGGATCGTTGCGCACGGCGACTTCCGCCGGCGGCTTCTGCGCTTCGGCGGCATCCGCAAGCAGCCGGTCGAGCGAGATCGTCATCGGCTCGCGCGGCACCAGCGCCTGCACGATCTCCGCGATCTTCCTGCGGCGCTCCTGGTCGACGATGGAGAAGTTCGTTCGGGTCGTCTCGATATTCTCTAGGACGACCTCGCGCCGTTCCAGGTTGACGCGGGTGGCCGCGCGCAGCCACACGGCGCCTGCGACCGGCGCCGTTTCGCCGGCGGGCACCACGTTCACCGCGACGCGGGCGACGAGGGTTCGCTGATCCTCCCAACTATCCACCTGCGGCTGGTAGTAGCGCAGGACATTGCCGCCGGACTTCAGCTCTCGCGGCCATCCCGCATCCTGCCCCGCCGCAGTCTGGCCGCCGAGGAACAGCCCGACGGCAGCCACGAGCGCGCAGGCCCGGGCGCAGAGCCAGTTCATGTGAGATCCTCTTCGAAAGTGGCGTCGCGCCGAGCGACTCGTTTGGCTATGGATTGATGCGGGTGATCTTCGAGCCCTGGATGCCCAGGCCGGCCATCAGGCCGCTCTGGTCGAAGATGAAGGCGTAGACGTCGCTGCGGGCGCTCGTCGTCGTCAGGCTGCCCGCGATGCCTTCGTCGGCGACGACCACACTGGGGCCGCTGCCGATTTCCCACCCGCGCGAGCGCTCGAGATAGCGGACCGCATCCGTCGTCATGAAGAAGAGCGCATAGCCGAAAGACTGCGCTCCTGCCTGCAGGCCGTAGGAAACGCCGGTGGTGCGGTAGTAGCCGGTGGTGTGACCATGCTTGCGCAAGGCACCGCGACCGCTCTGGGCGCCGACCATCAACCCGGCCTTGACGATCCTCGGGAAAGTGAGAATTCCCTTCGCGTTCTTGCTGAGCGCGCGCGCGCCGGGCGATTTGCGGTAGAGATTGGCGAGCGCGTTCGACACGTCGCGGTCGATGCGATCGGTGGCCTCATTCGCCTCGGCACCGAAGGGGATCGCAGCAACGGCCAGCGCAGCGGCGGCCGATCCGAGCATGTCGCGACGATTCATTGGCGGACCTCATCGTGTTTGTTCGGCCGCGCCGCGAGCGGGCGGGACGGCCTCGGTGCGGATGACCTGTCGCTTGCTCAGAACCTGAAGGTCGCCGCGAGGAAGGGGCCGTGGAAGGCGAGGTCGTAATGCGCGCGATCGGCTTCGTACTCGAACGCGAGGTAGCGGTAGCCGAGCTTGAGGTCGATCGTCGGGGTGACGGCGTAGTCGACCGTCGCGAGCACCTGCCAGGCGATATCCGATCCGACGCCGAAGCCGCCGACATCGCCATAGAACGACAGCGAGAGCTGATCGGTGAGGCGACGGCGATAGCGGGCGGCCATGACGGGATCGGCCCAGGTCAGGCTCTTGCTCGCCGACCCTCCGCCCAGGGCGCCGGGGCTGAGGGATACCTTGGTCGACATCGACCACACGCGCACGCCACCGCCGAACTCGAGGGTCTGCCAGCGGTCCTCGACCGCCCGGTATGTTCCGATCACGCTGCCGATCGTGTTCGTCAGGCGCGCCTCGGACGAGCCGAAGGCCACCCCGCGTGTGTCCGCCTCGGTCTCGACCTTGAGATAGAGAATGTCCGTGAGGATGCCGTAGGGGCCGTAGTGGGCTTCGCCCATGCCCATGAAGGGCACGCCGCCCAGGTTCGACAGGATGTCGGTGAACTTCGCGTCGACGCCGATGTCGAGGGAGCCGCTCGGCCGCAGCTGCGAAGGAAGCGTGATGTCGCCCTTCACGCCAGCCGCCCAGAAGTACGGTGTCAGCTCGAAGGTCCACCGGTCGGAGAGCCTCGAATCGTCCGCAAGTGCGGAACCGGCACCAGAGGCGAGGACGAGAAGGGTCGATGACAGCAGTGCGGGCAGCGTTCTGGGCATTTCAGTCCCCCGGGGCACCCGTGATGTCGTGGCGCCGGCGGCAGTCGGCTGGCGCGAGCACATCGCTGGTGTGGATTGGCATTCGGTAGGTCTTGAAGCGGAAGAGCCGACGAAGAGCGTTCGGGTATCGGTTCGAGCGTCCATCGCGGTGAGCCGTCACGGCGGTCTCAGGGTCGGGGGTACCGAGCAGCGGATAGCGCCGGACACGAGCCGCGGCGGCCGATGCCCGCCGCGGGATCGTCCAGGTCGGCCATGGTCCCCCTCCCTCTCGCATGAGGCATTCCGCTCACCTTCGTCCGCTCATTGTAGGCCGACTTGGAGAGCGGTTGCCGATATCGAGCGGCGCCATTTCGAGGCGTCCCGAACACCGGTCAACTCTTGATGAGTTCTGTCGCAGGTGAGAATTCGGAGATATCCGATTTCCGCAGAAGCGGTGGTGCAGTTCGCGAACTGCAGCCTGATCGGGAGGTCGCGGGGGAACGACGGTCCTCAGGCGCGTGCGCGCGCCAGCGTTTCGGAAGGGCGTTCGCCGAAGAGACGCGTGTACTGTTCCGTGAATCTTCCGAGATGAAAGAATCCCATGGCCGTCGCCGCATCCGTGACGGTCGTGCCGTCCCGCGGCCGGGTGAGCAGCCGTCTCACCCGATTGAGGCGGATCGCGGTCAGGAACGTCTTCGGCCGCACGTCGATGGAATGGTGGAAGGCATCTTCGAGCGTCCGCAGCGGGACCTTCAGCGCCTGGCACAGCTCCGATACCGTCTTCGGCGGGTCGTCGCTCGAGTAGACGAGGTCCTTGGCCTTGCGGACGATGACATTGCGGGCCGACCAGCCGCGGACCGGCTCGGGTGGGCCGAGCGAGCGCAGCAGCGCGTCGATGATCAGTTTGTCGAAATGGGGATGCGGCTGCGGCGGGATGCCGTCGGCTCTCGGCGCTCGAGAGATGTCGGTCGCATCGAACAGGAGCTGTTGTGCGACCTGCACGACCGCGTGGTTGTCGGAAGGGAATACCTGGCCGCGCCAGAGCATCTGCGACAGGCGTCGTGTGAACACCGCATCGCAAAGCTCGTCGACCCGATCGGTGGCTGCGGCGACCGTGATGAAATCGGGCTCTTCCGGAAACTTGTAGTCGATCTGCTCGTTCGGACGCCGCGCGGTCAGGCCGTTGAGCCCGATGGCCTGGCGATTGATCAGCATCGGACCCTGTCCACCGACGAGGACGCCGAATGTGTAGCAGTGCTTCGGCACGAAGCCCGCGCCGACGAAGGCGCGGGAGTGCCGATGGCGCATCAACTGCATCTCGGCACTCGCCAAGCCGGACAAATCTACCGAGAAGCGGCCACCGGAAAGCTGGTTGTACTCGACGTTCCAGTCCAATGAATGCAGGCGCGACATGAGGTCGTCGACGTCGGACGTGACGATCCGCAGCGACAGCGCCGTAGAGCTGGGCGCTGTTTCGGACTCCGGCGAACGCGAAGGTTGCGGCGGCATTGAGACGCGCAAAGCGTGGCGACGACCGGCATTAAGCCGATTTCGCTGTTCGCCGTCCAGTTGAGTGCGCGCGCTGCCGCCACGTGCGGCCCCATGATGTTCTAGGCCATCGTTTGCTCCCTCTCGCTCCCGGCCGTGGCGGGGCTCAACGCGGCTTCATGAACGGCAGCGTCTTGTGCCAGGGATTGCCGCGTGCCGCCTGGGCATAGCCGTATTCGAAGAGGGCGCTCATGAATGCCGGGTCGAAATCTCCGGCACGTGGCGCCTCGAAGTTCGAGCCGATGAAGGCGAGATTGAAGTCGACCCCATCGCGCTGGGTGGTGTTCCAGATGCGGATCAGGTCGTTGATTCCCGACATGTGGATCATCGTCGAGATCGCGCGACCGGCGATGGTCAGCGTCGACCGCTCGACCGCGTTCCATTCCGGGTCGAGCCGGCCATTGCGGATCAGATAGGCATGCCGTTCGCGATTGTTGTTGAGCGCGCGCGAAGCCTCGCGCAGTTGAATGGTGGGCGGGTAGAGGAACATCTGGGCGATCGCCCCGCCGTCGACGTGCATTTCCTGATAGTGCTGCCCGTCGATCTCGACGTCGATCATCACCGGCGGGAAGGCGGCGGGCACCGCGGCGGAGGCGAGGAGGATCTGCCGGAACAGCTCGAGGCTCCCCGGCTTCCCGCTCGCGGCGATCGCACCCATGTTCCAGATCACCGGGCGTTGCGCATCGAGGTTCGTGGTCCCGATGAGCAGCAGTCGGCCGCGGTCGTACTCGCGTGCGATCGCCGCCAGCATCTCCGTGTTGATGTGCTTCGAAATCGTCGCGAACAGCGGCGAGGTATCCGACAAGGCGTCGTCGAAGATCGCGGCGGTCAGCCCGCGATCGAGGAACACGTCCTTCTTGGAGATCGTGGTGTAGACCTCCTTCAGCGTCGAATCGTAGCTGGGCCCGAGGAAGGCCAGCGGAGCGACGAGCGAGCCGGTGCTGACGCCCGTTACGATCTTGAACTCCGGACGCGTTCCCGCCGCAGTCCAGCCGACCAGGAGTCCGGCGCTGAAGGCCCCGTTGTCGCCGCCGCCGGAGATGGCGAGGAAGTTGGCCGGCGGAAGCTGGTCGCCGACCCGGGCGTTGCCGAGCGCCTCGCGCTCGCGCTCCACGGACCGCTGACCTTCCTCGAGCATCGCCGCGGCTTCCTCGTCGACGAAGTAGCGCGCGTTGGCGATGCCAGCCGGCAACGCCTTCGATGTGGCGGCGCTGGGCACGGGGGCGAGCCGGACAGGCGTGCCACATCCCTGCAGCAGCAGTGCGGAGAGCGCCACCGTGGCGGCGAGAGAACGCCCGACGCCCATCCGCTTCGGGGGGACGCCGGATTCATGCAGCAAGGATCGGCTGTTCACGTTGCTCTCACTCCCGTAGGCGGTGGGCCGCGTCGTGCGCTCCTTCCGGGAGCGGGCGGCCGACATGGAGATGACCGGATTCAGTCGGCGAGCGGCAGTTGCTGGCCGCTCCGCGGATGGAGGGAATAGCCGCGGCGCGCCAGCTCGCCCCGGGTGCGTTCGGACGCATCGCCGGTCAGCCAGATTTCGCCGGAGCCGGTTGCAGCTGCGCCGCTGCGGGCGCGGCCGCCGGACACGGGGAGGCGCGACACGAACTGCGCCGGGAGTTCGGCCCAGAGCACGTGGTCGAACGGCGCCAGGACGACTACGCCACCCCCCGAGACGATGCCCACGGGGAAGCCGTACTCGGTCGTGATGCGGCTTATCGGTCGAACGGCCTGGTGGTAGGCGGCCATCATGTCCGAGAGCCGCTGGAACAGGTACGCGCCGCCTTCCGTCTGCACGCCCAAGGCGGCTTCCAGCAGGCGGCGGCGATCGGCCACCCCGCGCATCGATTCCAGCGCGGTGACGATCAGGTACTGGTGGCGCGGAGAGTAGCTGCGATGGGCGAGGAAGCGATCGATCAGATCAGGCGGCATCGCCATCGCGGTCAGGGCCGCGCGCGAACGCCGCGATATCTGAGCCGGCGGCTCGGCGGCGATGACGCCCTTCGCCTGTTCCAATGTGCGCGCATATCCCGCGACCTGGAGCACGACGGCGCCGGTCGCCATCGACAGCGCCCCGAGCGAGAGATTGCCCGCGGCCGACGCCCAAGCGACCGAATTCAGCTCCTTCTGCAGCGCCTCGTTGGTCGAGTACACGTCGACGGCGAGCTTGCGGGCGAGGTCGCGCTTGAACGAGGAGACGGCGAGAACGGCTGCTGCCGTGCTGTCCTCGTACTGCGACCGGCGGCCGCGCCGCAGCTGCTCGCCGATCCGGCTGAAGATCTCGCCGGTCGCTTCGGGAATGCCGCTAAGCGTCGCGGCGGGGTCGTCGATCAGGTTGCGCGCGCCGCGGATCGGGCCGGTGAGGGCGTTCTTGGTCGCCTCGGCGAAGGCGTCGCTCTTCTTTATCTTGCGCAGCTCGGCGATCGCCGCCAGCTCCCGCACCAGCGTGCGCAGCCGGGCGTCGCCGACGACCACGTAGTCGCCGAACTCGCTACGCACCCGGTACTCGCGCATCAGCGCGTAGACGTGGACCGTCGGGTCGACCGTGTGATGCGGGCCGCGGATCAGCTCCGCCGGCAGCACGTCCTCGGCCTTCTGCACCGCAGGTGCTTCGAGCCCGCCGCCCGACTGGGCGAGCGCGCTCGTCGCCAGGCCGGCCGCGGACGGCAGGAGCCAGGCGGCGAGCAGGGCATGGCGCAAGATGAAGCGGCGCGAGGTTTCAGGCATCTTCCTACCCGTTCCGGCTGCGCGGCCTCAGCGCCGCGATTGACTGCGCGGCAAGTCGCGCGCCCGGGTGTGGGCGAGCGGCTGCCGCATCCTCTACGGGTAGATTTGTCGCGGGGCGCCGGCGCGGAATATCCGAATTCCGCAAGAGCGGCTGGCATCACTCGCTCTTCGCGTCAGGCGTTCAGGGCGCCAGGCAGGCAACCATCTCACGCCCGAGCTGGTCGACGCGGCGGTCGATCGTGGCGGTCCGGCGCTGGATGTAGGCGGTGGGTGCGGCCGCGTTCCAGCGCCGCGGGTTCGGCAGTACGGCGGCGAGGCGTGCCGCCTCGGCGCGGGTCAGCGACCGCGCCGGCTTGTGGAAATGGCGCCGGGCGGCGGCCTCCGCGCCGAAGATGCCGTCGCCCCATTCGACGACGCCGAGATAGACCTCCATCACCCGGCGCTTGGGCCACAAGGCGTCGATGAGGAGGGCCAGCGGAGCCTCGATCGCCTTGCGCACGAAGCCGCCGCCCGGCCACAGGAAGAGGTTGCGGGCGAGCTGCATGGTGATGGTGCTGGCGCCACGCAGCCGACCTGTCTCGTCCTGCTCGTCGATCGCGTCGCGCACCGCCTGGAAGTCGATGCCGGAGTGGCTGCAGAAGCGGTTGTCCTCCGACGCGACGACGGCCCGCGCCAGCGCCGGGGACACCTGGTCGAGCGGCACGGCGCGATGGTCGATCGTCGCGCCGTCCAATCGACGCAGCAACATCAGCGGCGTCCCGGGCGGATCGACCCAGCGGCCGAGGAGGATCAGCGCCGGCGGCAGCAGCACCAGGACGAGGAGCACCCGCCCGAGGAAGCGCAGCACGCCGGCGTCCTGTCGGCGGCTCAGACCCGGACGTGGCCCATCAGCCCCATGACGCCGACGACGATCAGATAGACGGCGACCGCGTAGTTCAGCGTACGCGGCGCGATGAGGATCAGGATGCCGGCGATCAAGGCGACGATCGGCTGCACGAGGATGGTGTTGATGGTCATCGATCCCTCCGGTTACCGGCCGTCCACGGCCGGCGCTGGAAAACGCGCCGGCCTGCCCTCATGTTCCGCGCCGACCCGTCTCGTCGGCGGTCTCAGCGACGATCGCGTCGAGCAGGCGGCCCGGCCACTCCGGCGGGAGGGCGCGGCCGATGACCATGAGGCGAGTGCGCCGGTCGGGGTCCGGCCAACGCTCCAGCCACTCCGGTGGATGCAGGACATGCTGGACGCCATGGACGACGACCGGCCGCTCGGGCGCTTCGGCCAACCCCACGATACCCTTGAGGCGCAGCAGGTCGCGGCCGCAATGCTCGGCCAGGCCCTGCAGGAAAAGGGTGAGCGCCACCGCCGGGATCGGCGCCGGGCGGACGATCGGGATGGCCGCGATGCCGTCCGAATGCATCGCCGCCGGGCCGGCGCCGGCGGCCCGGGTCAGCGCCGCGAGCAGCTCGCCGATCGCCGCCGTGGTGTGGCCGGCCGGGTCGAGCACCCGCTCGGGCGCGATGTCGCCCGCCACAGCGGTCTCCTGCGATGCGGCCGGGTTGAGGGCGGCGAGCCGGCGCGCGAGCGCGGGCGGCGTGCCGCCGGTCAGATCGGTCTTCGTCAGGATCAGCCGGTCGGCCAGCGCCGCCTGGCGCAGCGCCTCCGGATGGCGGTCGAGCGTCGCTTGGCCGAGCAGGGCGTCGACCACCGTCAGCACCCGTTCGAGGCGATGGCCCGCCGACAGCCCATCGTCGGTCAAGAGCGCGTGGAGTATGGGCGCCGGATCGGCCAGCCCCGAGGTCTCGATCACCACGCGCCCGTAGGAAGGCACCGTGCCGGCGGCACGCCGCGCCTCCAGGTCTAGCAGCGTGCGGACGAGGTCGCCGCGCACGCTGCAGCACAGGCACCCCGTCGCGAGCGCGACCAGATCCTCCTCGCTGTGGCGGATGAGGTCGTGGTCGAGCCCGACCTCGCCCAGCTCGTTGACGACGACCGCGGTGCCGGCGTGGCGCGGGTCTTCCAGGATGCGGCGCAGCAGGGTCGTCTTGCCGCTGCCTAGGAAGCCGGTCAGGACGACGACCGGTATCGTCACCCGGCGAGGCCCACGCGCAGCCGCCGCGCCTCGCGGCGGTCGCCGCCGAGGCGCTCGCGCAGGGCGCGCAGCAGCACGACGACCGACGGGCACTCCTCCGGCGGCACGGCGTCTTCCTCAACAATCCACCGTGCGGGACGATCAGCTTCGGGAGCCGCGCGTACCGTCAGCGTCATGGCCGCCGCAGCGATGCGGGCGCCGCCCCCGACCGCCGTCGCGCGGCCGTCGACACCCCAGAGGCGCAGGCTGTCGTCGAGAAGGCGGGCGAGGGCGGCCGGGTCGATGCTCACAGGGCCGTGCCGGCGATCACCTCGGCGGGGATGCGGCGCGGCAGCCACTTGCCGTCCGAAGGGGCGCCGAGGAAGCGGCCGTCCTCCATGACGACCTTGCCGCGCAGGATCGTCATCGCCGGCCAGGCGTCGACCTCGTGTCCCTCCCACGGCGAATAATCGGTCTCATGCAGGTCCTCCTTGCGGACGACGCGCTTCAGCGACGGGTCGAGGATCGTGATGTCCGCGTCGCTGCCGGGGGCGAGCGCGCCCTTGCGCGGATAGAGGCCCATCAGCCGCGCCGCGTTCGACGACACGAGGTCGACGTAGCGTTCCAGGGAATAGCCCCGGCGGCCGACCATCTCGGTGAACATGACCGCCAGTCGCGGCTCGACGCCGGCGTTGCCGCCGGTCGTGTCGTCGATGCGGACACCCTGCACCTTGACCGATAGCGCGCAGCAGATCTCGTCGGTGGCGATGGCGTTGATCGAGCCGTCGAGCGTGCCCGCCCACAGCGCCGCCTGGTCGGCCTTCGACTTCAGCGACGGGTAGGTATGGTAGATCTGGCCGTTGGGGCGCCGGTAATCGTCGCTCGTGTACATGATGTACTGGTGCAGCGTCTCGCCGTAGATCGGCAGGCCGCGGGCGCGCGCGTCGCGGATGGCGGCGACGCCGGTGCCGGCCGAGACGTGCATCATGTACAAGGCCGTGCCCGGCACGCTCTCGGCCAGTCGGATGACGCGGCGGAACGACAGGTCCTCCGACAGCGTGTTGTGGACCTCCGCCATGTTCTCGAAGCGGACCCGCCCCTCGCGGATCAGCTTGTCGTACATGTGCATGACGATGTCGTTGTCCTCGGCGTGGATCACGCCGAGGCCGCCCTTGGCCGAGAGGACCTTGAACACCTCCCAGATGTCGCCGAAGCGCACCATGCGGCCGCGGCGGCTGGGCGTGATGTCGGTCGTGAAGATCTTGACGGTGGGGTAGCCGGCCTCGATCGCCTCGCCGATCTGGCCCGGCAGGGCGGTCGGCAACTGGCCCTCGACCATGATGTGGTAGGCGTAGTCGCAATGGCAGCGCCCCGCCCAGTCGCGCTCGCGCGCCTCCAGCACGGCCGGGATGGTGTTGCCGTGCGTCCAGCGGGCGAAGTCGATCATCGTCGTGGTGCCGCCATAGAGGGCGGCACGGCTGACGACGTCGGGCGGGGCCGTCTCCCCGACCGTGCCGTCCGGGTTGGGCAGCGGCCACTTGCAGTGGACATGCGGGTCGACGCCGCCCGGCATGACGATCTTGCCCATGGCATCGACGACGCGCGTGCCCGGCCCCGCCGGCATCGCCCCCATCGCCGCGACCGCGACGATCCGCCCGTCCGCCACCGCCACGTCGCACGCCGCCACCCCATGCGGCGTCACCACCCGGTCCCCGCGCACGATCAGCTCGACCATTGGCACTCCCCCATTGCCGCGAGCGTAGCCCCTGTACGGGACTTCCTAAAGAGCCCTCTCCGCCCATCGGGGGGAGAGGGAGGGGACCCGTCGCGTCAGCGACGGGGAGGGTGAGGTGGGCATCCGCCGGCGAA
>JBFWXJ010000127.1:0-14219 GCA_050187535.1 Alphaproteobacteria bacterium | reverse complement strand
CACCCCGCCCTCGGTCGCCGCCCCGGCGCCGCCGCCCGCCGCCTTCCCGCCGCCGATCGCCGCGCCGGCACCGCCGGCGCCGCCGGCACCGGCCCCCATCGTCGCACCGCCGCCGGCCCCGCCGCCGGCGATCGCCGCCCCCGCGCCGACCGCACCCCCACCGATCGCCAGCCCTCCCCCGGCGGCAGCGCCTCCAGCGGCGCCGCGGCCTGCGGCTGCGCCCCCCGCTGCCGCCCCGGCCGCCCCGCCGCCAGCGGCCGCGCCCGCCGCCCCGCCGCCTGCCGAGCGCGCGCGCAGCTTCCTCGCGGGCTTCGCCTGCGCCGACCTGCGCGTTGCCGAGAGCGCATCCGCGTTGCGCGTCGCGGGCTATGTCGCGAGCGAGGAGGACCGGGCGCGGGTCGCGTCCGAGCTGCCGCGCCTCGTGCGCGAGACCCCGGTCGCGCTCGCGGTCGACGTGCTGCCGCCGCCGCAATGCGAGGTCGTCCAGGCGATCGGCCGGCTGGGGGCGGGCGGCCTCAGGATCGAGACGGCGGGCGGGGCGACCGACCTCGTGCAGGGCGAGCAGATGGTGGTGCGGGTGACCGGGCCGGACACGGCGACCCATGTCCATGTCGCCTATGTCATGGCCGACGGGCAGGTCGCCCACCTGCTGCCGGCGCCGTGGCGCTCGGGCGCGCTCGCGCCGGGCCAGTCGGTGACGATCGGCGACGGGAGCGAGGGCGGCCCGCGCTATACGGTCGACGCGCCCTTCGGCAAGGAGACCATCCTGGTGCTGGCCGCGCCCGCCCCGGTCTTCGCCGAGCCGCGCCCCGACGCCGAGCCGGCCGCCGCCTTCCTCGCCGCCATGCGTCAGGCGGCCGCGCAGGGGCGGCTGCAGGCGGCCGGCGTCGTCCTCACCACGCGGGCCAGGCAGTGAGGGCCGCGCGATGACCGATGTCACGCCGCCCCCCGTCTCGCAGCCCCCGGCGGTGACGCCCGCCGCCGCGGCGACGCAGAAGGCCGAGCTGAAGCGGCTGGAGGCCGATCTCAAGGCGGTGATGGCGGACGCGCTGCAGGTCGTGCGCAGCTCGCCGCAGCTGGGCCAGGGCAAGCGCTCGCTCTACCGCGTGCCCTGGATGCTGGCGGTGGCCGACGCGCGCGCCGGCCTGCCGCAGCTCCTGGCGGCGGCCGCCGCCTTCGCGCCCTTCCCGCCGCCGGCCCGGCCGCAGGGCGCCCCGCCCCGGCCGTGGGACTGGTGGTTCTTCCGCGACATGGTCGTCATCGCGACGACCCCCGAATTCCTGGCCGAGGCCGAGCCGGGGCCGACGCTGCGGCGTGCGGCACTCGGCCTCATCGCCCGCCACCGCCCCGACCGGCCGCTGGATGCCATCGCCGCCGTCGTCTCGGCCGAGCTGGCGGCATCGCCGGCCGAGGCCGAGGCGGCACGACGCACCGGCCTGCGCCTGCGCAGCGTCATCGACGAGACCTCCCGCCAGCTGCGCATGCGCCTGCCGCTGACCGTGATCTTCGACCGGCTGGAGGCGCTGCCGGGCTTCGCGCGCTTCGTCGGCGCACTCCCGAGCGAGGTCCGCGCCCAGGCCTTCGGCCACCGCTTCGACTGGCAGGGCAACGGCGGCGAGGTCGGCGACGCCGACGTCCTGCGCGCCCTCCTGGACCTGCGCGACCGGCTCTACGGCGTCCGCCTGACCCTGCTCAAGGACGCGACCCAGCAGCCGGTGCGCCGCGACGTCTTCCAGTGCGTCGAGGCGATCGCGGGCCTCGAGGAGGGCATCGCCGGCATCCTGCACAGCCTTTCCGACAGCAACGCCTTCCAGCGCACCGCCCCCTTGCGCGGCCTCTACCTGGCGGCTGCCGACCCGCCCGCCTTCGTCGGCGACCTCGCCCTGCGCTTCCTGCCGGTCGACGCGCGGCTGGCCCGGCGCGAGAAGGCGGGCGGCTGGCTGCGCTTGCGGCGCAAGCGCGCGGCCTGAGGAGAGTGACGAAAATGGCCCGCGAGATCGATCCCGAACGCCTGCTGCTCCCCGTCTCCGCCGAGGCGCCGGCCGGGGCGGAGGTCGCGATGACCGCCGCCATGGAGCAGATCGAGCAGGCCAGTGCCGCCGACGAGGCGCTGCCGCAGGGCGACTGGCAGACCGAGCTGAAGACGGCCGACTGGCCCAAGGTCGTCGATCTCTGCGTGGCGGCACTGACCCGCCAGGGCAAGGACCTGCAGGTGGCGGCCGCGCTGGTGACCGCGCTTGGCAACGCCGCGGGCGAGGCCGGCCTGGCCCAGGGCTTCGCCGTCGTCGAGGGGCTGCTCGCGCGCTTCTGGGACGGGCTGCATCCGCTCCCCGAGGACGGCGAGCTCGACGCCCGTGCCGGGCGGCTGGCCCGCCTCGACCGCCCGGTGACGGCGATCCTGCGCACGCTCCCGGTGACGGCAGGCGAGGAGGGCGGCTGGACGCTGCGCGACTGGCAGGGAGCGCTTCGCCTGGAGACGTTGGCCGGCCAGGAGCGCGAGGGCAGCCGCGAGGCGATCCGCGAGCTGCTGGACGCCGGCGCGCGCTCCAAGGAAGACTTCGCCAAAGCGGTGGCGCAGACCCCGGCGGGCTTCTTCGGCCAGGCGGTGGCGGCGACGGAGACCGCATCGGCCGCCTTCGACGCGATGCGCGCGGTCATCGACGAGAAGCTGGGCGACGACGCCCCGCGACTGGCCGACACCCGTGCCGCGTTCGAGGAGCGCCTGGCCCTGCTGCGCCGCTTCGCCCGCGAGCGCGGCGTCGACCTGACGGCAGCGGGCGCGCCATCCGCGGGAGGCGGGGAGACCGCCGCCGTGCCGTTCTCCTCGGCACCGGCCGCGATGGCGACGGTCGGGGCGATGGCGGGGGCGGCGATGGCCGGGGCGGCGGCGCCGGGGGGGGCGATGGTGATGGCGGGGCCGATCCAGGGGCGCGAGCACGCTCTGCGCCTGCTCGGCGACGTCGCCGACTGGTTCCTCAGGACCGAGCCGCACAGCCCGGTCTCTTACCTCGTGCAGCGCGCGGCGCGCTGGGGCCGCGGGCCGCTCGACGGCTGGCTCGCCGAGGTGGTCAAGGACGACCAGGTGCTGCGGCAGATCCGCGAGACGCTGGGCATCACGCCGCCGCGCGATTGAGAGAGGGGAGCCGAGGCGATGCAATTGACGCGCGATTGACGTTGGCGGTGTGCGAGTCCGCTGTATTTCCACCAGCGGATTCGTATAGAATTTCACGAGGCTAGTTCCATCCCACGGGGATGCCGGTGCGAGGCCGGCGGGAGGGGTTTCATGGCGCGCGAGAGCCTGCAGAAGAAGCTGGAACGGGTCCGCCCGCCCCGCGTGCAGATCAAGTACGAGGTGCAGATCGGCGATGCGATCGAGCAGAAGGAGCTGCCCTTCGTGGTCGGTGTGCTCGGCAACTTCGCGGGCAAGACCAAGCAAGAGCAGCCGCGCGTCAAGGACCGCAAGTTCGTCGCCATCGACCGCGACAATTTCGACGAGGTCATGGGCAAGATGGCGCCGCGGGTCAACTTCCGCGTGCGCAACGAGCTGACCAAGGACGATTCCGAGATCCCGGTCGACCTGACTTTCAACAGCCGCGAGGATCTGCGCCCCGAGGCGGTCGCCAAACAGTTCGAGCCGACCCGCCGGCTGCTCGACATCCGCGCCAAGCTCTCCGACCTGCGCAGCCATATGTATACCGACGAGAAGTTCGAGGAGCTGCTGCGCGACATTCTGCAGAGCACCGAGAAGGTCGAGGCGCTGAGCCGCGCGATGGGCAAGGAGCCCACCAAGGGCGGCAAGAGCGGGAAGAAGGAGTGAGCCATGGCTGAGCCCAAGACCCAGGCTGCCGCCGCGCCTGCTCCTGAAGCCCCCTCTACCGAAGCTGAGGCCGGCGCCGGCCTCTTCGACCAGATTCTCCAGGAGAGCCGCATCGGCCGCACCGAGGAGGGCAGGAGCCGCGCCCGCGACCTCGTTGGCGAGCTGGTCCAGGAAGTCATGGACGGCACCATCACGGTCAAGCGCGACGTCATCCAGGCGATCGAGCAGCGCATCGCCGACATCGACGCGCTCTTGTCGGACCAGATCAGCGCGATCATGCATCACGAGGACTTCCAGCAGATGGAATCCTCCTGGCGCGGGCTCGAATATTTCGTCTTCAACAGCGAGACCAGCGTCAACCTCAAGATCAAGATGCTGCCGGTCTCCAAGCGCGAGCTGGTGCGCGACATGAAGAACTCTTCGGAGTTCGACCAGACCGCCCTCTTCAAGAAGATCTACGAGGAGGAGTACGGCACCTTCGGCGGCGCGCCCTTCGCCGCCATGGTCGGCGACTACGAGTTCACCAACCACCCCGAAGACCTCTACCTGCTGGAGCAGATGGGACACATCGCAGCCGCTTCGCACGCGCCGTTCCTGACCGCGTCTTCGCCCGAGCTATTCAAATTCGACAGCTTCACGGAGCTGTCGAAGCCGCGCGATCTCGCCAAGATATTTGACACGGTCGAGTACGCGAAGTGGAAGTCCTTCCGGGAGTCCGACGATTCCCGCTATGTCGGCCTGGCATTGCCGCGCGTGCTCTCACGCCTGCCCTATGGCGAGGCGACCTCGCCCGTCGACGACTTCGCCTTCGAGGAGCGGGTCGACGGCAAGGAGCACGACCGCTACCTCTGGATGAACGCCGCCTATGCGCTGGGCACTCGGCTGACCGATGCCTTCGCGCGCTACGGCTGGTGTGCCGCGATCCGTGGCGTGGAGGGCGGCGGCCTAGTCGAAGGCCTGCCGACCCACACCTTCCCGACCGACGACGGCGACGTGGCGCTGAAATGCCCAACCGAGATCGCCATCACCGACCGGCGCGAGAAGGAGCTGGCGGACCTGGGCTTCATTCCGCTCGTCCACTGCAAGGGCACCGACTACGCCGCCTTCTTCTCCACCCAGTCGGCGCAGAAGCCCAAGAAGTACGACAAGGACCAAGCGACCGCCAATTCGCGCCTCTCGACCCAGCTCCAGTACATCATGGCGGTGTCGCGCATCGCCCACTACCTGAAGTCGATGATGCGCGACAAGATCGGCAGCTTCCAGTCGCGCGGCCAAGTCGAGAAGTACCTGAACGACTGGCTCGCCCAGTATGTCCTGCTCGATGACATGGCCGGGCAGGAGGCCAAGGCCGCCAAGCCCTTGCGCGAGGCGCGCGTCGAGGTCGTCGAGGTGCCGGACAAGCCCGGCGCCTACAAGGCCGTCGCCTTCCTGCGCCCGCACTTCCAGCTGGAAGAGCTGACGGTCTCGCTGCGCCTCGTCGCCGACCTGCCGCAGGCCGCGGCGCGCTGACCCTGCCGCTACCGGCGCCGTCCCGCGGGCACCGTCGGCGGGATGGCGCGCGCGGGACGGCCGCTTCCTTCATTTCACCTGACGATTTTGCAAGGGGAGAGACATGGCCAACCAGATGGTCTTCGTGAAGCCCGACGGCATCGACGGCGAGTCGACCGATGAGAAGCACAACAACTGGATCGAGGCGACGAGCATCAGCTTCGGCGCCGCGGCGTCCGTCACCATCACCAGCACGGCCGGGGCGCGCACCGGCGCGGAGCGCGTCAACATCCAGGAGCTGCAGTTTACCAAGCCGCTCGACGCCGCCAGCCCCAAGCTCTTCGAGCATGTCTGCACCGGCAAGCACATCCCGACCGTGCAGATCGAGTTCGTGAATCCGGTCGGCGCCCACGAGGTCTTCCTCAAGGTTAAGCTGACCGACGCCATCGTCAGCGGTGTGTCTGCGGCAGGCGGCGGTGACTGGCCACAGGAGTCTGTCTCCATGGCCTTCTCCAAGATCGAGTTCGATTACATCCAGTATGGCAAGGACGGTAGCCGCAAGGGCTCGAAGACCGCCGGCTGGGATCTCGCCAAGAACGTCAAGGTCTGAGACGGCGGGCGCTCCGCCGGCCGAGGGCAAGTGATGCGCCGCCGCGCGCCCGGACATTTCCGCTGGGCCGGCCGTCCGCCCGGGCCGGCGCAGTGGCTAGGGCCAGCGCGTGCGCCCGGGTCCGCACGCTCCGCCGGTCCGGTACGCTTTCCCGGGCCGGCGCGCGCGTCCGGGGCGGCGTGATGGCTCTGAATGCGCGGGGTGGCGGCGGCGACCTGCTGGTGCCGTCGCTGCTCGACCGGCTCTCGGACGACGAGCCCGACCGCCGTGCCGAGGTGCCCTTCCGCCAGTCGCTGGCCGCCTACCGCGCGTCGGTCATCCGCGACCTGCAGGACCTGCTCAACACCCGCCATCCGCCGCCGCCGGCAGGTGCGGCGCGCAGCGAGGCGGGTCAGTCGCTCATCGTCTACGGCCTGCCCGACCTCTCGGCGATGAACCCGCGAAGCCGCACCGATGTCGAGCGGCTGCAGCGCGCCATCCTCGGGACGCTGCGCCTCTTCGAGCCGCGCCTGACCCGGGTGCGCGTCACCGTCGAGCATCCGGAATCGGTGATGGGCCGCATCGCGTTCCGCGTCGCGGCCGACCTCAAGATCGACCCGCGGCCGGTGCCGGTCGTCTTCGACACGGTGCTGGACGGCGGCCGCCAGGTCTTCTCCGTCCAGGACCGCACGGGGTGATGGGGTGGCCTTCGACGAGATATTGCTGCCCTACTACGAGCAGGAGCTGGCGGCACTGCGGCACCTGACCCGCGACTTCGCCGAGCGGTACCCCAAGATCGCCGGCCGGCTGCTGCTGGAGGGCGGCCAGACCGCCGACCCCCATGTCGAGCGGCTGCTGCAGGGCTTCGCCTTCGTCGCCGCGCGCATCCACAAGCGCATCGACGACGAGTTCCCCGAGGTGACGGAGGCGCTGCTCGGCATCCTCTACCCGCACCTGCTGGCGCCCGTCCCGTCACGCTCGATCGTCGAGTTCCACGTCGATGGCGGCCCGGCCAAGCTGACCGGGCGGCTGGCGGTGCCGCGCGGGACCCCCGTGTTCGCGCCGCCGGTGCAGGGGCTGCAATGCGAGTTCCGCACCTGCTATCCGGTCGAGGTCTGGCCGATCCGCGTCGCGTTGGCCGCCTTCGAGCCCATTCAGGTCTCGCCGTTCGCCCGCGGCGCGCGCGACGCGGTGGCGGCCTTGCGCATCCGCCTGGAGACCTTGGGCGGCGCCACCTTTGCCGACCTCGGCATCGATCGGCTGCGCTTCCATCTCCATGGCGAGGGGGCCGTCACTTTCACCCTCTACGAGCTGCTGCTGAACGACGTGGTGCGCGTCGAGGTCGCCGAGCGGCCGCCGGAAGCGCCGGGTCGATTCGAGCAGGGGGCGCGCTTCGGCCCCGCCGCGGGGACAGCGAGGGCGGCGGGCGTGCGGCGGCTGGCGGCGGGGCGCGACGCCATCCGCCCGGTCGGCTTCGGCCTCGACGAGGGGCTGATCGACTATGAGCTGCGCTCGTTCCTGGGCTACCGGCTGCTGCACGAATATTTCGCCTTCCCGCAGAAGTTCCTCTTCGTCGACATCGAGGGGCTGGCGGCGGCGACGGCGGGGCTCGGCGAGACGGCGGAGATCGTCGTCTATCTGGGCGAGAACGAGCGGCCGGAGCGCATGGCGCTGCTGGCCCAGAGCATCCGCGCGGAGACCCTGCGCCTCAATGCCACCCCTATCGTCAACCTCTTCGAGCGCAACGCCGAGCCGATCCAGCTCAGCCACGAGAAGTCGGAGTATTCCGTCGTGCCGGACGCGCGCCGGCCCTTGGAGATGGAGGTGCAAGCGGTGCGCCGAGTGACGCGCATCGGCGATCGCGGCACCGCCACCGACATGACGTCCTATCGCCCGCTCTACGGCATCGGCCGCGACGCCGACGGCACGCCGCCCGCAGCCTTCTGGTACGTGACGCGCACGCCCTCGATGCGCCCCGGCGACAACGGCACCGACGTCGCCCTGCGCCTCGTCGACTTGGACCTGAAGCCCGAGAGCCCGACCGACGACACCATCTCCGTCGACGTACTCTGCTCCAACCGCGACCTGCCCGAGCAGCTGCCCTTCGGCGGCGGCAGCGACGCCTTCGAGGTGGCGGGCAACCTGCCGGTTGCGCGCGTCGCCTGCCTGGTGAAGCCCTTGCCGGCCCTGCGTCCGCCGCTCGCCAAGGGCGCCCACTGGCGGCTCATCTCGCACTTGGCCTTGAATCATCTGTCGCTGGTCGAGGGCGGCCGCGAGGCGCTGCTCGAGATCCTCAGCCTCTACAACCTTGCGGGCGCGACCGCGACCAGGCGCGAGATCGGCGCCATCCTCGATGTGACGAGCGGGCCCGCGGTGCGCCGCATGGGCCCGGCGCACCGCCCGGCCTGGTGCCGCGGTGTCGGCATCGCGATCACGCTAGACGAGAGCGAGTTCGAGGGCGGCGGGGCCTATCTCTTCACATCGGTGCTCGACCGCTTCCTCGCCCTCCATGCCGCGACCAACGCCTTCACCCAGCTGACCGTGCGCACGCGACAGCGCGCCCATCCCCTCGTCGAATGGCCACCCCGATGGGGCGAAGCGGTCCTCGCCTGATCGAGCGCCTGGAGCGCCAGCCCTATCGCTTCGACTTCGTCCAGGCGGTCAGGCTGCTGCTGCTGTGGCGCCGGCGCGGCCGCGAGACGGGGCCGGCCGCCCCCGACGGCGCCGTCGTGCGCTTCCGCAGCAACCCCAGCCTCGACTTCCCGGCGAGCCAGATCCAGGACCTGGCGGCGGCCGGCACGGCACCGCCCGGCGCCGGCATCGGCGACCAGGGCCGCGCCATGATGGTGAACTTCATCGGGCTGACGGGGCCGCTCGGCGTGCTGCCCAGGCACTACACCGAGGAGATCATCACAAGGCGCTACCTCCACCGCGACCGCTCGCTGCACGCCTTCCTCGACATCTTCCACCACCGGCTGACCCAGCATTTCTACGCCGCCTGGGCCAAGCACAATCTCTGGCATGCCCCCGAGCAGGGGACGCGCGACCCGCTGCTCGGCCATCTGCTGGCCCTCGCCGGCCTCGGCATGGCGCCCTTGCGCGACCGTCTGGCCACCGGGCCGGTCGGCTTCCACGACACGTCCGTCGCCTACTATGCGGGGCTGCTGTCCGCATATCCGAGGAGCCCGCTCAGGGTCGCCCAGGTCCTGGCGGATTGGCTCGGCCGGCCCGTGGCGATCGAGCAGAACCGCGGCCGCTGGCTCAGCGTGCCGCAATCCGAGCGGCGCGGCATCGGCGGCCGCCAGGCGGGGCGGCTCGGGCGCGACCTGGCGCTCGGCGCGCGCGCCTGGGACCGGCAGTCCGCCGTGCGCGTCACCGTCGGCCCGCTCGACCGCGCGACCTTCGAGGACCTGCTGCCCTTGGGCGCCCGCCACGGGCCCGTCATGGCGCTGCTGCGCTTCGCGCTCGGGCCCGCCATCGACTTCGACCTCAACCCGGTGCTGGCCAGGGACGCGGCACGGCCCGTCAGGCTGGGCGGCGGCGACCGCATCGGCTGGTCCGCCTGGCTGGTGACGAAGCCGCCCGCCCGTGACCTGGCCGACGCCGTCCTGCTGCCGGGGCCGATGTCCCGACCGACCCGAGATGGAGACCGGAGATGACGAGCAACCTCAAGTCCCTGGTCGGCAAGCTCGACCGCACGGCACGCTCGGCCCTCGAGGCGGCGGGCGGCTTGTGCCTGGCGCGCACCCACTACGAGGTCGACCTCGAGCACTGGCTGGTCCGCCTGCTGGAGGCGCACAACACCGACCTGCACGCCATCCTGCGCCATGCCGGCATCGATGCGGGCCGGGCCACGGCCGAGCTGACCGCGGCATTGGACCGGCTGCGCGGCGGCAACCCGCGCACCCCGGTGCTCGCCCGCCGGCTGCTCGACCTGGCCGAGCGCGCTTGGCTCGTCGCCTCCATCGACCATGGCAGCGCCGTCGTGCGCAGCGGCCACCTGTTGCTGGCCGCGCTCGCCGAGCCCGAGACCGCGCGCCTCCTGGCGCAGTCCGCACCGTCGCTGGCCGCCCTCAAGGTGGGCGATCTCGCCGCTGGCCTCGCCGACATCACCTCAGGCTCCGACGAGGCGCGCGAGGCGGTCCCCGAGGCGCCGTCCGCATCGTCCGCACCGTCCGCGGCACCCGGAACGGTGCCCCAGGGCCATGCTCACGGGGGCCATGCTCATGGGGGCCAGACACCGGCCCTCGACCAGTTCACCGTCAACCTCACGGCGCGCGCCAAGGCCGACGCGATCGACCCGGTGCTGGGGCGCGACGGCGAGATTCGCCAGATGGTCGACATCCTGACGCGCCGCCGCCAGAACAACCCGATCCTCACGGGCGAGGCGGGGGTGGGCAAGACCGCCGTCGTCGAGGGACTGGCGCGGCGCATCGCCCAGGACGACGTGCCGCCGGCCTTGAAGGGCGTGCAGATCCATGCGCTCGATCTGGGCCTCCTGCAGGCGGGCGCCAGCGTCAAGGGCGAGTTCGAGCGCCGGCTCAAGGCGGTGATCGACGAGGTCAAGGCCAGCACCGTGCCGATCATCCTCTTCATCGACGAGGCGCACACGCTGATCGGCGCGGGCGGGGCGGCCGGTCAGAACGACGCCGCCAACCTGCTGAAGCCCGCACTCGCCCGCGGCGAGCTGCGCACGGTCGCTGCCACCACCTGGGCGGAGTACAAAAAATATTTCGAGAAGGATGCGGCGCTCGCCCGTCGCTTCCAGGTGGTCAAGGTCGAGGAGCCGACCGAGCCGACGGCGGCCGTCATGCTGCGCGGCCTGATGGCGGCGATGGAGACGCACCACAAGGTGCGCATCCTCGACGAGGCGGTGACCGAGGCCGTGCGCCTCTCGGCCCGCTACCTCTCCGGCCGCCAGCTCCCGGACAAGGCGGTGAGCGTGCTGGACACGGCCTGCGCCCGGGTCGCCGTCAGCCAGGCCGCGACCCCGGCCGCACTGGAGGACCTGACGAGGCGCGCCGACGCGATCGAAGTCGAGCTGCGCGCACTCGCCCGCGAGGCGGCGACGGGGGCCGCCCATGGCGAGCGGGTGGCGGTACTGGAGGCCGAGCAGGCGTCGCTCGCCACCGAGACCGCCGCACTCACCCAGCGCTGGGAGCAGGAGAAGACGCTGGTCGCCCGCATCCTCGAGCTGCGCGGCAAGCTGGAGGTGGAGGGGGCGGCCGCACTCGACGATGCGGCGCGTGCCGCCGCGCGCGACGAGCTGGCTTCGGTATCCGCCGAGATCGCGGCCCTGCAGGGGGAGGCGCCCTTGCTGCATGCCGTCGTGACGGGGCAGGCGGTGTCGGAGGTCATCTCCGGCTGGACCGGCATCCCCGTCGGCAAGATGCTGACGGACGAGATCCGCACGGTGCTGGCGTTGGACGGGCTGCTGAAGGAGCGGGTGATCGGCCAGGGGCACGCGCTGGAGGCGATCGCCCGGCGCGTGCAGACCTCGCGCGCCCATCTCGACGATCCCGGCCGGCCGATCGGCGTCTTCCTGCTGGTGGGGCCGAGCGGCGTCGGCAAGACCGAGACGGCGCTGGCGCTCGCCGACATCCTCTATGGCGGCGAGCGCAACCTCGTCACCATCAACATGTCGGAGTTCCAGGAGGCGCACACCGTCTCGACGCTCAAGGGCTCGCCGCCCGGCTATGTCGGCTATGGCGAGGGCGGCGTGCTGACGGAGGCCGTCCGCCGGCGGCCGTTCAGCGTCGTGCTGCTGGACGAGATCGAGAAGGCGCATCCCGACGTGCTGGAGCTGTTCTTCCAGGTCTTCGACAAGGGCCGGCTCGACGACGGCGAGGGCCGCCAGATCGACTTCCGCAACACCCTGATCGTGCTGACCTCGAACGTGGGCACGGCGACCCTGATGCGGGCCTGTACCGCGCGCCCGATGCCGGACGTCGAGACCTTGCGCGACCTGCTGCGCCCGGAGCTGCAGGCGGCCTTCAAGCCGGCCTTCCTCGGCCGCATGGTCGTCATCCCCTACTACCCGATCCAGGACGAGGCGCTGCGCGCGGTCATCGGCCTCAAGCTGGGCAAGGTGCGCCGGCGGCTGGCGGAGAGCCAGAAGGCCGAGCTGGTGTTCGCCGATTCGGTGGTCGAGGCGATCGCGGCCCGCTGCACCGAGGTCGACAGCGGGGCGCGCACCATCGACCATGTGCTGACCGGATCGATGCTGCCGGAGATCTCGACCGCCATCCTCGCACGCATGGCGGCGGGCGAGCGCACGGCGCGCGTCGACGTGGAGGCGGATGCGGGCGGGCGGCTCTCCTTCGCGTTCGCCTGAGGGTGGCCCGCGATGGCGCAGTTCATCGACGACAACCGCTTCCTCGTCTTCGACACGCCGCTCGGGCCCGACCGGCTGCTGCTGCGCCGCTTCGAGGGCGAGGAGGCGATGTCGCGCCTCTTCCGCTTCCGCCTGGAGCTGCTCTCGGAGGACGAGAGCATCGACTTCGCGAAGATCCTCGGCCAGAACGCGACGGTGGCCTTGCGCCTGCCGGGCCAGCAGAGCCCTCGCTTCTTCAACGGCCACGTCGCGCGCTTCGTGCAGCAGGTCGGCCATGGCGGCTTCGCCCTCTACGAGGCGGACTTCGTGCCCTGGCTGTGGTTCCTGACGCGCACGGCCGACTGCCGCATCTTCCAGCGCATGACCGTGCCGGACATCGTCGCCAAGATCTTCAGCGAGCGCGGCTTCTCCGACTGGGAGCGGAAGCTGACGCGGCAGTACCGGCGCTGGGAATACTGTGTCCAGTACCGCGAGACCGCGTGCAACTTCGTCATGCGGCTGCTGGAGCAGGAGGGCATCTTCTTCTTCTTCCGCCACGAGAACGGCAAGCACACGCTGGTCCTGGCGGACGACCCGACGGCGCACCAGCCGGTGCCCGATCCCGAGGTGCGCTTCCAGCGCGGGCTCGGTGCCGGCGTGCTGCTCGACGAGGACGTGATCTTCGACTGGCGGCGCGAGGAGGTGTTCCTCTCGGGCCGCTACGCGCTCAACGACTACAATTTCGAGACGCCGACCCAGCGGCTTCTCGCCAACACGTCGAGCCTGGTGCGCCACCGCGACAACCAGTCCTTCGAGGTCTTCGACTATCCAGGCGAGTATCTCGACCGCGGCCAGGGCGAGCATTTCGTGCGCCAGCGCATGGAGGAGGAGGAGGCGGGGCAGGAGGAGCATTGGGGGGCCGGCCACCGCCATCATTTCCAGGCGGGCTCGCGCTTCGATCTGGCCGAGCATCCGCGCGCCGACTTCAACCAATCCTATGTGCTGACCCGCGTCGCCCATGACGCGTCGGACCCGAGCTACGAGCCGGGACGCGCGACCGACACCCAGGAATACGCCAACAGCTTCACCGTGATCCCGGCCAGGCGCCCGTTCCGCCCGGCCCGGGTCACGCCGCGGCCGCTGGTGGAGGGCACGCAGACCGCCTTCGTCGTCGGCCCGGCGGGCGAGGAGATCTTCACCGACAAGCATGGCCGCGTGAAGGTGCAGTTCCACTGGGACCGCGAGCACAAGATGGACGAGGACAGCTCGTGCTGGATTCGCGTCGCCCAGGCCTGGGCCGGGGCCGGCTGGGGCTCGATCTTCATCCCGCGCATCGGCATGGAGGTGGTGGTCGCCTTCCTGGAGGGCGACCCGGACCAGCCGATCGTCGTCGGCGTCGTCTACAACGGCCAGAACGTGCCGCCCTATGCGCTCCCCGAGCACCAGACGCGCTCCACCACCAAGACCAACTCGTCGAAGGGTGGGGGCGGCTTCAACGAGATCCGCTTCGAGGACAAGAAGGGCAAGGAGCAGATCTTCATCCACGGCCAGCGCGATGAGGAGATCCGCATCCTCAACGACGCCGCCGAGTTCATCGGCCATGACCGTCATCTCGTGGTCAAGCGCGACCAGGCCGAGCGTGTCGAGCGCGACCGGCACCTGGAGGTGAAGGGCGACCATGCCGAGGCGATCGACGGCATGATGTCGCACAAGGTCGGCCAGGACCGGCACGAGAAGGTCGCCATGAGCTACGCGCTGGACGCGGGCATGGCGATCCACGTCAAGGCGGGCATGAGCATTGTCGTCGAGGCGGGGGTGCAGATCTCGCTCAAGGTCGGCGGCTCGTTCGTCAACATCAACCCGGCCGGCGTGCAGATTGTCGGCCCGATGGTGTTGATCAACAGCGGCGGCGCGCCCGGGGTCGGGGCGGGGGCCCATCCCGTGCCGCCGATGTAGGCGCGCGAGGCGATCGACGTCAAGCCCGGCCGCACCCCGCCGCTCGCCCCGCCGAT
>JBFWXJ010000126.1:0-14226 GCA_050187535.1 Alphaproteobacteria bacterium | reverse complement strand
CCTCGGCGTCCCAGGGCTCGACGATCGCCACCCATTCGAGCTCGGCCTGCGGGTCGGCGAAGAGCGCGGCCAGGTCGCCCGGCGTCGGCACCGGCGGCAGCAGCGGTGCCGAGCCGACGGCGATCGACGGCAGGCCACGGATGCGCGACGTCGCGCCGCCGGCCGTGGCGACGGCATGGACCTGGTGTGTCGCGATCGCCGTCGCCGGCCGGCCCGCGACGGCGACCGTCGCGGCACCGGCCACGGCCAGCGCCGACGTGGTTCCGAGTGCCGTCGCCGGCCGGCCCTGGACGCTGGCGGCACCCCGACCGGGAGAGACCACCGCGTCGCCGCGCACGACGACCGAGCGGCCCGCCAGCGCCGATGGCACCGGCGCCGGCAGAACGACGCCGTCGCCGCGGATCGTGGCCGGCCGCCCCGCCGCGGCCAGCGTCGTGCGTCCCGCGACGACGCCGGCTCCGGTGCCGCCGACGGCAGCCGCCGATCGGCCCGAAGCGGCGAGCGTGCCGGCGCCCGCGGATGCAGCCGCATCGGCGACCACGGCACCGGCGCGACCGCCGACCGACAGGCTCGCGACGGCCGGCGCGACAATGGCACCGGTACCGGCGACGGTCGCCGCCGGACGCCCGGCGAGGGCGAGGGCTGCCGGGGCGGCAGTGACGACGCCATCGGCGACGGCGATGGCCGGACGGCCGCCGGTCGACAGGAGCGCCGGCCCCACCGCCGGCGCCACGCCGAGGACGAGATCGACGCCTCGCCCGGCCGACACCAGCGCGGCCGCCGCCGGCGACACGACGGCGCCCGTGCCGCCGACTACAGCGGCCGGGCGCCCGGCGATCCGCATCGCCGCCGGGCCGGCCGACACCACCGCGTCGGCGACCGCGAGCGCCGCCGTCCCGCGCGCCGCGAGCGTCGCCGGCGCCGCGGCTACGACGGCCGCCGCCGCGACCGCGGCGGCGAGGCCGCGCAGCTGGATCAGGCCCGCGCCCGCAGCGACGACGCCGGCGCCCGTGCCGATCGCAGTCGCCGGACGGCCCGCGACGACGACCGTCGCCCGGCCTGCATCGACGATGGCGCCGGTACCGCCGATGACGGTCGCCGCACGGCCAGCGATCGCCGCCACCGCACGGCCCGCGGCAACCACGGCACCGGCGACGACGGCCGCCGCACGGCCGGCGACGGAGAGGTACGCCGCAGCCGGCAGGGCGACGGCGTCGCCCCGCACCGCCGCGGCAACGCCGGCGACGGCGAGGTTCGCCCGCACCGGCGCGACGGCGGCGCCGCCCGAGGCGGCTGCCGGCTGCCCCGACAGCGATACCATCGCCTTGTCCGCGGTAACGTCGGCATCGAGACCGAACCCGGCCGTGAAGCCCGCGGGCGGCGATCCGACATAGTTCGCCAGCAGACGGAGCGTGCCGATCTTGGTGTTGGCGCTGTTGTTGGCGCCGAATGCCAGATGCAGGATGCCGGAGAGGCCCGAGAATGCCTCGCCGGTGCCGGCGGCGGGATCGCCCCACCAGGTCGACGTGCCCTCGCCGAACCACACTTTACCCGCGTCGGCGTCGAGGGCGATGCGCAACGGGCTATCGAGCGAGTTTCCGTAGGCGAAGTTGTTGCCGTTCGTGATCTTGTTGCCGTCCGACCCGCGGATGCCCCAGCCGAGCGCGTCGCCGCCGGGCGGCGAGCCGATCGCGGCCGCCGACGTCATGATGCCGGCGCGCAGCCCCGCGTCGGTCGACGTCGTGATGTCGACCTCGACGTACCATTTGCCGGACGTGACGCCACGCGCGGAGCGCGTGGCGCCGGCGTTCATCGCCGCCTGGGTGGCCGTCCGGTTGCCGTTCGAGACAGTGGAGCCCGCATCCTTGTCGGTCGTGCTCCAGAACGGCTGGGCGCCCATGTCAGGCGGCCCTTTCCGCTTCTACCGGCCCCGGCTACGGCGTCATCTCGATCCAGCCATCGGCGTCGATGGTGATCTGGAAGGTGCCGTTGGTGCTGGCGAGCGTGGCGGAGCCCGAGGCCGTGTTGAGATCGAGCGCGGAAACCAGCGCGTCCGACGCATGCGTGTCGTCGAAGACGAGGCACCACTTGCCCTCGAGCGTGACGGAGCTGCCGAAGCTGATGTCGTCGCAGTCGATCTTCACGGTCGTGCCGGAGCGCGTGACGGCGACCCCCGTCAGCGTCTTGCGGGCGTAGTCGCCGCCCGAGAGCTCGTCCGTCACGTCGGCCAGGTCGTCATGCGCCGACAGGTCGGGCGTGAAGTCGGCCGAGGTCAGGATCGCCTTGAAGGTGTGGGCGTCGAAATCGATCTCGCCCTTGGCGATCCGCTCGATCGCCGCGCCGAAGAGCTGCCAGTCGCCTGCCGCCATGATGATCTCCCGTCAGTTGGGGGTGGTGGAAAGGATCAGCGCCGGCCGCCGGCGGCGGCGCGGTTGCCGGTGACGATGCGGAGGTCGCCGCGCAGGCCGCGGATCTCGGCGGCGGCCTCGGCCATGACGCGCTCGAGCATCGCGATGCGCGCCTCGACGCGACCCTGGCCACGGGCGAGATCGGCGATGGCACGCGCCATCTCGCGGCCGCCGTCGTTGGCGGCTTCCAGGATGCGGTCAAGCGGGGCGCGGTGCGTCGTCGGCACGACCAGCTCGCCCGGGGTCAGCCACGCGGGCAGGCTGTCGACGCCGCGGCGGGTCAGGCCGGCGACGTCCGGCACCTCGCCGCCCGCGGCGTAGGGGAAGCCGAAGAAGCCGTAGGGCACCGATACGCGCGCGCGCAGCTCGTCGATGAAGGCGCGCCAGCGGCCGCCCGAAGGGTCGGCGTTGAGCCAGTTCTCGTGCGCGCGGTAGCCGAAGGCGAGGTCCATCGGATAGCCGGCATCGTGCGCGGCGTCGTAGTAGTTGGCGTTGGTCAGCCCGAGGCCGGAGCCGTGCTGCGCCTGGGCCCAGGCGTAGCCCTCGGCCTCGGTGATGCCGCCCGCCGCGATCGGACCGCCCGCCACCTGCGGGAAGAGCCGCTTCAGGAAATCCTCGGCCGACTCGCCGGCACCGCGGCCGAGATTGGCGACGCCGAAGGTCGGCGTGACCAGGGGCGGCAGCCCCGAGCCGCTGTCGACGCCGCCGCCCCCGTTGCCGCCGTTGCCCCCGTTGCCCGAGCCCGCCGCGCGCGCCGCCTTCAGCTCGGCCTGGATTTGCTCCAGCAGCAGGTTGGAGCGTTCCAGCTCGGCGTTCGCCTCGTTGAGGGCGGCCAGGTGCAGCTGATCCCAGGAGAGCGCCTTGTCCTCGGCGCGGGCGAGCACGTCGAGGCCGCCGCGGAAGACGTCGACCGACTGCGCCGACGAGCCCCAGATGATGTTGGAGAGCTCGAAGATGCGGCCGGTGATGACGGTCAGCTCGCGCTCGGCATCGGCCGCGTCGTCGCCGCCGGCCGCGATGCGGGCGGCGGCCGCGTCGCGCTGGCGGATCGCCTCCTTCAGCTGCTCCTCGGGCGAGAGCGGCGACTGGCTGCCGACCAGGAAGGCCTCGCGCGCCTGGCGCAGGCCGTCGGCGGTCGAGCGGAAGAGGTCGGCCAGCCGCCGCTCGGCATTGACGCGGTCGCGCAGGATTCCGTTGAGGTCGCGCTCGGCGTCGAGGCGCGCGTCCAGCCGGTCGATCGCCTCCTGGTCGCGACCGGAGCCGGAGCCGGAGCCCGTGTCGTTGTCGTTGGCGGGGTCGAAGGCACCGCCGACGCCGGCATCGCGCATCTGCACCCAGCGCTGATAGCCCTGGATGGCATAGGCCGAGATGGCGGCGACCTGTTCCTGGGTCAGATACCCGTCGTTCGTGGTCGGGTCGCCGTCGGGATCGGCGTTGTAGTTGAGGCGCTGGCCGACGAGGCGCAGCGCGTCCGCATCCCCCGCGAGCGCGCCCGAGACGGCGCCGAACAGCGTCTTGTAGACCGCGGGGTCGAGCCCCTGGGCGGCGAAGACGTCGCGCACGCCCGGCAGGTAGTTGGCGTCGATCGCCTGCTCGATCGAGGTCGTGAGCGCCAGGCGCGCCTGCTGGGCCGCCTGGACCGCGGCGGCGGCCGCCGCCTGCGCGGCCTGCTCGGCGGCCTGGGCGGCCGCGACCGCATCGGCCATCACCCGCTCGGTGATGGCGCCGATCTCCTCCGTCGTGAAGCCCCAGCGCTCCAGCACCGGAACGAGTGCCTCGATCGTCGCCTGCGCCTGGACGGTGGCACCCTCGACCCCGTCGATCTCGGCCTCAAGGCCCAGCAGCGACAGGAGATAGCCCTTGGTCGCGGCATCGGCGCGCGTCGTGCCGTCGGCCAGCTGCTCGCCGCCGAGGCCGAGCTGGATCGCCTTGTCGTAGAAGGTCTGCGCCGACTGGTCGACCGACTGGGCCGACGCCACGCCCGCCTGCTTCAGCTTGTTGAGCGCCAGCGTGACGGGATCGAGCGTGCCGGCGCCCAGCCCCTCGAAATCGGCGAAGGCGGCGGCGAAGGCGCGGTCGACGTCGAGATCGGCGAAGCTCTCGGCGAAGGAATTAGCCATCGCGGTCGCGACGTCGCGGGCCGACTGCGTCGCGCCCTCGTCCGCCTCCGCCGCGGCGAAGCCGTCCTTGATCGCCGCCACGATGACGCGTTCGGCCGCCGCCTTGGTCTGGGCCTCGTTGCCCGCCTCGAACTCCGCGACGACGCGGTTCTCGATGCCGCCGTCGCGGTCGCCCGCGTCGAAGAAGAAGCGCGACCCCTCGGCCTTGCCGAAGGTCGAACCGACGACGGCGCCATCGCCGAATTCGACGCCGTAGCGCTGCGCGGCGCGGCGCAGCCCTTCCTGCAGTCCGCCGGTATAGGCGTCGACCTGGTCGACGCGCCCCTCGTGCTTGGTCGAGCGGAAGAAATCCGTCCAGTCGCCGAGGTTGAACGAGACCTCCGCCCCCTCGTTCGACGGCTTCTTCTGGAAGAGCCCGCCCAGGAGATTGCCGGCGATGGCGCCGATCGGCCCGCCGACGCCGGGCACCAGGAAGTTGCCGAGCGCGAAGCCGCCGGCGCCGAGCGCGGCCTGGGCGTAGTTGCCGGAGATCAGCCCCGGCAGGGCGGATGCGACCGGCCCCAGGATGTCGATCGGCGCGATCGAGATGCCGCCCTGCGCCCCCGGCGCACCGCCCGCCCCCAGCACGCCCGAAGACCCCGGCCCGAACACCGCCTCGCCGCCGTAATAGGCGGCGCCGGCCGACTGCGTGCCGCCGACGTTCCAGAGCGGCGTGTTCAGCCAGGTCTTGACGTCGCCGAAGGAGACCTGGCCGAGGCCGGGGATGTCGAAGCCGCGGGCGGCCGACCCGCCGGCCGAACCCGCCGGCTTATAGCCGAACTCGGCCGCGGCCGAGGCGAAGCCCAGCTCGTTCAGCGTCCAGCCGATCGCGGGGCGGATGGCGTAGAGCTGGACGAGGGCGGCGGCGACCTTGGCGATCTGGTCGCGGAAGAACTGGCCCCAGTCCTCGATCGAGCCCTTCTGGCCCTTGAAGAAGTCCTCCAGCCCCCGGCGCACGCCGCGGTCGAAGTCGCGGGCGGCATCCCTGACCGCGTCGGCGAAATGGTCCTGGGCGCCGCGCGCGTCCTCGATTGCCTGCTGGGTGCGGGCGATCTCGCGCACGATGTCGCCGCGCACGCGCAGCTCGTCCTCGAGCGCCTGGCCCTCGTAGCCCTTGCCGACCAGCTCCTGGCGGAGCCGCAGCAGGTCCAGCTCCGTGCGGCGCTCGAGGTTGCTCTTGCCCAGCAGCTCGTACTCGCGCTTGACCAGATCGAGTTGGTCGGCCAGCGCGCGGCGCTCGGGGGCGGCCTGCCGCAGGCGCACCTGCTCGGCGAGCGCTCGGGAGGCGGCGTCGTAGGCCCGCGTCAGGGCGCGGGCGGTAGATATCTCCTTCTCGTTCTCGGCGGCTGCCGACTTCGTATTCGCGTCGCGCGTCGCCTTGCGCACCTCCTCCTGGCGCGCGGCTTCGCCGACCGCGGCGGCACCCTTCAGCTCGGCGTCGGCCAGCAGCTTCGCCGCGGCGACCTGCTGCTCCATCTCCGCGACCTGCTTGGCCAAGTCCCGGTTCGCCTCGGCCGCGTTGCGCGTCAAGATCGCCGCCGTCTCGGCCGCGACCGACTTCGCCGTGCCCTGCCGCACCGCCTCGCGCGCCTGCTCGGTCGCCGCGATGCGCAGCGCCACGACCTCGCCCTGCTGCCACGCCACGGTCTCCGCATGCGCCGTCTCGGTCGCCCGCACCGTCGCCTCGGCAGCCTCGCGCTGCGCGGCCGCGCGCGCATTGACGGCCCTCGCCACCTCCGCCTCGATGAAGCGGGCACGCTCGTCGCCCGTCAGCTTCTGCGCGGTCGCCGCCGCCTCGGCCTGCAGGCGGGCGCGCAGCACCTCGCGCTGGGCGATCGGGGCCGCCAGCACCTGCGCCTCGATGCGCGCCGCCTGGGCCGCCTGCTCGGCCGGCGACAGGATCGCCTTGTAGGCCGCCTGGGCGCCGGCCAGCGCCTGGTTCAGCTCCGCGAGCCGTTCCCTCGCGGCCGCGTTGGAGATGATGCCCTGCTGTTCCTGGCGCACCGTCTCTGAGATCGCAGCCTTGTATCGCTCGACCTGATCGGACGCTTCCTTGCGCGCCTCGGCGACCTGCCGGTACGCCTTGGCCGCATCCAGCGCCTGACCGACGTCGATCCCGCTGCCCTCGTCGCGGTCGAGCAGCGGCGGCGGTGCGACCTGCAGCTCACCGACCGCAACACGCGCCCCGAGCCGGCCGGTCTGCATGCGCGCCCGCACTTCGTCGAGCTCCCGGCGCATGCGCGCCAGCTCCTCGGCCGCCGCCGCCGCGTTCCGGCGCGCGACTTCCAGAAGATCATCGCCGCCGCCGGCATCGCGCAGCTTCGCCAGCGCCGCATCCCGCGACGCTACGACCTTCTCCTGCTCGGCGATCCACCCCGAAAGGGTCGCCGCCCGCCGTTCCGCCCAGGTGCCTTTCGGAAGCGTGTTCTGAATGGCGCCGTCGAGCGCATCGACGGCGCCGGCGGCCTCGCGCGCGAGCCAGGCGAGGGCATCCGTAGCCCCGCGCACCCACGAACTGTCGCCGACCGACTGCTTGAAGCGGTCCCAGGACTTCGCGAGGTCGTCCGCGGCCTTCTGGGCCGGCGTCATCGCCCGCTCCGCCAGGCCCTTCGTCCGCTCCTCGACCGCGGCCAGCAGGGCGCGCTGCGCCTCGTATGCCTTGCCCTGCCGGTCGAGCGTCTCGATCTGCTCGACCTGCTCGTGGGTCAGCAGATTGTAGGCATCGGCCAGCGACCTGGCGCCCTCGGCCGGCCGGCGCACCGCCTCCGACAGCGCGTCGAGGGCGGCCGGCACGTCCTTGCCGATGCCGGCCGCGAAATCCGCCGCCTGACGGGTGATCGCCGCCAGCGTGGCGTCGGACGCCTGGCGCAGGCGGGAGAGCGAGACGACGGACTGCTCGGCGACCTCGCGCGTGACGCCGGGCAGCGCCGCCATCTGGGCGATCATCGCGCGGATCTGCGCCGTCGACGGCGCCACCTCGCGGCCGATCGCCTGGAAGCCGACCGCCGCCTGGCGGACGGCGCGCTCGGTGCCTTCGGCGGCGCGCGTCGCCGCGCCGAGGATGGTGACGACGGCGCCGAGCCCCGCCGCGGCGGCGAGGCCGGTCGGGCCGATCGCCTGGAGGCCGGAACCGATCGCGCCGAGCGGTGCGGCGGCGGCCTGGGCGCGGCCGCGCAGCTCGTCGGCGGCCGCCGACGCGGCCTGGAAGCCGACGGTGCCGCGGCGGCCGACCTCCTCCATCTCGTCGCGCGCGCGCCGGGCGGTCGCCGCGATCTGGTCGAGGCTGGGCGCGCCGCGGCCGGCGGCGGTCTGCAGATCCTGGCCGACGCGCTTGCCGGCGTCGCCCAAGGCGTTCAGGTCGGCAATGAGCTTCTCGGCGCCCTCCGCCGTCAGGCGGAGCACGTAGGTGCGTCGCGTCGGCATCGGGCGGTTCCCTGGCGAGGGTTGAGGCGACCGGGCTCAGGTCGGCGGGAGATCAGTCTTCGGGAAGCAGGCGCTCGATCAGGTCGGGCACGGCCGCCGACCAGCGCTCGGCGAGGCTGTCGAAGTCGAGGCGCCGGGGGATGCGCGCCTCGGGGATCACGAGGAACATGACGACGCTGGCGACTCGCCGGCCCTGGGCGCGGCGGCGGCGGGTCGCGTTGCGCAAGCCACGGCCGGAGCGGGCCGCCGTCACCTCGTCCATGACCAGCAGGCCGAAGTCGCGCCGGCGCAGGTAGACGTAGCGCAGCGGCCGGCCGAAATAGGCCTCGACCGATGCCGGGGTCGGCGGCGTGCCGCGCAGCTGCCGCGGGGCCGAGCGCGTCGGGATCGCCAGCCACTGGCCGCGCCCGCCCCTGATGGTGACGCCGGTCGACCAGGCCTGGAAGATCGCGGCCGCCCGCTCGCCGCGGGCGAAGACGGTGCCCGCCGCACGGAACGAGGCGCGGCCGCCCTTCGGGAAGACGTTCGACCCGACCGCGTTCGGCAGCCGCTCGCCGAAGCCGGCGTTGCGGATGGCCGCCCGCATGTCGAGCTTGAGGCCGTCGGCGGCGGCGGCGAGTGCGGCCGTCAACGCGATCTTGCCGCGCTCGCCCTGGGCGCGCGCCCAGTCGGCGACCGACGAGCCGTCCGACCCGCGCAGGTCGATTCGAAGACGCATCGTCCTCCCCAAACGAAAACACCCGCCAGATGGCGGGTGCAAAAGTCGCGGTCATGCGATTAAGGGGCACCGAAGCGCCCCTCAGTTGTGTGGATATCTCGGCCGCTAAGAGGGAGGCTCAAGCATGCGGCGCATCCACCTTCCGAGAACGGAAAGCACGCCATACCCTCCCAGCCCAGTCAGCATATACGTCAGGAACCGCGTCGCCAGGACCTGCTGGTCAGCTTCGCCGAAGAAAGCCATGTAGAAGAGGAAAATGGATAGGATGACGACAACGAACCCGACCCCGCCGAGCAGCCGGCAGGCCAAACTGTGTCGACGCTCATTCCCAGCCTTTTCGGCGTCCAGCTCCGCAACGAAGGCGTTGTATTGCCGCTCGTCGCTGGCGTTGTTCATTTCGACGAATTGCCGGAGCACCTCGGTGCGCCGGTTGTCGCGGTCAATGCGCAGCTTCTCGATTTCAAGAAGCCTGCCCAGGGTCTCGGCGGGCAGTTCGTCGCTACGCCGCTCTCCATCATCGTGGTTAGCATGGTTGACCGGCACCGGAAGCGCCGGGTCGTCACCAGCTCTTCCGGTATCGGTCATCGGCCTACTTCCGCCGCTTCATGATTTTCCACGACGTCCATCGTTCGGGCGCAGAGCTGCCGGACTCGATCAGCGGTTCCACTATAAATTCCACGGGGACGGACCGGACCCGAAAGCCGCTGCGGTAACGGCACTCCTCCATTTTCACGATCGTGTCGCCACCGTGGATGGCATGGCGTCGACGCATTTCGTCAAGCGCCTCGCGACGGCTACGAAAATTCTGATCGACCACGCCAACTAGGGTCTCTGCGTTTTTTCCAAGTGCGTTCACATCTCCTACCCTCTGCGAAGGCGGCCCACGGACCCACGGGCGACCCTCACGTTGCCCCCCTGATGTGCGATAGTTGTGCGCGGAAACAACGCTTTGTGCAACGGATTCTGCGCTAGCGCCGCGAGCCGCTCCGGCCGGAATTTCT
Source organism: Alphaproteobacteria bacterium (assembly GCA_050187535.1). Lineage (GTDB taxonomy): Bacteria > Pseudomonadota > Alphaproteobacteria > ATCC43930 > Allostellaceae > Allostella. The sequence continues at coordinate 4,517 of JBFWXJ010000126.1, read as the reverse complement.
CCCCGTTCGCATTTTAACGCCTGCATAGGCAATTTCGATCCAGCATTTCCGATCGCCGCCATCCTGCGAAACCGAATTGCTGTCCGCTTAAAAAATAAATCCAACCTGGATTATTTTTTTGTCCGCGGTGCTAAACGTCCCCGGTTCTCCGCCGCAGCAGGGCGGCGGCCGCTGCCATGACGGCGAAGGCGTCCATCAGCCAGCAGGGCTGCTCGGCCGATCCGCCGGCAAACGGCAGCGGTCCCTCGGGCGACGGCAGGCGGAGCATGGCGGGGGCGCCGGCGGCGGCGGGCAGCGCCAGCACCGCCTCGCCCGGCCCGCGATGGGCGAGCCAGAGGCGGAGCACGGTCATGCATTCCTCGTCCAGCAGGTGGATCGGATGGACGGTCAGCCGCGGCCAGCCCAGCTCGGGATAGGACCAGGGCGCCTCGGTCAGTGGATGCTCGCCGTCGTGCTCTTCTCCGCCGGCGAAGTCTCCGGGACAGAGGGCGAGCGCGACGGCGAGGCGAAATTTCGTGCCTGGTCCTCCGTGACGGTCAGCAGCCGGTCGAACTCGATGCCGATGCCGGCGAGATGGCCGTCCGGGATGACCTCCAGCAGGTCGGGCGGCAGGCCGTCGACGCGGCGGCGGAAGGCCGCACTGACATTCTCCCAGCCGCGCAGCATGAGGCGGGCGGCGACGAGGCCGCGCACGCGGCCGTAGACGGCGAAGTCGCCGCGCGCCCGGCGATAGGGCGCGTAGAGCTCGGCCAGCTCGTCCTCCAACGGCCGCATGATGCCGCCGGCACGCGCCAGGCGCTCCATCGCCTCCTCGATCGCCCGCCGCCCCGCTTCGGCCTCCGGGTCGGCGGCGCGCACCACCTCGCCCCAGCGCTCGACCTCCGCCAGATAGGCGGCGACGGCGCGCCGGGCGGCGTCGGCCGTCTCCGGGTCGATCGGCGCCAGCGCCTCCTCGATCCCGCGCGCCATCAAGCGGGCGAGATCGGCATAGCCGACGCGCCGGGCGCCGGCCTCGGCCAAACCGCGGGCATAGGCGACGCGGTCGAGATGGCGCGGCACCTGCAGCAGGTAGGCGACCTGCTGGCCTTCCGGCCGCAGCAGCTGGTCGGGTGGCACCCAACGGTGCGGCACCTTGGGGTCGAGGAGCATAGAACCTCCGCTTATATATCGGGATCGACGCGTCTGAGTTGTCGTCTAGAAACGCCCATCATCTCTTTTGGATAGAATCCGCCGATTGGTTCCTCTATAGACTCTCATCTGTAACTAGTTGTTACATCGCATGTGGCGGAACCTCTAATAACGGCGGGAGCTAAACATGGCTAGAATTAAGCAGTGTGTTGGCGGATCGCTCGCAGCTATCGGGCTGATGTGCAGCTTCTCCACAGCAATCGCTCAAAATTGCGATAAGTTTGTCGAGCGAGCCATGTATAACATAGAAATCAAGCTCGGGACCGATGCCCGAATGGTTCAAGCTTACTACAGTCATTGCGAGAAAAATCTAAATTTAGAAACCAACTCGACGATCGGGCATATTGAAGCCGACATTCCAGGATTTGGTTCTGGTTCAGCATCTTTGGCCATCGATAAGCGAAGAGAAAATATTAAGGATTGGTGCACGAAAAACAAGTCGAGCGCACAATCAAATCAATCACTATATCAACAGACAAGATCAATATATGAAGGATCGGTAGAAACAGCGCAAAAGTGCCATGCGCTGGTAGCTCGCGGCGTCAAATTCTCTAGTACAATTAGCGACGACAGTAGAACCGTTGACTTCTCGTTGTCTAATACATTTCCCCAAGCTGAAGGCATAATATTTCTTGGAGTTAAAGCAGAATCTTTTACTTGTGAGACAATACTGCCGCGCCCTGTTGTTGGGCGAGACGCCATTATACGCATCGGCGTAGAAGCGATATCAATACACTGCACCCGACACGATCCGATTACAGAAAGACGAGATGGGCAAGACGTAAAAATTCTCCGACGAGCCACTATATCGGTAGCTACTGCTTTAGAGACACTTCAATTTTTCTTTGAAGAACAAGCAACTCCCGATGTGCTGCGCTCGGCTCGTCAGGCTTTGGAAACTCAGATTGCGAACCTTAAACAAATAGTGGATCAACATCAGAAAACTATCACGCAAGCCGGAGAGATATTGAATACAGTCGGCAATAGAGTGCAGGATATGCAAGGTCAGTTGCGGACTGTGCAACAATCAGCAGCTTCTCTACAACTTCGCTACGATGAGCCGCAGCGCGCGTGCCGAGTGGAAACCCCGGGCAATTGGCAGTTTGTAACAACGCAACACAAATGGTTCTCGACGCAAAACTGCGCAGATCTCGCAGCTTCCATCGGTGGTGCGAGATGGGAGCTTTGGTGTCTTGTTCCGAATACGGGCTATAGGCGATATGTACCGGGAGTTGACACTAGCAATCCGTGTGAATGGTAGTCCACGATAGAAGGTTCGTGGCAAGCGTGTCACCTCAACTCGTTCTGCCACGAACCTTCGGCGACTAGCCCACCCAGATGTAGCTCGACCCGTCGGCGACGTTCGCCCGGTAGGGGCAGGTCTCCGAGGCGTAGCCGCGGGTGTCGCCGGGGGCGGCGCCGGTGTAGCGGATCGCGGGCAGCAGCAGCGAGACGAGGCGGCCGGCGGCGGGGCCCCAGTACGTCCACAGCGTGTCGGGCGTGCCGGCGAGCCAGCGGTCGAAGACGTTGCCGCCGGCGTCGAGCAGCCGCTGCGGCACGACGAGGCGGCCCTGGCCGTTGCGGTTGACGATCTCGGCCGGGCCGTAGCCGAACTCCTCGGTCGGGTCGTCGGCGAGCTGCACGTCGTTGCCGACGTCGAAGGTCAGCTCGTTGAAGCGGATGATCTCGCCGCCGAGGAAGGCGATCGCGTCCAGCACCGGCGCCGGCTCGCTCGACTGGTAAACCGGGGCCGCGGGCTTGGCGACGTCGTCGGGGGCGGCCGGCAGGCGGCCGGTCACGGTGAAGTCGATCTGGGCCAGCGCGCGCGGCGAGACGGAGAGGTTGAAGGTCGCCGCCCCGTCGGCCAGCCGCCGGCGGCGGGAATTGTTGCCGGCGACCGAGGAATGCCCCCACTCGACCAGCGTGATCGCCTCCAGGCCCGACGAGCGCGGCCGGTAGAGGACGCCCGCGGGGATCGTGTAGTCGTCGCCGGAGACCGGCGCCGTGTCGAAATCGGGATAGACCGTCGCGACCTTGGTCGAGCCGTTGTAGGCGGTGACGACGCGCTTCTGAACGAGGCCCGAGGAGCCCTCGTGCGTGATCGGCATGCCCTTGTAGGCGTCGTTGGTCGCCGAGGCGCCGACCGCGAGCGTGATCGAGGACGTGGTCCCGCCCTGCGCCTGGCCCACCACGTCGGTCGCGGTGATCACCTGCTCGTAGCCGGCCGCGCGCAGCAGCTTGCCCATGTCGGGCGGCGTCGCGGGCGTGCCCGAGCCCTTGAGGTAGCAGGGCATCTGCCGGCGGATCATGCCGCCGCCGGTGATCGGCCCGGACTGGTCGAGCGCGCCCTGGAGATAGTCGGTCTCCAGGTTGTCGAACTGCGGGTCGAACTGCGTGGCGACGCGGACGCGGATCGCGTCGGTATCGGCGGCCGGCGTCTCCTCGGTGCCGACGGACGCCTGGATCTTGGCCGCCACCTGGCGGTTGCGCGTGCGGTACTGCGACATGGATGTCTCCCTCCAATTGCCGCGTGCGCGGGGTTGGCCGGCGGCCGCGCACGCGGGAGAAGATCAGGCGAAGGTGAAGAGATCGCTCTCGGCGGTGACGAACTCGACGCGCAGCGCCAATGCGAAGGCCTTGGTCGGCGCCTCGCCGTCGATGTCGAGCGGCACCGGCTCGGCCTCGGGGTCGGACTGGATGTCGCGGGCGAGGCCGCCCAGCGACATGTCGGCGAAGAGCACGCCCTGGACCAGTGCCCGCAGCTCCGACGCGCGAGCGGCGGCCGATGCCGTCGCGGTCACCGGCGGGTCGGCGTCGGGATCGGCTTCGCCGATGACGTAGCCCTCGACGGTGACGCCGAGCGACCAGGTCCGGCAGCCGATCCAATCCGGATGCTCGACCTCGTCGCCCTCGGAGAGGACGAGGCGCGGCATCTCGTCGGTGCGCACCGGCTGGTCGCGATCGCGCTCGACCACGAGCCCGGGCAACGGGATCGTCGCGAGCTTCGCGGCGATCGCGCGCAGCACCTGCTCGCGGCACGACAACGCGGTCATATCCGCGCGCCCCCGCGCCGCCGCCGGCCAACCCGTCGCAGGGGAGCGGTCATACCGGCTTGCCCAGCGCCAGGACCCAGGAGAGCTCGTCGTCGGCCAGGTCGACGCGGCGCACCGGATACGTCCGGCCGGCCCATGCCAGCGTGCCGCCGGCGACGGGTGCCGCTACCTGCGCCTTGCGGATCTCGGCGACCCAGGCGAGGTCCTGTGCCGGCGCCGCGAGGCGAACGCCGGTGCCGAAGGCGTCGGCCTGCGGATCGGGCTTGGCGAGCAGCG
>JBFWXJ010000125.1:0-14265 GCA_050187535.1 Alphaproteobacteria bacterium | reverse complement strand
ACGGCCTCGGCCACCTCCATGCGGCGGCCGGTCAGCATCATCTCCATGGCGACATTGTAGGGGATTCGCCGCGGCAGGCGCTGCACCGCCCCCGCATCCGGCAGGAAGCCGCGCTTCATCTCCGGCAGCGCGAACCAGGCATGGTCGGCGGCGACGATGATGTCGGCGGCCAGCGCCATCTCCAGCCCGCCGCCGACCGCGAGGCCATTGATTGCGGCGATGATCGGCTTGCCGCGGTCCCACAGCTCGGTGAACCCGGCATAGCCGCCGGGCGCATCCATCGTCGCGTCGTTGACGGCGGCCGCGTCGGTGGCTTGCGCCACCTCCTTCAGGTCCCAGCCGGCGGAGAACATCCGCTCGCCGGCACCCGTCAGGATACCGACGCGCAGCTCCGGGTCGTCGCGCAGGGTACAGAAGGCCTTGTAGAGCGCGGCGCCGACCGCCGGGTTGATGGCGTTGGCCGGCGGCCGGTCGATCGTGACCTCGATGATCGGCCCGCGCCGCTCGACCCGGACGGGCTCGGCCACTTAAGCCTTCTCCGTCGGGAAGGCGGCGCGGCGCTTGTCGTTGAAGGACGTGATGCCCTCGCGCACCTCCGCACCGCGCAGGGTCACCAGCTTCGCCAGCTCCTCCGTGCGCAGGCCCTCGTTCAGCGGCAGCAGCGAAGCCTGATAGACGGCGTGCTTGGAGAAGCCGATGCCCTGGGTCGGGCCGGCGGCCAAGCGCCGGGCGAACGCCGTCGCCTCGGCCATCAGCGCGTCCGGCGCCACCACACGGTTGAAGATGCCGAGGCGATGGCACTCCGCCGCGTCGATGAAGTCGCCGGTCCAGATCAGCTCCAAGGCCTTGCCGGTGCCGACCAGCCGGGTCAGCAGATAGGCGCCGCCGGCGATGCCGCGCTGGATGAAGATGTCCGCATACTTCGCCTCGGTCGACGCGAAGCGGATGTCGGCACCCAGCATCAGCCCGCCGCCCGCACCGCAGGCGAGCCCGTTCACCGCGGCGATGATCGGCTTGGGGATGATCCGCATCTCGCGGACGATGTTGTGCCAGGCGAGCTCGGTCTCGTCCTCGGGCGGGACCGCGCCGTTGCGCGGATCGCTCTCCTGCATGTCGTCGCCGGCGCAGAAGCCGCGGCCGGTGCCGGTCAGGATCAGGACCTTCAGCTCGGGCGACGTGCGGAACACGCGCAAGGCGGCGAAGATGCCGTCGTGCATCGCGAGCGTCAGCGCGTTCAGCTTCGCCGGGCGGTCGAGGCGGAGCGTGGCGATCGGCCCGTCCGTGGTGAAGCGGACATGCGGGGTGATCGCCTCGATGGCGGCGGCGTCGCTCATTGCGGGTTCCTCAGGAGATGGGGGATGTCTTCGATGGTCTCGGCGACGCGGACGCCGGCGGCCGAGAGCGCCTCGACCTTGCCGCGGTGGGTCCCGCGGTTGCCGACGACCATGGCGCCGGCATGGCCGATGCTGCGGCCGGGCGGGATGGTGCGGCCGGAGACGAAGGCGACCACGGGCTTAGTGATGCCGGCGGCGACGACCGCCGCGGCGTCCTCCTCCTCACGGCCGCCGACCTCGCCGATGATCAGCATCGCGCGCGTGCCGGGATCGGCCTCGAACATCTGGAGGCAGTCGCCGAAGGTGGTGCCCTTGACCTCGTCGCCGCCGACGCCGACGACGGTGCTGGCGCCGATGCCGGCCCGGCGCAGCTCCAGCAGCGTCGCGTAGCTGAGGGTGCCGCTCTTCGACATGACGCCGACGTCGCCCGGGATGCAGACCTCGTCGCAGTAGAACCCGACCTTGGCCTTGCCGGGCGAGATGAGGCCGCTGCAGTTCGGGCCGACGAGGCGGGTCCCGGTCTCCGCGACGCGGCGCTTCACCTCGATCACGTCGTGGACCGGCATAAACTCGGCGACGCAGACGATTTTGCGGATGCCCGCGTCGATCGCCTCGTAGATCGCGTCGCGGGCGCGGGCGGCGGCGACGTAGAGGATCGACATGTCGGCACCCGTCTCGCCGACGGCGCGCCGCATGGTGTCGAAGACCGGCAGACCCTCGACCTTCTCGCCGCCCTTGCCCGGGCTGACGCCCCCGACGACGCGGGTGCCGTAGGAGAGCATCTCGGCGGCCTGGAAGCGGCCCATGGGGCCCGTGATCCCCTGCACGAGGACGCGGGTGTTCTCATCCAGCAGGATCGTCATGCCGCCACCTTGCCGACGACGCCGACCGCGCCGCGCACCGCATCGCCGATCGCCTCGCACACGGCGTAGCCCGCCCCGCGCAGCAGCTTGTGCGCCGCCGGCGCCCGGTTGCCCTGGAGATGGAAGAAGAGCGGCTTCGAGCCGGTGCCGGGCCGCTCGCCGAGCACCCGCATCAGCGATTCCGCCAGGTGGTCGAGGCGCAGCCCGCAGGTCGTGAAGTTGACGATGATCGCCTCGACCTTCGGGTCCTGCTCCAGCACGTCGAGGACGAGATGGAGCGCGGGGTCGGTCTTGCCCGACATGATCGCGTAGTCGAGGTCGACGAAGGCCGAGAGCCGGCAGCCGAGACGCTCGACCCAGTCCATCACCGTGACGCCGACGCCGGCACCGGAGCTGACGAGGCCAATGCTGCCGCCGACCGGCACGTACTGGATCTCGAGCGCCTTCATACGCACCTGCAAGTCGTCGCCGGCGACCCGCGCCCGCTCGATCGCGGCGAAGCGCGGCTGGCGGAAGAGCGCCCCGTCGTCGATCGAGATGCGGGCATCGAGCGCCAGCAGGGAGCCGTCGGTCAGCTCGGCCAGCGGGTTGATTTCGATCAGCGTCGCATCGGCGGAACGCAGCAGGGAGGCCGCCTTGGTTGCGATGTCGGAGAAGGCGCTCCAGCAGGCGGGGTCGATCCCGAGCTCGTCGAGCGCCGCGCGCACCTGATAGGGGCCGAGGCCGTAGGCGGGATCGATCTCGATCCGCCGGAAGCCGTCGGGCTCGCCGTCGAAGAGCGATTCGACCTCGATGCCACCCTTGCGCCCGATGAGGCAGATCGGCCGGCCGCCGTCGAGCATCACGGCCAGGTAGCGCTCGGCGCGGATCGCCGCCTGCTCCTCGACCAGGACCGCGTCGACCGCGAGATCGCGCAGGCGGCCGCCGAGCAGGTCGCCGGCGCGCCGGCCCGCCTCGGCCGCGTCGGCGGCGCGCACGACTCCGCCCGCCTTGCCGCGGCCGCCGGCCGCGACCTGGGCCTTGACCATGAACGGCGGCCGCAGGGCCGCGACCGCGGCCTCCACGTCCCCTGCCGATGCGACGACCTTCCCCCGTGGCACGGGTATCCCGTGGTCGCCGAGGACGGCCTTCCCCTCGTGCTCGAGCAGCAGCAAGCCTCTTCTCCGATGTTCAGAGCTTCGATGCGGTGTGGATGCCGACGATGCGGTCGATCAGGATGACCAGCGCCAGCGCGACGTAGATGGCGACCGATGCCGCGGCGACGATCACCGTGGTCATCGAGTACTCCATGAAGTTGAAGAGGACGACGGGCAGCGTGTAGCCGCCGGTGACGCTGAGGAAGATGCTGATCTCGACGTTCACCCAGGACATGATGAAGGCGAAGAGCGCGCCCGCCAGCAAGCCGCCCTTGACCATGGGGGCGACGACGAGCGCCATCATCTCCAGCCGGTTCGCGCCGAGATCGGCCGCCGCCTCCTCGACCCTGGGATCGATCGAGACGAGTGCCGCGCCGACCGTGCGGATGACGTAGGGCATGACCGCCACGACATGGGCGACGAGCAGGCCGCCGAAGCTGGTCGCGAATCCCAGCGACGAGAAGAGCTGCAGCAGCGCCACGCCGAGGATGATCTGCGGCACCAGGAGCGGCGAGAGGAAGAGGCTCCAGGCCAGCCGGCGGCCCGGGAAGTTCCGGCGCACCAGCACGTAGGCGGCGGGGAAGCCGAGGACGGTCGCGAAGGCGGCGGCCGCGAAGGCGATCTTGGTGCTGAGCAGCAGGGAGTCCAGGAACACCTGGTCGGAGAAGAAGGCCGCGTACCACTTCAGCGTGAAGCCCTGCGGCGGGAACCGCACGTAGTCGACCTCGGAGAAGGAGGCGCCGACCAGCACGACGAGCGGCGCCAAGAGGCCGATCAGCACCAGCCAGGCGACGCCCGTGATGAGGGCGCGGCCGAGACCGCCGATCCCGGCGCGGCGGCCGGCGCGAGGTGCGGCCGCGCTCACAGCATCGCCTCGCCCTCGCCGCGGCCGCCGACCGCACGGCGCGAGAGCACGCGGTTGTAGCCCCAGATGACGAGCAGCGTGACGGCGAGCAGCACGCAGGCGATGCCGGCCCCGAGCGGCCAGTTGAAGACCCGCATGAACTGCTCGAAGATCAGCATCGCCATCACCTTGTTGCGGCCGCCGCCGAGCAGCGCCGGGGTGACGTAGGAGCTGAGGCAGAGCGCGAAGACGAGGAAGCTGCCGGCCAGCACGCCCGGCAGGGTCAGCGGGAACGTCACCCGCCAGAAGGTGCCGAACGGCCCGGAGCCGAGATCGCGGGCCGCCTCCTCCAGCGCGCCGTCGACGTTCTCCAGGACGGCGGCGATGGTCAGCACCATGAACGGAATCATGATGTAGACGAGGCCGGTCACCACCGCGGTCTCGTTGTAGAGAAGGCGCAGCGGCCCATCGATGAGGCCGACGCTTTGCAGCCCCTCGTTGAGGATGCCGCGCCGCCCGAGGATCACCAGCCAGGCGAGCGAGCGGATCACCGCGCTGGTGAAGAGCGGCGCGATGACGATCATGTAGATCCAGCGCTTGCGGCTGGGCCGCACCAGCCGCACGAGGTAGTAGGCGACGGGGAAGCCCAGCACGAGGCACACCACCGTGCTGACCAGCGCGATCCAGAACGACCGGCCGATCACCGTCCAGTAGTAGCCGTCGCCGACGATGCTCTCGTAGACCGCTAGCGACGCCTTGCCGTCGACGATGAAGCTCTCGGGCAGGATGAGGGCGAGCGGCAGGGCGAAGACGAGCAGCAGCAGGATCATGCCCGGCAGCAGCGGCCAGACGTCGCGCAGAACGCCGCGCGCCCGGGCCTGCCCGCCCGCCGCCGCCGCCGCGGTCACGGCACCACCAGATGGGCGTGCTCGCCGCGCCAGGCGATGGCGACCACGTCACCCTGGGAGAGAGCGTCGAGCCGGGCACGGTCGAACCCGCGCAGCATCAGCGGCTCGCCCGCCTCGGTGCGCAGGTGGACGACCGAGCTGCTGCCGAGGAAGACCACGTCCTCGACACGGCAGGGCAGCGACGGCCCGGCGCCTTCGCCGACGATCTCCAGCGACTCCGGGCGGATCGCCACCGACGTCGCGGTCCCGGCCGGCACGTCGCCGGCGGTGACCGGCATCGCCCGTCCGGCGATCTCGATCACGCCGGCCGCACCCGGGGCGACGAGGCGGCCGCGCAGGACGTTGGCCTCGCCCAGGAAGTTCGCCACGAACTCGGTGCGCGGCCGGTCGTAGATCTCGCGGCCGGCGTCGTACTGCAGGACCTCGCCATGGTTCATGACGGCGATGCGGTCCGACAGCGCCAGCGCCTCGTCCTGGTCGTGGGTGACGTAGATGAAGGAGATGCCGACCTCGCGCTGCAGGTGCTTCAGCTCGACCTGCATGCGCTTGCGCAGCTTGAGGTCGAGCGCGCCCAGCGGCTCGTCGAGCAGCAGCACCTTCGGCCGGTTGACCAGCGCGCGGGCCAGCGCGACACGCTGCTGCTGACCGCCCGAAAGCTGGGCCGGATAGCGCTCGCCGAAGCTCTCGAGCCCGGTCAGCGCCAGGAAGCGCGCGACCTGATCGGCGATCTCGCGCTTGGGCAGCCGCTTGCGCCGGAGCCCGAAGGCGACGTTGTCGAAGACCGAGAGATGCGGGAACAGCGCATAGCTCTGGAACACGAGGTTGACCGGCCGCCGGTTCGCTGGCACGTCGACCACGTCGACGCCGTCGATCTCGATGGCCCCCGCATCGGGCTGCTCGAAGCCGCCGATCATCCTGAGGATCGTCGACTTGCCGCAGCCGCTGGGGCCGAGAAGAGAGACGAACTCGCCGCGCCCGACCGCGAGCGAGACCCCGCGCACGGCATCGGCCGAGCCGTAGCGCTTGCTCACCCCTTCGAGCCTGACCATCGTCTCCGTCATCGCATCCCGCCTACCCCTGGAGGGTCCGCCGCCCGCTTCCGGGCGGCGGACGATCCGTCGCCCTAGCGGGCGACTTCCTGGTTCCACCGCTTGGTCCACGCATCCCGGTTGTCGAGGATCGCGTAGGCGTCGACGATGCGCAGGCGCTTGACGTTGCCGCCCGGCCCCCACGGCATCTTCCGGTCGACCTCGGGCGAGAGCACCGTCTTGGTGTTGACCGGGCCCAGCAGCAGGCGCTTGGCGATCTCGCCCTGCGCCTCGGCGCCGACCGAGTAGTTCACGAGCTCGGTCGCCAGCGCCTTGTTCTTGGTGCCCTTCACGACGTGGATGCGGATGTCGCCCGCGACGGCACCCTCCTTCGGCACGACGTACTCGATCGGGAAGCCCTTGTTCTGCAGATCCCAGACCTGCGAGGAGGCGAGCGTCGCCACGTCGACCTCGCCGTTGGCCAGCATGTTGGCGCCCGCCGGCGAGCCGCTGAAGAAGACCGCCCCGCCCTTGCTGACGCCGGCCATGGTCTTGAAGGCGGGATCGATGTTGGCGATGCCGCCGCCCTGGAGCTCGGCCAGCGTCACCATGATCGGCAGCCCGATCGAGTTCTCCGGGCTGTAGACGGCGATCCGGCCCTTGAAGCGCGGGTCGGCGATGTCGAGCCAGGAGACGGGCGGCTGCTTCACGTCCTTCTTGCTGTAGGCGATGCCGGCCGCCCAGTAGCCGGTGGTGAAGGCGACGATCTGGCCGGCCGGGTTGCGGATCACCGCCTCCGGCACGACGTCGGCGAGGTTGGGGATCTGGGCCGCGTCCAGCGGTTCGATCAGGCCCTCCCGGATCGCCTGGTCCGACACGACGCGGTCCATCCACACCACGTCGAACTGCGGGTTGTCCTTCTGCTGGCGCAGCTTGGCCAGCGTCACGCCGGAGATGCCCTCCTCGATGCGGAGCTGCGTGCCGCTCGCCTTGCCGAACGGCTCCAGGAAGGCGCCGCGGATCGAATCCGCCCAGACGCCGCCGTAGATGCCGCCGATCGACAGGCTCTTCTGCGCCTGGGCGGCGCCGGCCGACATGGCGAGGCCCACCGCCCCGGCGGCGGCGAGACGTCCGAGGGCCTTCAGTGCTGCGGTTCGATCGCTCATCTCCTACTCCCCTGTCCGAAGGAACGCCGTCCGGTCCTGCTCAGGCCGGCGCGGCCGATTGCGGCGGGCGCTGGCTGAAGCGCCGGCCGAACAGCTCGGATGCGATGTTGTTGAGCTGGATCTCGACGGTGCCGCCGGCGATCGCCCAGGCGCGCGCGTCGCGCACCATCCGCTCGACCGGGCATTCGCGCAGGTAGCCGAGCCCGCCGAACATCTGCAGCGCGTCGTTGGTGACGGCGATCGCCATCTCGTTCGAGTAGGCCTTGGCCATCGAAGCCTCGATCATCGAGGGCAGGCCGCCGGCCGCGTTCGACACAGCCCGATAGGTCAGCATCCGGGCGGCATCGAGCTGCATCGCCATCCGCGAGAACTTCCATTGCAGGCCCTGGAATTCGCAGAGCGGGCGGCCGAACTGGGTGCGCTTCTTGGCATAGGCGATCGCCTCGTCCAGCGCCGCCCCGGCGATGCCGAGCGCCATCGCGGCGTTGCCGCAGCGCTCCAGGTTGAAAGCGGCCATCAGCTTGCCGAACTGGCCGGGCTCGATGATCAGGTTCTCGCGCGGGACGCGACAGCCCTTGAAGAAGAGGTCGGCCTGGATGCAGCCGCGCAGGCCCATCTTCTTGCGCGGCGGCCCGATCTCGAAGCCGGGCGTGCCCTTCTCGACCAGCACGCCGCCGATGTTCTTCGCGCCCGGCGCGTCGCCGAACTTCGTGTAGATGAGGAACGAGCTCATCGACGCGGTGTCCTCGACATAGGCCTTGTGGCCGTCGAGCACGATCTCGTCGCCCTCGATGCGCGCCCGACTCAGCATGTCCGTGGCGCCGGAGCCGGCATGGGTCTCCGAGATGCCGATGCCCATCAGCAGCTCGCCGCTCGCCGCCTTCGGCAGCAGCCGGCGCTTCATCGCCTCGGAGCCGAAATGGGTGATGACCTGGATCGGCCCGATCAGCCCGTCGAAGACGATCTCGGCCACGTTGGCGCAGCCCTTCGCCAGCTCCTCGATGGTCAGGATCGCCTCGACCGGCCCGATGCCGCCGCCGCCATACTCCTTGGGAATGGTCAGGCCGAGGAATCCGAGCTCGGCCGCGCGGCGGATCATCGGCTCGGGGAAGCGCTCGTGCTCGTCCCATTCCGCCGCGCGTGGGCGCAACTCGTTCTGCGCGAACTCGCGCGCGCGGTCGCGGGCCGCGCGCTCGGCGGTGGAGAGCTGGAAGTCCATGGGCTCAGTTCCTCGACGGTTTCTTGCGCGGACGGGAAAGGCGGGGACGGCGCGGCGCCGCGTCGCCTCCGGCCATGTCGGGACCGGACGCGGCGGCGAATGCCTCCACGTCGGCGTTGAAGCGGTTGCGATAGCTCTCGTTGGCGTAGGTGGCGTGGGCGGACCACGCCTGCTCGTGGGCGCGCAGCGCGGCGATCGTCTGGCGGCGATGGGCGACGGCAACGCCGAAGACGAGCGCGTTCACCACGCTGAGGACGGCCACCCGCGATTCGAAGAAGGCGGGGAACGCGACGGGGACGGCGAGCGTCACATCGGCCAGCTCGGCCAGCGGCGACAGGTCGGAATCGGTCACCGCGATCGTCGCCGCACCGGCGTCGCGCGCGGCCTTGAAGATCTCCAGCGTGTCGCGCGTATAGCGGCGGAAGCTGAGGCCGATGCAGGCGTCCCCGGGCTTCACCCGCATGAGCTGCTCCGGCAGGTCGCCGATGCCGGGCTGCAGCACGTTCGCCTTGCGCCCGATCCAGTCGAGATAGAACTCGAAGTGGCGAACGAGGCCGAAGGTGCTGCGCAAGCCGACGAGATGCACGGTGCCGGCGCGCGCCAGCAGGTCGACGGCGCGCGTGAAGGCCTCCTCCGGCAGATGCTCCAGCGTGCGCTCGAGGTTGGCGATGTCGGCGCGCAAGGCGCTCGCCAGCACGGTCTGCGCGCTCTGCCGGGAATCGGTGCGGCGAAGCTGCGAGACCGTGTCGACGTTGCGCTGGAGGTCGTCGCGCGCCAGTGCCTGCAGCTCGGTGAAGCCGGAAAGGCCGAGGCTGTCGGCGAAGCGCACCACCGTCGCCGGGCTGACGCCGACCCGCTCGCCGACGCGCACGACCGACGCGAAGGCCATCTCCTTGTGATGCTCCAGCACGTAGTCCGCGACCGCCCGGTTGGTGGGCGTCATCTCCTTGTAGCCCTCGCGGATGCGCGCCAGCGCCCACGCCATCGTTCGCGACCCTCCGGTGCGCCGTGAAGCGTTCATTTCACAGAACTCACGTCTGAAAAAATCATTTCATCCCCCGTGCCGGCGAGTCAAGCGGCTCTGGCATGTCACCCGCGCGATTTGCCGATCCTGCCGCCGGATTTGGCGTTCGCCCGAGCCGTCGCCTATATACTGGGCGCCCGGGCGAGAAGGCGGCAGGAGGAGAAGGCGCGGTTGGCGGAGGGAGCGGTCAGGTTCGAGACGCTGAAGCCGGTCAAGGCGGCCCAGCTCATCGCCCAGCGCGTGCGCGCCGCGGTGCTGGCGGGCGAGCTTTCGGTCGGCGACCGCCTGCCGACCGAGAAGGAGCTCATCAAGCAGCTCGGCTTCAGCCGCGCCGTCGTCCGCGAGGGGCTGCGGCTGCTGGAGTCCGACGGGCTGATACGTCTCCAGGCTGGACGCAACGGCGGTGCCGTGATCAGCAGCCCGAACACCGAGCGGCTGGTCGACACCCTCAACACCATTCTGCGCCTGCGCAGCACCACGGCGGCCGAGGTGCACGAGGCGCAGCGCCTGATCGAGCCGCTGGTCATCCAGCTCGCGATCGAGCGCGCCACGCCCGACGACCTTGCCGCCGCGCGCAGCACCATCGAGGCGATCGAGGCCGCGCCCGGCGATCAGGCGCTGGTGCTGGAGCAGAGCAACCTCTTCCACACGCTGCTGGGCGAGGCGACGCACAACAACGTCATGGCGATCATCACCCGGCTGATGCGCGAGGTGGTGATCGACATGGCCTACAAGGGCGACGCGGCCGAGGCCCTCGTCATCGCCCGCATCCACCGCCGCATCCTGGAAGCGATCGAGCAGCGCGACCTCAAGGCGGCGACCCGCCGGGCGCTACGTCACCTCGAGGCGACTGAAGCGGTGATGACCGCCCGCCGGCAGGCGGCGCCGGCCACGCCCGCGGCGTCGGGCAACGTCATCCCGCTCACCCGGCGCGAACCGGCGAAGCTGGTACCCCGCCCGCGGCGCGGACGGTCGGAAGGATAGCCGGAGAGCCTCGTCCTTCGACAGGCTCAGGATGAGGACACGACCGCCACTGGAATGACATGTGTGCTCACCCTGAGCGAAGTCGAAGGGTGAGGTCGCGCCGGCGGTCGGGAAGCCGTCAGTCCGCCGCCTCCGCGGGCGCATCGATGTCGATGATCAGGTTCAGCCAGCGGTCGATGGAGATCGTCGCGTCGGGGCCGACGACGGCCGTCGATTCGCGCTCCTCGACGATCGCGGGGCCGCGCAGCGTCGTCCCCTCGGCGAGCTGGTAGCGGCTGTAGACGGGGCACGGAATATAGCCCGTCTGCGGGAAGTGCACCGCGCGCGTCCCCTTCGGCGTCGGCGTCGCGGCCGCCGTTTCGCCGCCGGCGAAGACGAGGCGGATGTCCGGGACCGGGCCGGAGGCCGACAGCCGCCAGGTCAAGGCCTCGATCGGCACGCCGGCGATGCGCCGGTCGAAGAGCCGCTCGTAGGTCTCGTAGAAGGCCTCGCGGATGCTCTCCAGGCTGTCGGGGCCGAGGCGACCCGACGGCAGCGGCACCGGAATCTCGAAGCCCTGGCCGACATGGCGCATGTCGGCCTGCCGGCGGATCTCGACGTCGGTCGTGCCGGCCTCGGCCAGCAGGCGGCGGCCGTCCGCCTCCATCTCGTCGAGGAGGCGGTTGAGGTGGTCCCAGTCGATGCCGTCGATGCGCGCGACATAGCTGCGCACGAAGTCGATCGCGGTCGGTGCCACGAGGAAGCCCAGGGCCGACATGACGCCGGCGCCGAGCGGGCAGACGATGCGACGCAGCTTCAGCAGCTTGGCCAAGCCGTAGGCGTGGACCGGGCCGGCGCCGCCGAAGGCGATCATGGTGTATCGCCGGGGGTCCCTGCCCTTCTCCGCGATGTACATGCGGGTGGCGGCCGCCATGTTCTCGTTGACGATGCCGTGGATGCCGGCCGCGGCCGCCGTCACGTCGAGGCCGAGCGGCCGCGCGACCTTTGCCGCCATCGCCTCGCGCACGGCGGCGAGGTCGAGCTTCATCTCGCCGCCGAGGAAGTACTCGGGCGAGAGGTAGCCCAACAGCAGGTCGGCGTCGGTGACGGCCGGCTGCGTGCCCCCCTGGGCGTAGCAGACCGGCCCCGGCTGCGAGCCGGCGCTGTCCGGCCCGACCTTCAGCAGCCCCATCGTGTCGACGCGGGCGAGCGAGCCGCCGCCCGCACCGATCTCGATCAGGTCGATGACCGGCACCTTCAAGGGCAGGCCGGAACCCTTGCGGAAGCGCCGGACGCGGGCGGCCTCGAATTCGTGCGCATGCTCCGGCCGGCCGCCGTCGATCAGGCACATCTTGGCGGTGGTGCCGCCCATGTCGAAGGAGATGAGGTGGTCGGCGCCGAGCAGCCGGCTGTAGAAGGCGGCCCCCATGGCGCCCGCCGCCGGGCCGGACTCGATGAGGCGGATCGGAAAGTCCCGGGCGGCACGGATGGTGGTGACGCCGCCGCCCGAGAGCATGACGTAGAGCGCACCGCCGAGGCCCATTTCGCCCAGCCGCTTCTCCAGCCGCGCCAGGTAGTCGCGCATCAGCGGCAGGACGTAGGCGTTGGCGACGGTGGTGCTGCCGCGCTCGTACTCGCGGATCTCCGGCGCCACCTCGGACGAGATGCAGACCGGCAGGCCCGGTGCCAGCTCCTCCAGCACCTCCTTGGCGAGCCGCTCGTGGCCGTCGTTGCGATAGCCGTGCAGGAAGCAGACGGCGATCGCCTCCACCCCCTCCTTCAGCAGGGCCTCGCCCGCCGCGCGCACGGCCTCGCGCGCGAGCGGCCGCAGCACCCGCCCCTCGGCGTCGACGCGCTCGTCGACCTCGACGCGCAGGTAGCGCGGCGCCAGCGGCTCGGGCCGTTCGAGGAAGAGGTCGTAGAGGTCGTAGCGGATCTCGCTGCCCATCTCGAGCGAGTCACGGAACCCCTTGGTCGTGATGAGGCCGACCTTGGCCCCCTTGCGCTCGATCACCGTGTTGGTGACGAGCGTGGTGCCGTGGACGATGCCGTCGACCTCGGCGATCGGCGTCTCGGCCTCGGCCAACAGGCGCTCGGTGCCTTCCAGGATCGCCCGGCTGGGGTCGCCCGGCGTCGTCAGGCGCTTGCCGGTGAAGATGAGGCCGCGGCCGCCGTCGACCATGACGAAGTCGGTGAAGGTGCCGCCGACATCGACGCCGATGCGGGCGTGGCGCGCCGCCCCGCTCACGACTTCGCTCCATAGTCGCGCGCGGCCGCCTCGGCCGAGACGTAGCCGTCGCGGACGTCGCGGCGCAGCGCCTCGGGGTCGCGTGTCTTCGGATCGCCGTAGCCGCCGCCGCCGCTGAACTTCATGTGCAGGCGGTCGCCCGGCTGCAGCACGCTGCGCGACTTGGGATGCGGCCTCGAGCCGTCGTCGAGCTGGATCGAGACCTTGGCGCCATCGCCGCCACCCATCAGGCCGTGGGGGGCATATTTCTGCCGGTCGGAGAGCAGCGAGAGCCGGACCGGCTCCGGCGAGACGATCTCCACCTCGACCTCCTGGCCGAGACCGCCGCGGAAGCGGCCGGGGCCGCCCGAATCCGTGCGCAGCTGCTTCTTCCACACGATGATCGGCGAGATGCTCTCGAAGGCCTCGATGCTGCCGGCACCGGCGTTGGTGGGGAAGGCCGTCGTCGCCAGCCCATCCTTCACCGCCGAGGCACCCATGCCGCCGCTGGCGAAGAGGATCTGCGAGAAGCGGTTGGCGTGCCGGTCGACGCCGCCATAGACCGAGCGCAGGGTCGGCGCGCTGCCCGATTCCGCCGTTACCTTGTCCGGCACCGCCTGGGCGAGTGCGGCGTAGATGGCGCCGGCCAGCAGGTGGCCGGTCAGCTGGCGGGCGTTGCACGGCGCCGGCCAGCGCGGGTTGAGGATCGAGCCCAGCGGCGCGTCGACGGTGACCGAGCGGTAGGAGCCCTCGTTGCGCGGCGTCAGCGGGTCGAGCGCGCATTTGATGGGATAGACCGAGTAGGCGTAGGTGTAGTTCATCACCGAGTTGAGGCCGCGGCCGATCTGCTTCGACGTGCCCGCATAATCGATGTGCAGGTCCGAGCCGCGCACGGTGATCGTGCATTCGATGTGCGTCTCGTCCTCGTCGAAACCGTCGGCGTCGACCGACGAGCGATAGACGCCGTCCGGCACCGCCTCGATCGCGCGCCGCATCGCCATCTCGGCTCGGTCCTGGAGGGCCTGCGACAGCCGCGTCAGGTCGACCATCCCCGCGTCCTCCAGGAACTCGGCAAGGCGCCGGGCGCACACCCGGTTGGCGGTCACCTGCGCCTCCAGGTCGCCCATCACCTGGTCGGGGACGCGGACATTGCCGAGGATCATCTCGACGAGGTCGGCGTTGGGCCTGCCTTCGGAATGGAACTTGAGCGGCGGGATGCGCAAGCCCTCCTCGAACAGCTCGCGCGCGTCGCACCCCCAGGGCGCGCCGCCGATGTCCGGCAGATGGGCGATCGAGCCGGAGAAGCCGACGAGGCGGCCGCGGTGGAAGATGGGGGCGGCCATCGTCACGTCCGGCAGGTGGCCGGTCGCCATCCACGGGTCATTGGTGATGACGATGTCGCCCGGCCGCCAGCTCTCCTTCGGGTAGCGCGCGAGGAAATGCTTCAGCGTGCGCGGCAGGATGCCGACGAAGGACGGGATGCCGGCCGTGTTCTCCGACAGCGAATCGCCGTTGGCGTCCATCAGCGCCGTCGCGAAGTCGTTCGACTCCCG
>JBFWXJ010000124.1:0-14267 GCA_050187535.1 Alphaproteobacteria bacterium | reverse complement strand
GCGGCGGTGATGGTCAGGCTGATGTTCTCGTTGATGCCGGCGAACATCTGGCGCGGCAGCGTCCGCTGCCCCGGGCCGGCGAGGAAGAAGGCGACGACGACCTCGTCGAAGGACGTCGCGAAGGCGAAGAGGGCGCCGGAGACCACTCCCGGTGTGATCAGCGGCAGCATGACGCGGCGGAAAGCGGTCATCGGCGGCGCGCCGAGGCTGGCGGCCGCGCGCATCAGGCCGCGGTCGAAACCGGCCAGGGTCGCCTGCACCGTGACGACGACGAACGGGGCGGCCAGGGCGGTGTGGGCGAGAATCAGCCCGGGCAGCGTGTTGGCGAGGCCGGCCCTGGCGAAGGCGAAGTAGACGCCGACCGCGACGACGATGATCGGCACGACCATCGGTGCCAGCAGCACCGCGACGACGACGGCCTTTCCCGGAAACGGCGCGAGCCAGAGCCCGAGTGCGGCCAAGGTGCCGAGCAGCGTCGCGGCGATCGTGGCGGCGACGGCGACGACCATGCTGTTGCCGAGCGCCGGCAGCCAGAACTGCGACGTGAAGAAGTCGGCATACCAGCGCAGGCTCAGGCCGGGGAGCGGGTAGTGCAGGAAGGAACCGGAGCTGAACGACAAGGGTGCGATCGCCAGGATCGGCGCCACGAGAAACGTCGTCACCAGCCCGAGATGCACCCACAGCGCCACGCGCGCGAGACGCTGGCCGGCCGTGTCGTTCTCGGCCGATGCCATCAGGCGACGCGCGGCATCTGGGTGCCGGCGAGCCGGCGATATACGAGGAAGAGAGCGGCCGTCGCCGTCAGCAGCAGCACCGACAGGGCCGCGGCCATGCCCCAGTTGATCGTGCGGCTCGCATAGAACGCGATGAAGTAGCTGATCATCTGATCCTCGGCACCGCCGACCAGGGCCGGCGTGACGTAGTAGCCGAGCGCCTGGATGAAGACGAGCAGCGATCCCGCGACCATGCCCGCCATGGATTGCGGCAGGAAGACCCTGCGGAACACGGTGAACGGGGCGGCGCCCAGCGAGGCGGCGGCGCGCAACTGGGCATCCGGAATGCCGCGCATGACGCTGTAGAGCGGCAGGATCATGAACGGCAGCAGGATGTGGACCATCGCCGTGTAGACGGCGACGCGGTTGTAGATCATCGGCAGGGGCTCGGCGACGAGGCCGATGCCGGTCAGGAAGGCGTTGAGAACGCCCTCGCGCTGAAGCACGACCACCCATGCGGCCGTCCGCACGAGCAGCGACGTCCAGAAAGGAACGAGGATCAGGATAAGCAGCGGGTTGGCGACGCGCTCGGGCAGGCGGGCCAGCAGGTAGGCGGCGGGATAGCCGAGGCCGAGCGCGATCAGCGTCACCACGCCGGCGATCCACAGCGTGCGGAACAACACCGTGCGGAACACCGCCTGCTCCTGTGGCACGCCGACGATCGCTCCGTCCGCGTCGCGGCGCAAGTCGAGCGCCGCCAGGGCATAGAGATCGGTCAGCGGCCCACCGGCCCGCCGGATCGCAGCCCAGGTCTCGCGCTCGCCCCATAGCGGGCTGATCGCCCGGAGCGCCGACGCGACCTCGGTCGCATCTTCCGGCGGCAGGCGCCGCGCCGTTGCGAAGAGCAGCGAGCGGAAGCCGTTTACGTCGTAGTTGAGGCGCGTCGCGGCGGCGGCCAGTGTGCCCGTGGCGCGGGCCTCGCGGATGTCGGCGGTCAGCGCCGCGAAGGCGGGCTCGCCGGGCAACGTCGCGCCATCCCAGGCGGCGAGTGCGGCCAGGGTGCGGGGGAATACGGGGGCGACCTCGGGGTCGACGGCGCCACGCCACAGCATGGCGCCGATCGGCCCGACGAAGGTCGCGAGAAGAAAGAGGAAGAGCGGCGCTACGAGCAGCGCCGCCTTCGTTCTCCGCACGTCAGCGGGCGACCCAGGCGTTGAAGCGCTGGTTCAGCTTGTCGATGTTCTCCACCCAGAAAGGCTCGTCGATGTAGAGCGCGGTCGCGATGTTCTCGGGCGCGGTCGGCAGCTCGCTCAGCACCGCCTTGTCGATCAGCGCGTTGGCCCCCTTGTTGGTCACGCCATAGGGGATCTTGGGTGGCATCCGCGCCTGGTTGTCAGGCTTGCTGACATAGGCGATGTACCCCTCGGCCGCCGCCTTGTTCGGCGTGCCCTTCATGATCACCCAGGAATCGATCGTGTAGAGAGAGTTGTTCCAGACGATCCTGAAGTTCTTCTTGTCGGTCTTGTTGGCAGCCGCGATCCGGCCGTTGTAGGCGGAGGTCATCGCCACCTCGCCCGCGGCCAGGAGCTGCGGCGGCTGCGAGCCCTTCTCCCACCAGACGACATGGGGCTTCAGCGCATCCAGCTTGCGGAAGGCGCGGTCGACGCCGGCCTCCGTCGCCAACAGCTTGTAGACGTCACCGGCGGCCACGCCGTCGGCCATCAGGGCGAATTCGAGGTTGGTCTTCGGCCCCTTGCGCAGCGCCCGCTTGCCCGGGAACTTCGAGACGTCCCAGAAGTCGGCCCAGCTCTTCGGCCCGTCCTTCATGCGGTCGGCGTCGTAGGACATGATGAAGTTGTAGACGATCGCCCCGACGCCGCAGTCGTGGACCGCGTCCTTCAGAAACGCGTCCTTGCCGCCCATCTTCGCCCAGTCGATCTTCTCGAACAGGCCTTCCTCGCAGCCGATCACCAGCTCCTCGGACTCGACCTGGACGACGTCCCACGTGTTGGCGCCGCCCTGCAGCTTGGCGCGCAGCACGCCGATGCCGCCGTCCCAGCTTTCCTCGACCATCTTCGACTTGGTCGATTCCATGTAGGGCTTGAAGTAGGCGTCGCGCTGGGCGTCCTGATAGGCGCCGCCCCACGACACCACGGTCAGGTCGCGCGCCGCCGCCGTACCGGCGGTGGCCGCCAACGCGCCCGCCAGCAGAATCCCCCATGCCGTCCGCATCCGTCCTCCTTCCACGGGGCGCATCGCCGCCCGGGTCGACCGGCATGATAGTCGATCCGCCGGCGTCGCGGCCAATCCCCCGCCGTTGCGCGGCGGCGGCGGGCGCGCCAACCTGCCGCGATGCCTCTGCTGCTCGGCCTCGACATCGGCACCACTTCGACCATCGGCGTCCTCATCCGGCCCGACGGGGCCACCCTCGCCACGCGCAGCCGCCCCGTCACCCTCCACTGCGACCGTCCGGGCTGGGCGGAGGAGGACCCCGAGGAGTGGTGGGCGAACGCCTGCGCCATCCTGCGGGAGCTCGCCGGCATGGCGGGCGCGTCGGGAGAAGCGATAGCGGCGGTGGGCGTCACCGGGATGCTGCCGGCCATCGTCCTGCTGGACCATGACGGCCGGCCGCTGCGCCGCAGCATCCAGCAGTCGGACGCGCGGGCCGCCGTCGAAGTCGAGGAGATGCGGGCCGCCGTCGACGAGGCGAGCTTCTTCGCCCGCACGGGCTGCGGCATCAACCAGCAGCTCGTGGGGCCGACGCTGCGCTGGCTGGCCCGCCACGAGCCCGATGTCATGGCCGGCGTCGCGACGGTCTTCGGCTCCTACGACTTCATCACCCACCGCCTGACCGGCGCTCTTTCGGTCGAGGAAAACTGGGCGCTCGAATCCGGGTTCATGCTCATGGAGGAGCGGCGGTTCGCCGACGACCTGCTGGCGCTGGGCGGCCTCGGCCGGGCGCAGGTGCCGCCGATCCGCCGGCCGACCGAGATCGTCGGGGCCGTCACCGCGGTGGCCGCCATGGCAACGGGCCTGACGGCCGGCACACCGGTCATCGCGGGCGTGGCCGACCACGCCGCCTCGACCTTCGCCGCCGGCGTGGTGGCGGAAGGCGACGTGCTGCTGAAGTTCGGCGGCTCCGGTGACGTCATGGCGGCGACACGGGCACCGATCGGCGATCCGCGCCTTTACAACGATTTCCATGTCGTGCCCGGCCTGTACATGCCGAACGGCTGCATGGCGACCTCCGGCGCCGCGCTCAATTGGCTGGCTGCGACCGTCGCCGCCGGGCTCCGGCCGGAGGAGGGGGCGACCGTCCACCAGGCGCTCGACCGGCTTGCCGCGGCGACGACGGCCGGATCCGACGGTCTGGTGTTCCTGCCTTACCTGCTGGGTGAGAAGACACCCCTCCACGACCCGGGCGCGCGCGGGGTGCTGCTCGGGCTCGGGCTGCATAACGGGACCGGCCACGTCTGGCGGGCGGCGCTGGAGGGGATCGCCTACGGCTTCCGCCACCACCTCGATGTCTTCGCCGAGGCGGGGCTTGCGGCAGAGCGGTTCCGCGCATCGGACGGTGGCGCCCGCAGCCGGGTGTGGATGCAGATCGTAGCCGATGTCATCCAGCGGCCGGTCACGCTGCTGGAAGGGCACCCGGGGTCCGCGCTCGGCGCAGCCTTCGTCGCGGGATACGCGGTCGGTCTCTTCGACGACTGGGGTGCGATCGGCCGCTTCGTGCGTCCGGGCGAGACCATCTGCCCCGACCGCGACAAGGCCGGCGTCTACGACCGCCTCTACGCGGTGTACCGCGAAGCCTACGATCGGCTGCGGCCGCTGTTCCCGCGACTGGCGGGGTAGGGCGCGCCGGCCGTCAGGTCCGGCTCGCTGCGATATTCACGGCGAGCGCCAGCAGCACGGTGTTGTAAAAGAACGCCACGATCGACTGCACCAGCACGATGCGTCGCATGCGCGTCGAGACGACCTCGACGTCCGACACCTGCGCCGTCATGCCGATGACGAAGGCATGATAGAGAAACTCCCAGATACCCGGCGCGTCCGTGGCGGGGAAGGCGAGCCCTTCGGCGTCATGCCGCTCGTCCGGCGGCGAATCTTCGGCCTCGGCGTAGAAGACGTGCGCGTAGTGGAAGCCGAAGATGGTGTGCAGGGTCAGCCAGCCCAGGAGAACGCTTCCTGCGGCCAAGGCGAGATGCGCCGCAGGCAGGGCCTCGCCACGCGAGACGAGCGCGAAGATGGCGCCGAGGCTGAGAACGACCGACGCGATCGTCAGGAGGAAGATGACAGCGATGCCCTCGTCCGCGTCCTCGGACCGGGCGCGGATGCTGTCCGGCGTGGCGCTCCACGCAACCACGGCGGTCGCGGCGAGATAGACGAGGAAGAAGACGTCGCCGCCCAGGACCAGCCGCAGGTGGACCCCGTCGATCGGGATCGCGGCGCCGGCGACCGCTCCCCCGGCGAGTGCGAGGTAGAAGCGGCCGTGGTGGCGCACATGCCCGGTCATCGGCGCCACTTCAGCCTCCCTCGTGCGCTTATGCGGCCCGCGCCCGGAT
This sequence comes from Alphaproteobacteria bacterium, assembly GCA_050187535.1. Taxonomy (GTDB): domain Bacteria; phylum Pseudomonadota; class Alphaproteobacteria; order ATCC43930; family Allostellaceae; genus Allostella. The sequence continues at coordinate 8,989 of JBFWXJ010000124.1, read as the reverse complement.
GGCGTCGCGCTTCTCCAGCACGCGGCGCGCCCGATAGACGATCGGATAGTCGACGAACTTGCCGTCGATCTGAAACGCGGCCGAGCCCTCCGCTTCGGCCTTGTCGAAGGCGGCCACGACCCGCTCGGCGAAGTCGACCTCGGCCGCGGTCGGGGTGAAGACGCCGTTCACGACGGGGATCTGGCTCGGATGGATGCACATCTTGCCCTGGAAGCCCATGCGCAGGACGCGCCTGGTGGATTCCTCCAGCCCTTCGATATCGCCGAGATCGACCCAGACGGAATCGAAGGGCGCTTCCAGCCCGGCCGCCCGCGACGACGCGACGATCGTGGCGCGTGCCGCCGCCAGCTCGCTCTCCTCGCGCGTCCAGGTGATGTTGGTGTCGAAGGTGAAGTCGCCGGCGCCGAAAGCGACGCGGCGCACGCGGCTGCCGGCGCGCAGGATGGAATCGATGTCCGCGAGGCCGCGCGCCGTCTCGATGATCGCGACCAGGTCGATGCTGCGCCGCGGCAGGCCGCGCTCGCGCTCGAGCTGCTCGATCAGCCAGTCGATCGCCAGCAGGCCCGCGGCGGATTCGACCTTGGGCAGGATGATGCCGTCCAGCCCCGGCCCCACTACCGCGACCAGATCGCCGTAGCAGAAGGGCGTCTCCATCGCGTTGACGCGGACATAGCCGAGGCAGGTGCGCGGCCGCTGCAGCGCCTCGACGATGAGCGGGCGCGTTCCGGGCTTCTCCGTGGTCGCGACCGCATCCTCCAGGTCGAGGATGACGCCATCGGCCCCGACGGTGAATGCCTTCTCCACCCGTCGCGCATGGTTGCCGGGGGCGAAGAGGAAGCTGCGATTGAGTGCCATCGGGGTCTCCGTGGTCATTGCTTCAGCCAGATCTCGCGCAAGTCCTGGTTCAGCATGTGGCTCGGCAGCGACATCCAGCCCTGGACGCGGCGATCGACCGGGGCATTGCGGGCGGCCCAGTACAGGGGTCCGGAATACGCCTGGGCGACCAGGTGGCGCTGCAGCTCGTGCACGAGTGCGCTGCGCGACTTGAGATCGAGCGCCGCCTGCTGGCGGGCGTAGAGATCGTCGGCCTTGCGGTCGACATAGCGCGAGATGTTGTTCTCCGCCTTGTCGAACGACAGGTAGCGGGCGAGCTGCACCGAGGGGTCGTCGTTCCATTCGGCCTGGGAATCGACGCAGACCTCGAAGTTGCCGGCCTGGCGGGTCGTCAGCCACTGGCCCGTCTCGAGCTGGATGTGCTCGGCCGTGACGCCGATCTGCCGCCATTGGTCGATGAGGAAGAGGCCGAGCGGCACGAAGGGCGAGGTCACCCGGTTGGTCAGCTTGAAGCTGAGCTTCGGCACGCCCGCCTCCGCGAGCAGCCGGCGGGCCTCGACGCGGGCCGCGGCGATGTCGCGCCCGAAGCCGGGTAGGTCCGTCAGCTCGTCGCCGCCCAGGGCCATCGCCGAACCCGGCCGCATCAGGCCGCCCACGGTCTTGAGGAAGGTGATGCGCGACATCGGGCCGGCCCCGCCCCAGCGGTCGACCGCCAAAGTCAACGCGCGCCGCACCCGGATGTCGTCGAACGGCTTCTTCTCGGCATTGACGCTGAAGAAGAAGTGGGCGAGCCAGCCGCCTTCCGCGAAGGCCACCTGGTCGCCGCGCGCGCTCTTCACGCGCGCGACCTCGGCCGGGGCGAAGCCGCGGAACTCCGCCATGATCTGGCCGCCGGCCATGGCGTTGACGATCGCGGTGTTCGTCATCGTGATGGCGCGGAAGCCGTCGAGATGGGGCAGCTTGCGGTCGTAGTAATTCTCGAACCGCTTGCCGACCCAATGCGACCCGGCGACGTGCTCGACGAAGCGGAAGGGGCCGCTGCCCATGATGTTGTGCACCGGGAACCGCTGATCGGCCTGCAGCTTCGCCGCCGAGTAGATGCAGTTCCACGGGCTCGCGAAGTTGGAGAGCATGCCGGCATTGGGCTGGCCGATGCGGAACACGACGGTCGCCGGGTCCGGCGTCTCGATCGCCTCGATGTCGGCGAACAGCCCCTGCCTGACCGAGACGACGTCCTTGGGCGGCGCGCGCAGGCGGTCGTAGGTCGCCTTCACGTCGCGCGAGGTCAGTTTCGAGCCGTCGTGGAACTCGACTCCGTCGCGCAGCCGGAACGTGTAGGTCTTGCCGTCCTCGGAGACGGTCCAGCTCTCCGCCACGTCGCCGACGATCTTGGGATACTCGACGGCGTCGAAGCGCAGCAGCAGCGAATAGTGCGGGGCGAGGTAGTGGATGTTCGAGAAGCTCGACGCCCCATGGCAGTCGTAGGTCGAGGTGTCGCCGTTGACGGCATAGACGAGGGTGCCGCCGCGCACCGGCGTCTCGGCCGCCGCCGGGGCGGCCGCCGACGCGAACATGCCGGCAATTACCAGCTTCCGCAGTAACGTCATCGTTCCCTCCCGCAGGGGTCCCGTCGGATGCGGAACCCTCGATTGTCGTCTCACATGACCGCGCCGTCGGCGCGCAGCTGCGCGATCTCCTCTTCGGAGTAGCCGTGGCGGGACAGCACGGCATCGGTGTGCTGCCCGAAGGTCGGGGCGCCGAAATTCTTCGGCCCCGGCGTCGCGCTGAACCGGATGGGCTTGTTCAGCCCCTGGTAGCTGCCGACGACGGGGTGCTCCATCGTCGCCACCAGGTCCTCCGCCAGGACCTGGGGATGCTCGAACATGTCCTCGATCGGGCGCGCCCGGGCGCATGGCACGCTCTGGCCGAAGATCTCCTCCCACTCGGCGGCGGTGTGCTTCATCAGGGCCTCGCGCAGCCGCGGCAACAGCACGGCCGCGTGCTCGGCGCGCTTGCGCATGGTGTCGTAGCGCGGGTCCGTGGCGAGATCGTCGAGGCCGAGGGCCTCGCAGAGCGCCTTCCAGAAATGCGGCGAATGGGCGGAGATGTAGATCGAGCCTTCCTTGGTCGGGTGGATGCCGGTGAGGCCGCCCGACCGCAGTTCGCGGTTGACGTGCAGCGGCTCGCCCTCGGCCCAGACGAAGCGGCCCGCCTGCATGGTGAGTGCCGTGCGCAACAACGACAGCCCCACGAACTGGCCCTCGCCGGTGCGCTCGCGGTGGAAGAGGGCCGACGCGACCCCATAGCCCAGCAGCGCCGACGTGTAGTAGTCGACGACCGAGCCCAGCACGACCTGCGGATTTTCCGGCGTTCCCTGGAAGGTGCAGATGCCGGTCATCGTCTGCAGCACTTGGTCGAATCCGGCGTTGTCGGCCATCGGGCCGGTCTCTCCGAACCCGGTCAGCGAGACGTAGATCAGCCGCGGGTTGATCGCCTTCAGCCGCTCGTAGTCGATGCCGAGCCGCTTGGGGACCGATGGGCGGAAGTTGTGCGCCACCACGTCGGCCGTCTCGACCATGCGATGGAGGATGGCGAGCGCCTCCTTCTTCTTCAGGTCGAGGACGATGCCCTGCTTGTTGCGGTTGGCGCCGAGGAAGACCCGGCTCTCGTTCTGCAGCGTCGAGGGGAAGTTGCGGATCATGTCCCCGACCGGCGCTTCGACCTTGATCACCTCGGCCCCGAGATCCGCCAGCAGCGTGCAGCCATAGGGGCCGGCGAGGTAGGAGGTGAGGTCGAGGACCTTGATGCCGGACAGCGGGCCGACAGGGGCGGCGGTGGTCATCGTCAGCGGCCTCCCGCCAGGCCGGCGTAGCGTGCCGCCAGCGCCACCGTGCGCTGCGCCCGCTCCACGATCGGCACGTCGATCATCTTGCCGTCGAAGCTGACGGAGCCGCGGCCTTCGGCGTAGGCCTTCTCATAGGCCGCGATCATCCGCCGGGCCGTGTCGACCTCCGCTGCGCTGGGCGTGAAGCCTTCGTTCAGCAGCGGCACGATGCTCGGATGGATGCAGGCGCTGCCCTCGAAGCCGAAGCGGCGCGAGCGCTTGATGATGGCGCGATAGCCGTCGACGTCGCGGAAGTCCGCGACGGAGCCGATCGTGCCCATGGGCGTGATGCCGGCGGCGCGTGCGGCCAGCACCGCCTGCTGCTTGGGATAGAGCAGGACCTCCGGGTCCGGCTCGCCGCCGATCGAGGTCGCGAAATCCTCCCCACCCAACGTGATCGCCACGACGCGCGGATGCGCCTCGGCGATCTCCCAGATGTGGCGGAACCCGGCCGCCGTCTCGACCATCGCGATGAAGACGGTGTGGCCCTTGCGCATGCCCTTCTGCGTCTCGACCGTGTCGACCAGCTCGGCCAGCAGGCGGACATGGCCCGCGCTGTCGAGCTTGGGCAGCATCAGCGCGCGCACGGCTGGGGAGACGGCGGCCTCGATATCCCGCACGGCCAGCTCCAGCGGCCGGTTGATCCGCACCAGCACGTCGGCACCGGCGCGCGACACCTCTGCGGCCGCACCGGCGATCATCTCGCGGGCTGCGGCCTTGTCGGCGGGCGCGATGCTGTCCTCGAGATCGAGGATGTAGCCGTCGGCGCCGCGCTCGTGCGCCTTTTCCACGTACTTACGCACGTTGACCGGCACGAACATGATCGAGCGCCAGGACGGTCGGTCTTGGGCGGGGGTGGTGTTCATGGAATGGGGCTTCCTCGGATGCTGACGCCCTTACCCGCGCTGAAGCGCGGGCGCCGACGTCGAGGCGGCATCGGGCGGCGAGGGTCGAGCCTAGCGCCCGTAGCCTGTCATGTCACCCGTTGCTGCCCTCAGTCGAAGAAGAACGAGATGTTGGCCGCCGACAGGGCCGCCGGCTGCACGCCGAGGAGGATGAGGCTGTTGCCGCCGCCGAGATCGATCGTCGTATTGCCCTGGCCGTCGGCGGCGATGCGCGCCTGCAGCTCGGCGAAGGTGTCGACGCCGGTGCCGTTGAGGTTCGCCTGCAGGGCGAGATTGTCGCCCTCCGCCGCGTGGAAGTCCGCGACACGGTCCGCACCGGAGCCGGAGCGGAAGACGAAGCGGTCGGCGCCGGTGCCGCCCGTCAGCGTGTCGTTGCCGAGATCGCCGCTCAGCCAGTCGTCGCCCTGGCCGCCGTCGAGCTGGTCGGCGCCCTGACCGCCGTAGACGCTGTCGTTGCCGAGGTCGCCGTAGACCAGGTCGTTGCCGATGCTGCCGTTGACGTGCCAGTCGTCGTCCGCTCCGCCGCGCACGGTATCGTCGCCCTGGCCGCCGCGCACGTAGTCGCGGCCGGAGCCACCGGTCACGAGATCGTTGCCGAGATTGCCGTTGAGGTCGTCGTCGCCGCCGTTGCCGTTGACGACGTCATTGCCGTCCATGCCGACCAGCGTATCGGCGGCGTCGCTGCCGAGTACCTCGTCATCCTGGGCCAGCGTGGCTGCGACGAGGCCGAAGGAGTCTCCGGTCAAGATGTATGGAACGAGGTCGTCGACGACGCCGAGTGCGAAGCCGGTACCCTCGAATGGCCGCACACCCTCCGCGGTGACGACATAGAAGGTGTCATAGATGCCGTCGATCAGGTTGCCTTGGCCGTCGATGTTGAATGTGCCGTGCAGCCAAGCCGTCGAACGGTCCGGCTCTGTGAAGATCACCGTGTTCGGGGTGAAGTCCGTATAGAGATAGTCCGGCGAGCCGTACCAGAAGTTGCCGGACAGCAGGTCGAGCGACGTGTTGGCGGTCAGCGTACCCATGAGTTCCCCGGTCGAGTTTCCGGCGGCGGACGCCCCGTCCGTCCCGCGCCGCGGTCCCCGCGCGGAAGCTAGTCGAGCGGTGCCCCGCGGGCAATGCGGACAGCGAAGGGCGTCTCGCGATCCGGCGGTGGCTTTCAGATGACCGTGAAGTCCTCAGGTCGGAGCTGGCTCGGCAGCACACCGATCAGGTCGACGGAATTGCCGTCGCCCAGACCGAGCTGGGTGTTGCCCTGGCCGTCCGCCTGCGCCAGCAGGATGATCTTCTGGTAGACGTCCTGCGGCGTCAGGGTCATGCCGTTGAGGTCCGCGGCCAACGCGATCACGTCTTCGCCCGGCGTGAAGTCCAGGATGGTGTCGCCACCGTCGCCCGAGAGGAACTCGAAGCGGTCGGCACCCGGGCCACCCGTCATCGTGTCGGCGCCGTTCTCCCCGATCAGCACGTCGTCGCCTGCGCCGCCGTCGAGCACGTCGGCGGACACGTCCGGGGCGTCGACCGCGGCCAGGCCGCCGATCAGCGTGTCGGCGCCCGCGCCGCCGAGCAGGGAATCCAGCCCCTGCGCGCCCATCAGGAAGTCGTCGCCCTCGTTGCCCTGAAGCGTGTCGTTGCCCTCCTCGCCGTAGAGCTCGTCGTCGCCGAGATTGCCGAGGATGGAGTCGTTGCCGCCCGGCGCATCGAACTCGCCGGTGTCGCCGAAGACCGTATCGCGTCCCTGGCCGCCGAAGATCGTGTCGTTGCCCGGCGTGCGTCCGCCGTCGCCCAGCACGAGGTCGTCGCCGATGTTCCCGTTGACGTGCCAGTCGTCGCCGAATTCGCCGTAGACGGTGTCCTGGCCCTGGCCGCCGCGCACGAAATCGGCGCCGTCGCCGCCCATCACGAAGTCGTCGCCGGTATTGCCGTTGACGTCGTCGTCTCCCGCCCCGCCGAATACGCTGTCGTTGCCGGCGAAGCCGACGAGGCGGTCGTTGCCCGCCCCGCCGAACAGGGAATCATCACCCTGGAGCATGCGTTGCACGAAGGCGAAGCCGGAGGCGCCGTCGGCGACGGCGGCGCGGAACTGGAGGAACTCGGCGACCGTGAGGTCGAGGCCGGTCGCCTGATAGCCGACGGACGGGCCCGATTCCGCAATCGCCTCGAGGTCACCGCTCGACGGAAACCCTGCGGTGACCGTAAAGCTGCCATCGAGCGTCACGACGTCGCCGCCAGGTTCGACCACGACCACCCGCGTCGGCGAGGAGGACGCCGTGGATGTCGGCGCGCGGCCGGGAAAGTAATCCGCGGACAGCAGATCGAGCGGCTTGTCGACGACGATGACGGCCATTGGTCCTCCTGCGCCGCCCCATCGCGACCGAGTCCGCGCTGGAATCTATTCCGCGCGCCTGGATCGCTTCAATCGGCCAGCCGTTGCACCTTCGGGGCGCTTCGGTTCTACTCCGCCCCATCGACCGCCCTCGGGCGGAAACCGGCAGGGAGGAACGCCTCGTGACGAAACACCTGATGCCGGCCGCGCTCGCGGCCGCGCTGGCGTTGGCCGCTCCGGCCACGGCGCAGACGCTGCCCGACTACTATCCCAAGGACTACCAGCAGATCGTCGAGGGGTCGAAGAAGGAGAACAAGCTCGTCATCTACTCGATCATGGCCGAGTACAACTGGCGGCCGGTGATCGAGGGCTTCAAGAAGAAGTTCCCGTGGATCGACGTGCAGACGCTCGACCTCGGTTCGGGCGAGGTCTTCGAGCGCTACTACGCCGAGCGGGCATCGGGTGCGCGGTCGGGCGACCTCATGATCAACGGCGCAGTCGACAAGTGGCTGCAGTTCGTGGCCCGCAACGAGCTGCTCGAGTACGAGTCGCCGGAAGCGAGCAAGGTCCCGGCGTGGAGCAAGCCACGCAAGGGGCTCTACACGGTGTCGGCCGACCCGATGGTGATCGTCTACAACAAGGCGCTGATTCCGGAGGCCCAGGCCCCGAAGAGCCTCGCCGACCTGGTCAAGATGACCTCGGCCGCGCCCGCCCGATACAAGAACAAGATCACTACCTACAACGCCGGCACGGAAGCGTTCGGCCTCGCCATCAACTGGGCCTACGTCAAGAAGAAGGGCGATGCGGCCTGGCAGATGTTCGAGCAGCTGGCGAAGGTAGTGCGCCCCGAAGGCAGCGCCGGGCCGATGGTCGAGAAGATCACCGCCGGCGAATACCTCGCCGGTTACTTCGTGTCGGCCATCGTGCTCTATCCCCGCCTCAACGATCCGGCACGCGCCAAGATTCTCGGCTGGTCCTTCCCGACCGACGGCACGCCGATCGTGGTGCGCGGCATGGGCGTCGCGAAGGGTGCCACCAACCCGAACTCGGCCAAGCTGATGCTGGACCACATCCTGTCGCATGAAGGGCAGGTTGGCTTCGGCAAGGGCGGCCTGACGCCGTACCGCCAGGACGTGAAGGACGACGAGGTGCCGCGCTACACGTTCAGCCGCGTCGCGAAGGAGGCCGGCGGCGAGCAGAACCTCGTCATCGTCGAGTACGACGACGACATGCTGGCGAAGGGGCCGGAGTTCCAGGCCCGCTGGAAGAAGGTCTTCAGCGGCGGCTGATCCGTCGATGACCACCCTCGATGCCACTCCCGCCCCGGCGCTCCTGCCGGGGCGGGATCGCGTGGCGCAGTGGGGTATCGCGGCGATCACGCTGATGCTGGTCGCCGCGCCGCTGATCCCGATCCTGTACCAGTCGTTCAGCGACCGGCCGCTCTACGACGGCATGGGGCGGCTGTCGCTCGACAACTATGTGAACCTGTTCGGCAGCGCGGAATTCCTCAAGGTCATCTGGAACACGCTGGCGCTGGGCGCGCTCACCACGGTCATCGGCACCGCGATCGGTGTCGTCGCCGCCATCGTCATCGGCCGGACGGACATGCCGGGGCGTGCCCTGATCGGCGAGATGCTGATCTGGCCGCTCTACATCTCCCATCTCGTGCTGGGCTTCGGCTTCAGCGTGATGTACGGCCCGTCGGGCTATGTGACGCTGTCCCTGGCGCAGGCCTTGGGCGATGCGCCATGGGACCTCTACACGATCCCCGGCATGGCGATCATCTGCGCGGTCGCGCAGGCGCCGGTCACCTATCTGTTCTGCATCGCCTCGACCCAGGCGGCCGACCCCTCGCTTGAAGACGCGGCACGGATCTCCGGCGCCCGGCCGTTCCGGGCACTCTGGTCGATCAGCATGCCGCTGCTGCGTCCGGCGATCGTCTATGCGGTCATCCTGAACTTCACGGTCGCGCTCGAGCTGCTGGCGATCCCGCTGCTGTTCGGCCGGCCGGCCGGCTACGAGTTCCTGACGACCTATCTG
>JBFWXJ010000123.1:0-14278 GCA_050187535.1 Alphaproteobacteria bacterium | reverse complement strand
TATTTCGCGCCCTACCGCTCGATCCACCACGATGCGATCCCGGCCGAGTACCGCGATCCCGACGATCTGTGGATCGGCAACACTCTGCATCTCCTGGTGATCCTGCAGAACACCAAGGCGATGCCGGCCGACCAGGGACCGAAGAGCTGGGCCGACCTCGTCGACCCCAAGCTCAAGGGCAAGGTCTCGTTCACCGATCCCGCCAATTCGGGCTCGGCCTACACCACGACGACGCTGATGGTCGACCTGCTGGGCGGCGGCGACGCCGGCTGGGCGAAGGTCTCCGACATCTTCCGCAACACCCGCATCCTCAACCGCTCGTCCCTGGTCTTCCAGGGCGTGGGCCAGGGCGAGTACCCGCTCGGCATGTCGATGGAGTATGCGGGCTACCTCTGGGCCAACAACGGCGCGCCCGTGAAGGTCATCTATCCTACCGACGGCACCTACGTGGCGATGGAAGGTGTCGCCATCATCAAGGGCGGCCCCAATACGGAGAACGCAAAGAAGTTCGTCGACTTCATCAACCGCAAGGACACCCGCGAGATGATCCTGGCCAAGCACTTCCGCCGTCCCGCGCGCCAGGACATCGACCTCTCCAAGCTGCCGGGCAACATGCCGCCGCTCTCCGCGATCAAGATCGCGAAGTACGACGAGCAGCGCTGGACGGATGCCCGCGCGGCGACGCTGGCCAAGATCAAGGATCTCATCGTCTCGACGCGGTGAACCCGGCACCTTGACCGCCGTCACCATCACCCGCGTCGCGCGGACCTTCGGGTCCGTGCGCGCGGTCGCCGGAGTGTCGCTCGACATCGCCGCGGGCGAGCTCTTCACTCTCCTAGGCCCGTCCGGCTGCGGCAAGACCACGCTGCTGCGCATGGTCGCCGGCTTCTGCGACCTCGACGAAGGGTCGATCCATTTCGGCGAGCGGCGCATCGACGGCCTGCCGCCGCACCGGCGCAACACCGGCATGGTGTTCCAGAGCTACGCCATCTTCCCGAACCTGACCGTGGCCGACAACGTCGCCTACGGCCTGAAGGCGCGTGCGGTCGCCGCGGCCGAGACGCGCGAGCGGGTCGAGCGGGCACTGACGCTGGTCCACCTGCCGGGCTTCGGCGGCCGCTGGCCGCACCAGCTTTCGGGCGGCCAGCTCCAGCGCGTGGCGCTGGCCCGAGCGCTGGTCATCGAGCCGGACGTGCTGTTGTTGGACGAGCCGCTCTCCAACCTCGATGCGCAGCTGCGCGTCGACATGCGGCGCGAGATCCGGGCGCTGCAGCAGCGGCTCGGCATCACCGCGATCTACGTCACCCACGACCAGGAGGAGGCGCTCGCCATCTCCGACCGGATCGCCGTGATGCGGGCGGGCAAGCTGGAGCAGGTGGGGCCGCCCGCCGCCATCTACCGCAGCCCGGCGACGCCCTTCGTGGCCGAGTTCCTGGGCGCCACCAACCTGCTGACCGGCCGCGTCGAGGGCCGTGACGGCGCGCATCTCGTCGTGTCGGCGCTCGGCCGCAGCTTCCGCGTGCCGGCGGTCGCGGCGGCGGCCGGCAGCACACTCGCCTTCTCGCTGCGGCCGGAAGCGCTGCAGCCAGTCGCGGGCGCGGCGGACGGGCTGGCGACGGTCGCCGGCGAGATCGACGCTTGCGAGCACCTGGGCGCATTGCTGCGCATCGACGTGCGGCTGGGCGACGGGCCTCCGTTGCGCGCGGCCATGCTCGACGACGGCCGGGCCGCGCCCGCCATCGGCAGCCCCGTCACGCTCGCCTACGACCCGGACCGCATCACGGTCTTCCCGCCGTGAGGCTGATCCCGCCCAGGTCGGGCTTCCCGCTGACGGTGGCGGCCCTCGCCTTCGCCTTCCTCGGCCTCTTCCTCGTCTATCCGCTTTTCAAGGTCCTGGCATCGAGCTTCCTCGATTCCGAAGGCGTGCGCCTGTCGCTGGAGGCCTACGTCAAGGTGCTGTCGACCGGCTACTACCGGCAGTCGATCCTCAACAGCGTCGTCATCGGCCTGTTCACCACCGGCCTATGCATCGCCATCGGCCTGCCCATGGCCTTCCTGCTGGCGCGTATCGAGATTCCCGGCCGGTCGGTCCTGCTGGCGCTATCGGCGCTGCCGCTGATCCTGCCGTCCTTCATCGGTGCATATGCCTGGGTGCTGCTGCTGGGTCGCGCCGGAATCGTCACGCAATGGCTGCAGGGCCTAGGCCTGCCGACCACGACGATCTACGGCATGCCCGGCCTCGTGATGGTGTTCACGCTCCACTCCTTCCCCTTCGTGCTGCTGCCGGCGCTGGCCGCCGTGCGCGCGGTCGACGCCTCGCTGGAGGAGGCGGGCCAGAACCTCGGCGCCTCGCGCTGGCGCGTGTTCCGCACGGTGACGGTGCCGGTCATCATGCCGGCCGTGCTGGCGGGCGGGCTGCTCGTCTTCATCGAGGTGCTGGAGAACTTCGGCGTGCCCTTCGTGCTGGCGGAGGACATGCCCATCCTGGCGATCGAGGCCTACAAGCTCTTCGTCGGCGAGGTCGGCGCCAATCCGGGGATGGCGGGGGCGCTCGCCATGCTGCTGGTCCTGCTGGCCGCAGCCGCGCTGTTGTTGCAGCGCCATTACCTGGCGCGCCGGCGCTTCGCCACGGTCTCGCGCAGCGCGCCGGCCGCGATCCGGGTCGGCCCGCTCGGGCGCTGGGCGGCGAGCCTCTTCGTCTGGGGCGTCGTGCTGCTGGCGCTCCTGCCCTTCTTCGCCATCGTCGTGGTCGCGCTGATGAAGTTCCGCGGCCCCGTCATCCAGCCGGAATTCAGCCTCGACAACTTCGCCCATCTCTTCGCCCGCTCGCAGCGGCCCCTGTGGAACACGCTCGTCCTCTCGACGGCGGCGGCGGTCGGCGCCTCGCTGATCGGCATCCCCATCGCCTATGTGCTGGCGCGCTACCGCTCGCCCATCTCCCATGCGCTCGACGTGCTGGCGATGGTGCCGTTCGCGGTCGCCGGCACGGTGCTGGCGATCGGCCTCGTCCTGGCCTTCAACGCCGGCTTCCTGGTGCTGACCGGCGGCTGGCTGATCCTGGTGCTGGCCTGGCTGGTCCGGAAGCTGCCGTTCAGCGTGCGCTCCGGCAGCGCCATCCTGCACCAGATCGACCCGGCGCTCGAGGAGGCATCGGTCAATCTCGGACGCCCGCCGTCCTGGACCTTCTTCCGCCTGACGGTGCCCCTCATGCTGGGCGGCATCGTCGGCGGCACGGTGCTCGCCTGGGTCACGATCGTCTCCGAGCTCAGCTCGACCGTGGTGCTCTACAGCGGCCCCTGGTCCACCATGACGGTCGTCATGTTCCGCGCCCTGGAGGGTCAGGGTGCGGGCACCGCCGCGGCGGTGGCGACGGTCCTGATCGCGGCGACCGTGGTGCCGCTCGCCCTCGTCTACCGCCTGCTCAGGCGCAATAATCTGGCGGTGCTGTGACCGCAGCGACACCGGGAGGACACCAGACATGCGCTTCAGTCCCGCCCTGTCGGCGATCGCCCTCGCCGCCCTGGCAGTCGCCGGCGCCCCGGCGATGGCGCAGCCGTTCGGCGTCGCCTTCGTCCACGGGCTGTGCGCGAACGGCGCCTACACGCTCGACGATATCGAGGAGCCGCAGTACATGGCGCTCGGCGACACCCGCATCAGTTTCCAGGACGTGACCGGAACGCCGATTCTCTATCAGTTCGTGCGCCAGGGCGGTGTCTCGTCATGCGAGCAGCAGACGGTCCAGCCCATCGGCGGCGTCCCGATCCGGCAATGCTCCACCGCATCCGTAACCAAGGACGGCAGGCAGCTCACGCGCGCGGCCTGGGTCCTCGCTTCCTGCTCCGCCGCCAACTGACCGCGGGTGACCGGCGTGCCGTTCGTCGCGACCGCAACCCGTACGGCCAAATTTCGGAGGAAACCCGAGATGCGACTGCGTTCGATGCTTGCCGCCGCGATCATCGGCGGTGCGATCGGGAGCACGCCCGCCGCGGCACAGACTATGGACAGCAGCTTCGTCCAGAAACTCTGCAAGACGGACGGCTTCTATGCGCTGAGCCCGACGGAGGAAGCCGTCTATCCGACCGTGACGGCGCTTCGCTATGTCGAGGCGACCAACACCTGGTATGCCTTCATGCGCGATGCCGCCGATGCCTGGTGCGAGTACCGGTACTCGCGCGTCGTCTACGGCAATGAGCAGAAGACCTGCCGCAAGGCGACCGTCACCAAGGGAGGATCGCAGCTCGTGCGCGGCTCCTGGTCCAACGTCGATTGCCCCGCCAACTGAGGACGCCGGACATGCTTACGAACACCCGCTGGAAGCACCGGCCCGAGGGCTCGACCTGGGGCGACTGGGGCCATGACGATCAGCTCGGCCGCCTCAACCTCATCGGGCCGGAGCAGGTGAAGAAGGGCATCGCGGAGGTGCGCGAGGGCATCCCCTTCTGCCTGTCGCTGCCGTTGGACTACCCGGGCGAGGCCAAGGTCAACCCGCGCCGCCACCCGCCGGTGCTCCAGCCGACCGTGCGCGACGGCAAGCCCAACCTCAACTTCCCGCTCAGCATGACCAACCGCAAGCTGATCGACGTGGTCAGCGACGACGCGGCCTTCATCCACCTGCAGTACTCGACGCAGTGGGACAGCTTCGCCCATGTCGGCCAGGAGTTCGACGCCGACGGCGATGGCAAGGCCGAGATGGTCTACTACAACGGCTACCGCGCCTGGGAGCACATCATCGGCCCGATCCAGTACAAGGAAGGGCAGGAAATCCCCGTGCGCGAGCCGCCCGGCGCCCGGGCGCTGGGCATGGAGCGGATGGCCGAGAAATGCGTGCAGGGCCGCGCCGTCATGATCGACCTGCTGCATCATTTCGGCTGGGGCCGCACCGTCGTCGGCTACGACCAGCTCATGCAGGCACTGGAAGCGGACAAGGTCGAGATCGAGACCGGCGACATGGTCTGCCTGCGCACCGGCTTCGCCGACATGCTGCTGCAGATGAACAGGAAGCCGGACGTCGAGAAGCTCGACCGTTCATGCGCCGCGCTCGACGGCCGCGACGACCGGCTATTGCAGTGGATCACCGACAGCGGGCTGGCGATCCTGGCATCCGACAACTATGCGGTCGAGCAGCAGCCCGCACTGGATACGGCCGAGGACCCGTGCTGCTCGCTGCCGCTGCACAACCACTGCCTCTTCAAGCTGGGCATCCACCTGGGCGAGATGTGGCTGCTCTCCCCCTTGGCCGATTGGCTGCGCGCCCATGGCCGCTACCGATTCTTCCTGACCGCCCCGCCGCTCCGCCTGCCGGGTGCGGTCGGCTCGCCGGCGAACGCCATCGGGACGGTCTGAGCCGGGTCCGGGCGCTCCCCGCGGGAGCGCCCGGCGCCGCGGTCAGCCGAAGAGGTGCGGCCACACTTCCAGGCCACCGCGATAGACCATGTCGAGGGCGACGTAGAGGATCACTGCCAGCCCGACATAGGCGATCCAGCGGTGCTTCTGCAGCAGTCGGGCGATGAAGGACGCGGCCACGCCCATCAGGGCGATCGACAAGGCCAGCCCGAAGACCAGCACCCAGGGGTGCTCGCGGGCGGCGCCGGCCACCGCCAGCACGTTGTCGAGCGACATGGTGACGTCGGCCACCAGGATCTGCCACGCCGCCTGCGCGAAGGTCTTGCGCGGCATGTTGCCGGCGATCGTGCCGTCGCGGTTCAGGTCCTCACCGGTCAGCGCCTCCTCGGCCGCCTGCTCCTCCTGCGCGTGGCCGGCCCGCAGCTCACGCCACATCTTCCAGCAGACCCAGAGCAGCAGCACGCCGCCCGCGAGCAGCAGGCCGATGATCGCCAGAAGCTGGGTGGTGACGCCGGCGAAGACGATGCGCAGGACGGTGGCGGCGAGGATGCCGACCAGGATGGCCTTGGTGCGCTGCTCCCGCGGCAGGCCGGCGGCAGCCAGCCCGATGACGATGGCGTTGTCGCCGGCCAGCACCAGGTCGATCATGATGACCTGGGCCAGTGCCGTGAGGACTTCGGCGGAGAGGAAATCGGGCATGGGCGAGCTCCCGTTGTCAGGAACGAGCCGCTCGTTCGACCGCTACGCTTCCGGCCATCCGCGTCATGAACAGGATGGCCGCATGCCCATGAAGGGATGAAGGCAGGGACCGGGAGCCGCTCTCGAACGTCCAGTCCGACATCGCAGGCCGCCTTGTGGGCGGGCCTGCCAGAGGGGCCCGGTCTGGCGGGCGCTATTTACGAAGGCCGCTTGTGAAAATCAACCGGGCTGCCGCGTTCGTAACCGATCGCACTCCCGCCGGCGGGTCCCTCGACGCTGCTCGGGACGAGGAAAGCCTTTGATGGCAATAACGAAAACCCCTCATCCCGAGCATCGTCGAGGGACGCAACTTCGCCCATCCCAAGCACCCGGATCATACGGTGCTCCGCTCCCTCGGGCGACCTCCCGGCCACCCGAGGGAGCCTGGATCGTTACGCCGCCTTCGCAGTCCCGTCCGCCTTCAGCTCGGACCAAGTGTCGTCGAGCGCCTTGCCGAAGCGGCGGCCCATCTCGGCGATCTGGGCCTCGGTGATGATGAGCGGCGGTGTGAAGGCGATGCGGTCGCCGATCGCGCGCACCACGAGGCCGTTCTCGGCCGCCTTGTTCATGACGGTGATGCCGACCTTGCGGGCGGCCGGGAACGGCTCGCGCTTGACGCCGTCGGCCATCAGCTCGACGCCGGCGATCAGCCCGACACCGCGTACGTCGCCGACCAGCGGGTGGCCGCGGAACTTCTCGAGCGTCGCGAGGAACGCCGGGCTCACCTGCTTCACATGGCCGATGATGTCGCGCTCCTCGTAGATCTTCAGCGTCTCCAGGGCGACGGCGCAGGCGACGGGGTGGCCGCCATAGGTGAAGCCGTGGCCGAAGGTGCCGTGCGTCTCGCTCTGCTTGACCATCGCCTCGTAGATCTTCTCGGAGATCATCAGGGCGGAGATCGGCTGGTAAGAGGCCGAGAGCGCCTTGGCGCAGGACAGCATGTCCGGCTTCATGTCGTAGGTCTGGCAGCCCCACATGTTGCCGGTGCGCCCGAAGCCGCAGATCACCTCGTCGGCCACGAACAGCACGTCGTACTTCTTCAGCACCGCCTGGATCTTGGCCCAGTAGGTGCGCGGCGGGGTGATGGCGCCGCCGCCGCCCTGCACCGGCTCGCCGAAGAAGGCGGCGACCGTCTCCGGCCCCTCGGCCAGGATCAGCTTCTCGAGCGCGTCCGCCATGCGGTCGGCGTACTGCTCCTCGGTCTCGCCCTCGTTGTGGAAGCGGTAGTAGTTCGGGTTCTCGGTGTGCTTGAACTGCGGCAGCGGGATGTCGAAGCCGGCGCGCATGTGCGGCTGGCCGGAGATGCTGACGGACGCGATCGTGTTGCCGTGATAGCCGCGCTCGCGGCCGATGATCTTCTTCTTTTCCGGCTTGCCGATGGCGTTGTGGTAGTACCAGATCAGCTTGACGGCGGCGTCGTTGCACTCCGAGCCGGAGCACTGGAACAGCACCTTGGAGAAGGGCACCGGCGCCATCGCGATCAGGCGCTCGGCCAGCTCGCCGGCCAGCGTGTGCCCGTTGCCGAAGAAGGTGTGATAGTAGGGCAGCTCAAGGAGCTGCTTGTAGGCGGCGTCGGCCAGGCGCTTCTCGCTGAAGCCGAGCGAGGCGCACCACAGCCCCGCCATCGCCTCGATGTATTCCTTGCCGTTCTCGTCGTAGACGTAGATGCCGTTGCCCTTGGTGTAGAGCGTGCCGCCCTGCTCGCGATGCGCCTTGAGGTCGGTCTGCTGATGGATGTGGAAGGCGATGTCGCGGGCCATCGCCGAGTTCGGGCGGATCGCGTTCATGATCGGGACCTCCGGGATTGCGGGTGGCCGAATCCTATCAGGCCCCGCCCGGCACGAGATATCGTATCGGGCCGGCGGCGCCGGCATTTGTTGCCGCCCGCGCCGGCCGCTTGGTAGATCACTCCTGTTCCCACCAGGAGCACCCGGCCATGCGACGGCTCACCACTCTCGCCGCGACCCTCGTCGCGCTCGCCGCTGTCTCGGCATCGGCGGCCGCGGCGGAGATCGTGATCGCCACGGTCGGCCCGATGACCGGGCAGGACGCGATCTTCGGCGAACAGCTCCGCCGCGGTGCGGCACTTGCCGTCGAGGCGGTCAACGCGGCCGGCGGGGTGCTCGGCCGCACCGTGCGGCTGGAGGTCGGCGACGACGCCTGCGACCCCAAGCAGGCGGTGGCCGAGGCGCACCGGATCGCCGCCCGCAAGGTGGCACTGGTCGCCGGCCACTACTGCTCGTCGTCCTCGATCCCGGCCGCGCCGATCTATCACGAGGCGGGCATCCTCCAGATCACGCCCGCATCGACCGCGCCCGCGCTGACCGACGACGCGCACAAGCGCGGCTGGCGCACGGTGTTTCGCACCTACGGGCGCGACGACGCCCAGGCCAAGGTGGCGGGCCGCCTGCTGCTCGACCGCTTCCCCGGTGCCGCCATCGCCATCCTTCACGACAAGACCTCCTACGGCCGCGGGCTCGCTGACGAGACGCGCGCGGTGCTGCGCAAGGCGGGGCGCAACGAGGCGATGTACGAGGCGATCAACCGCGGCGAGCGCGACTTCACCGCCCTCGTCACACGGATGAAGGCCGCCCGCATCGGCGTCATCTACTTCGGCGGCTACCATATCGAGGCCGGGCTGATCGTCCGGCAGGCGCGCGACCAGGGGCTGGGGGCCGTGCTCGTCTCCGGCGACGGGCTGGTGAGTGACGAGTTCTGGAAGATCTCGGGTCCGGCCGGCGCCGGGACGCTCATGACCTTCGCCCCCGACCCACGGGGGGAGCCGGCCGCGGCCGCGGTCGTCGCGAAGTTCCGCGCGGCCGGATACGAGCCCGAAGGCTACGCGCTCTACACCTATGCCGCGGTCCAGGTCTGGGCAGCCGCCGCCAACAAGGCGCGATCGCTGAAGGCCGGCGCGGTCGCCGCCGCATTGCGCGGCGCGACCTACGACACGGTCGTCGGCCGCCTGCGCTTCGACGCCAAGGGCGACGTGATCGACCCGAAATACGCCGTCTATGCGTGGCGCGACGGCCGTTACGAAGTGGCGATCCCGGCCTCGAACTGATCGCGGGCGCCGGCCTCGCACGCGAGCTCCCGGGTCAGGTAGCGGACCGACTTGCCACGCTCGGCGAGATGCGCCCGCCCCGCCTCGGCGAATCCGAGCGCCGCGTGGAACGCATCGGAGGCAGGGTTCGGCGGATCGCTGTTGACCTCGCAGCAGACCATGCGATGCCCGGCGTCGCGCGCCGCCCCCATGAGGTCGTCGTAGAGCATGCGCGCCAGCCCCCGTCCACGCGCGGCCGGCGCGACGACGACCCGGTCGACATAGACGAACCGCGGAAAGCGCGCCCGGAACCACAGGAAGTTCGGGCTGTCGTAGCGCGCATCCTGGTCGAGGGCGACGAGCAGCGCCGCGGCCTCGTCGGCGACGCGTGCCCGGAAAGCACCGGCCAGCAAGGCTGCGAGGCCGGCCGCCGTCAGTTCCGACAGCTCGCGCGCATGCGCGTTGTTGAGCGCCAGCAGCGCCGGCTCGTCCGCCGCTGTCGGCGGCCGGATCACCGCGCCGCCCGCTCCACCAGCGCATCGACGATCGCCGTCGGCTCGCCCGTCGCACCGACCATGACCGGGTTGAGGTCGACCGATGCGACGGCGCCGCCGGCCGCCATCATCATCGCCGCCAGCTTCACCGCCGCATCGGCATAGGCGGCGAGATCGAGCGCCGGCTCGCCGCGCACGCCCTTCAGGATCGGCGCGATGCGCAGCCCCATCAGTGCCTCGACGACCTCCTCGGCGGTGAACGGCGGCACCAGCACCGCGACGTCGCCCAGAGCTTCCACGTACTTGCCGCCGTCGCCGACCATGACGACCGGGCCGACCATCGGATCGAGGCGGGCACCCAGCACCAGCTCGCGCCGCCCGCGCACCATCTTCGCGACGATCACGCCGTCGACTTCCGCTCCCAGCCGGACGAGCCCTGCCATCTGCGCTTCGAAGGCGGCCGCGACCGCATCGGGATCGCGGAGACCGAGCGCCACCAGCCCGTGCTCGGACTTGTGCGGCACGTCGGGCGAGCACGCCTTGACGGCGACCGGGCCACCCAGCTCCGCCAGTGCCCGGCGCGCCTCGTCGGCGCTGCGGCAGAGGCGATAGGGCACGACCGGCATGCCCTGGGCCGCCAACAGCGCCAGGCTGGCCGCCTCGCCGAGGAACGGCTTGGTGCCGGCGGGCAACGCCACGGTGGCGGCGGCCGGAAGCGTCGGCATCGGCCGGCGCATCATCGCGGTGTGGCCGGCGAGCTGGGCCAGCGCGCGCATCGCCGTCGTCTCGTTGGGGTAAGTCGGCACGCCCGCTTCGGCGAAGACGGCTGCGATCGGCGGCTGCGGCACCCCCATCGCCACCGGCTTGCCGGTCGCCTGCATGAACTGCGCGGTGTCCTTCGCGAATGTCGGCACGTCGTAGCCGGTCCCCGCCACGGGAATGGCGATGAAGAACATGTCGGCCGCCGGGTCCTCGCCGACGATCGGCAGGATGTCGCTGAAGAGATGGCTGTTCGACAACAGGGCGGCGGTGATGTCGATCGGGTTGGTCGTGGTGGCGAAGCCGGGCAACGCCCCTTTCAGCCGCTCGACCGTCTCCGGCCGGAAGCGGCCGAGCGGCAGGTCGAGCTCGGTCGCGCGGTCGGCGGCCATGACGCAGCTGGCACCGGAGTTGCTGATCGCGACCAGTCGCTTGCCGTCCGGCCGCCAGCCCTTGAGGTAAAGGTCGGCCGCGGCACACCAGTCGTGCATGTCGGTCGCCCGCCAGATGCCGTGCCGGCGCAGGAAGGCGTCGATCGCCCGGTCTTCGCCGGCGAGCGAGCCCGTATGGGAGCGCGCGGCCTGGGCCCCGGCGGCCGTGCGGCCGGCCTTCAGCGCGACGATCGGCAGGTCGCGCGCGCGGGCGGCCGCGGCCATTGCGGCCAGCCGGGGCGCGTCGGTCAGGCCTTCGAGATAGATCAGCAGGAGCCGCAGGTCGGGATCGGCCACCATCGCCTGGGCCAGCTCGATCGCCGTCAGGTCGGAATCGTTGCCGGTGGCGCAGACGTAGCGCACGCCGATGCCGCGGCCGCGCAGCAGCGAATAGGGCACCAGGCTGGTGGCGCCGCTCTGGCTGACGATGCCGACCGGTCCGTCCTCGGGCGGATACTCGATGAACATCGTCGCGAAATTGGCGACGGCCCCATTGCCGAAATTGGCGATGCCCTGGCTGTTCGGGCCGACGATGCGCATGCCCCTGGCACGCGCCCGGGCGACCATGGCGCGCTGCGCCGCCTCCCCTTCCTCGCCGGTCTCGCCGAAGCCCGATGCCATGACGACCGCGACCTTCACGCCCTTCTCGGCGCAGGCATCGACCGCCTGGATGCCGGCCTCGCCCGGCACGGCGACGACGACCAGCTCCGGCGCTTCCGGCACCGAAGCGATGTCGGGATAGGCCTTGAAGCCCTGGATCTCCGGGCGGCCGGGGTTGATCGGATAGACCCGGCCCTTGTAGCCGAACCTGCCGAGGAAATGGATCGGCCGGCCGCCGACCTTGTTGGGGTTCTCCGAGGCGCCGATCACGGCGACGGAACGCGGGTCGAGGGCGGCGCGCAGGCCTTCGTCGAGCGACATGGAACATATCCGGAAAGTTCAGACGGGAACGAAGCGCGGCAGATGCCGCCCTTCATGGGAGATGAACGAAACGGCGACGCGGTCGCCGACGGCAAGGCCGGGAACGCCGTGCGCCATCATGCGCGGACCGTCGTCCAGGTCGACCAGCACGATCGCATAGGGCACCAGCGCCCGAAAGCTTTCGGTCGGCGCCCGCGTCACCACGGTCGCCGCGTGGACGGTGCCGCTTCCCGCGGAGACCCGCCACGACACGTCGGCCGACCCACATGCCGGGCAGAACGCCTGCGGAAAGGCCTGGGTCGCGCCGCAGGCGTCGCACCGGCGGTGGCGCAGCTCGCCGACGGCGCAGCCGTCCCAGAAGTGGCGGGCGAGATCGTCCATCAGGCGGCTCGCAACACGAGGCTGACATGGGATGACATGACGCCGCCGTCGCCGTGGACGAAGGCCGTCCGCCGCCCCGACACCTGGCGAGCCGCAGCCTTGCCGGCGAGCTGCCGATAGGCCTCGGCGATATGCGCCATGCCGCCGCCGACGCCGCAATGGCCGAACGAGAGCAGCCCGCCATGGGTGTTGAGCGGCAGCCGGCCGTCGGGCGCGAAGATGCCGGCCCGGGCCATGTGGGCGGCCCCGCCCCGCGGCGCGAAGCCGATCTCCTCCAGCAGCATGGTCAGCGTGATGGTGAAGCTGTCGTAGACCGCGAGATAGTCGACGTCGTCCAGGGCCACGCCCGCCTCGGCCAAGGCGCGGCCGGCCGCCAGGACGGCACCCGTCGCATCGATATCGGCACGGGTCACATGCTGGTGGCGATGCGCCTGTCCCGCGCCGGCGACGCGCACCGCGCCCGGCCGCGGCTCGGCGGCGACGAGCAGGGCGACGCCACCGTCCGAGATGGGGCAGCAGTCGAGCAGCTTGAGGGGTGCGGCGATCGGCTTGGAGCTGAGGACGTCGGCGACCGTCATGGGGGCGGTCAGGTGCGCGCCCGGATGGCGGGCGGCATTGGCCCGCATCGCCACCGCGAGCTCCGCCAGGTCCGCCTCGCCGATCCCGTGGACGTGCATGTAGCGCGACGCGAGCAGCGCATAGTAGGCGGGAATCGTCGCGCCGAACGGCACCTCGCAGTCGGGATGGCCGACCTGCGCCAGGGTCTGGACCGACGAGTCGCGGCTCTGCCCCGTCGCCCGGTTCTCGCCGGCCACGACGAGGATGGTGCGGCACTGACCGGAATCGACGAGGCGCGCGGCCAGCATCGTCATGGCGCACCCTGTCGCCCCGCCGGCCTGCAGCGCATGGGCGTAGATCGGATCGAGGCCGAAATGCTCCGCGAAGACGGTCGCCAGCATGAGATGCGGATGGGTCGTCGAATAGCCGCAGAGCAATCCGTCGACGTCGCCCCGCGCAAGACCGCCATCGGCCAGCGCCGCGGCCGCGGCGCGCGTCATCAGGTCCAGCGTGGTCGCGCCCGCATGCCGGCCGAACGCCGTGTCGCCGGCCCCGACGATCCAGGCCACTCCCGTCACCTCCCTCTCGCGCGGCACTCTGCCCATGACGGGGCGTTGGCGGCAAGACATGGGGCGGACGAGCGTGAGAGGATTCGACCAATGCTGCGACTGGCCACCTTCAACATCGAGAATCTCGACGACGACCCGGATGCCGTGCCGCCGCTGGCCGAACGGCTGCCGGTGCTGCGCCGCATCCTCGCCCGCCTCGACGCCGACATCCTCTGCCTGCAGGAGGTCAACGCGGGCGATGCGCTGGACGGGCTCGTCCACGGCACCCCCTGGGCGGACTTCCACCGGGCGGTCACCACCAACGCCGCCGGCACCCGCCCGCGCGACGTGCACAACCTGGTCGTGCTGAGCCGGTATCCCTTCAGAGAGGTGCGGCAGGTGATGCACGGCTTCGTGCCGCCGCTCGCGTGGCATTGGCTGGCCGGCGGCGAGGAGACCGAGATGACGTTCGAACGGCCGCTGCTCCACGTCCGCATCGACGTGGGCGGCGACCGGCCGCTCGACGTCGTCGACCTGCACCTGCGGGCGCCCCGTCCCGTCGTCGTGCCCGGGGGCAAGGCGACGCGTGCCCAATGGGCGACCGTCGCCGCCTGGGCGGAGGGCACGTTCCTGGCGGCGATGAAGCGGTCGGGCCAGGCGCTGGAGGCAAGACTGCTGGCGGAGGCGCTGCTCGACGACGATGACGAGGCGCATATCGCCATCGTCGGCGACTTCAACGCGGACGGGCGCGAAGTGCCGATCGCGCTGCTGCGCGCCGACGTGGAAGCGACCGGCAATGGCGAGCTGGACGGCCGCAGCCTCGTTCCGCTCGATGGCTTCGTCGCCGATTCCGACCGCTTCACGGTGCGCCATGGCGGGCGGCCGGTGATGCTCGACCACATCCTGCTGTCGCGGCCGCTCGCCCGGCTCTGCCGCGGCGTCGAGATCCTCAACCGCGACCTCGCCGACGAGCTGTCGGCCGAGCGCGCGGGCCTCGCGGACCCGGCCGGCTATCACGCGCCGATCGTGGCGCGCCTCGTCTTGCCCTGAAGCTCAGAAGCA